>CAMDLO010000080.1 GCA_945901765.1 Cyanobium sp. NIES-981 | reverse complement strand
CTGGATTCAGCCGAGATCTCGCTCACTGACGTGAGCCACTACTTCGATTCCGATCCCACCAAGCTGATCCAGGGCCTGCGCGACGACGGCAAGGCGCCGGCGAGCTACATCGCCGACACCACCACCGCCAATGCCCAGGTGCGCTCCCTGAGCGAAACCATCCGCCTCGATTCCCGCACCAAGCTGCTCAACCCCAAGTGGTATGAGGGCATGCTCAACAGCGGCTACGAGGGCGTGCGCGAGGTCGCCAAGCGCCTCAACTTCACCCTGGGCTGGAGTGCCACCAGCGGCGCGGTCGACAACTTTGTGTACGAGGAGGCCAACGACACGTTCATCAACGACCCGGAAATGCGCCAGCGGCTGATGGACCTCAACCCCCACAGCTTCCGCCGCATCGTCGGCACCCTGCTGGAGGTGAACGGCCGCGGCTACTGGGAGACCAGCGATGAGAACATCGCCCAGCTGCAGGAGCTGTATCAGCAAATCGAGGACAAGATTGAGGGGGTGAGCGAGGGCTGAGCCCACCAGCCCTCAACGCCCCCCCATCACCGACTTAGCCGTTCCCCTCCTTGCTGGAGCGAATCCAGTCGCGCAGCTGCTCCGCAGCCACCTCACGGCCGCCGAGGCCGAAAGCGACGGCTGCAGCGACAGCCACCGATCCCAGCAGCAACCCAAAGGCCAGGTTGACGATGCTTGGGGCAACCCCGATCTGCTGCAGAGCCATCGCGCCGGTGAAGATCACGATCGCCACCCGGCTGGTGCGAGCCAGCAGCAGCGCCTGGCTGCCACCGGAGCTGCGCACCAGCTGGGCGGCGAGATTGGCCAGATAAAGACCTACCGCAAACACCACCAGCCCGACCAGGATCTGACCGAAGAGCTTCAGCAGGCCCTGCATCACCTCGGTGAGGGCAGGCAGAGCCAGCACATTGGTGGCCGCCACCGAGGCGAACAGAAGAATGCCAACGAGCGTCACCACCCCGAGCACATCGGAAGGCGAGCGCTGCGCGCCAGCCAGCTCCCCGGGCGCGGCGGGGACCAGATCCGGCATGCCGAGCCAGCGGAAGATCCCGTCAAAACCGATGCCCGCCAGCAGCCTGGCCACCAGCTGACCACTGAAGCGGCCCAGCACGAAGCCCGCCACCAGGATCAGGGCGGCGGTGAAGATCTGGGGCAGGGCCGTGAGGATGCGGTCGAGCATCGCCGTGGCAGGGCCCGACACTGCCGGAATGGCCAGTGCATCGAGGCTGGCCGTGGCCGTGGGGATCAGGATCAGCACAAACACCAGGGTGCCCACCAGCCAGGAGAGCGACTGGGCGCCCCGTTCGGGATCAAGGCCGAACTCCGCGCCGACCCGGTCGACGCCGGTGGCGGCGAGCAGGTTCACCACGATCGTGCGCACGATGCGGGCCAGGAACCAGCCCACCGCTGCGATTACCCCAGCCTTGAACAGCCGCGGCAGAGCCGACAGGAACGTGTCGAACAGATTTACCACCGGGGTGACCTGGGCGCCCAGATTCAGGGCATTCAGCACCAGGGGCAGGAAGAACAGCAGCACCAGCCAGAACACCACATCCGCCAGGGCACCGCTCACCGCCAGGGCAGGGGCGGCTCCGTCCTCAGGGTCCCCCTCGAACAGACGCTGATCCAGGTTCAGTTTGTGCGTGGCTCCCAGCAGGGCCGTGCGTGCCAGGACTGCCACAACCCAGCCCACCGCCGCCAGCAGCAGGGCCGCGCCGAGCTTGGGCAGGAACGCAAAGATCTGGTTGAGAAACTGATTGAGCGGTTCGGAAACAGTGGTGAGCTTCAGCACATTCAGTGCCGCCACCACCGCCAGCACCATCACCACCCAGAACACCACAGCTGCCAGCAACCGGTCGAGGCGGATGCCGGCCGCCGGCAGGGCACCGCTGGGCACCGCGGCAGAAAGGCGGTTGTCAAAGGAGAAGCGGCGCAGCAGCGAGCGCACCAGGCGCGCCAGCAGGCCGCCCACGATCCAGCCCACCACCAGAATGGCCAGGGCACCGATGAGATGGGCCACCAGAGGCACCATCTCGGCCGGGAATCCCGACAGGGAGGCATCAGGCAGGGCCTGAAGCAATAAGGACTCAGGCATGACAAGGACAGGTGATCAGCCTCAAACCTGTGCACAGTTGCGCGTTGCGTCAACACAGAACCTGGGGCGATGTATCAGAGCTGACAGGTGCCCTGGCGATGGATCACAGTGACCTCTGGCCACACCATTCCCGCCCTTGCTACCTCTGAGCTGATCACCGCTGCTCAGCATGGCGGCACACAGCAACGGCACCGGCACCGGCACCGGCACCAGCCTGTTCACGCCCGATCGCATCGCACCGCTGTTTCCCGGCGCCGAGCGAGCGGCACTGGCAGCCCATCTGCCCTTGGTGCTGGCGGCCCTGGCGGAGCAGGGGCTCGGGGATCCGCTGATGGCGCTGATGGCCCTTGCCACGATCCGCGCGGAGACCGGCGGATTCGTGCCGATCGATGAGCAGGTGTCGATCTGGAACACGCCGGCTGACGGGCCGCCCTACGCCCTCTATGATGGCCGAAACGACCTGGGCAACCAGGGCCCCGGTGATGGGGCCGCTTACCGGGGCCGCGGCTTCGTGCAGCTCACCGGCCGTGACAACTACCGGCGCCACGGCGAACGGCTCGGACTTGATCTGCTCGCCCGGCCGGAACTGGCCAATGAACCGGATACGGCAGCACGGCTGCTGGCCTCCTTTCTGAAGGAACGGGAGCCCCGCATCCGCGCCGCCCTGGCCGATGGTGATCTCGCGGCGGCACGCCGTGCCGTCAATGGCGGCAGCCACGGCCTCGAGGCCTTCGCCAGCGCCTGGCGCGCCGGTGAGTCCCTGCTGCAAGGCCGGCCGGCCCCGTCGCATGGTCAGCCGGTGGGCGCCACCATCCCCGCCTGCGACACCGGCCTGATCCGCGGCCTCTCCGAGCAGGTGCTCGCCGAGCTGCACCGCCTGCGGCCCGGTCTGCTGGCCCGGATCGATCATCCCCTGATCCGCGTCAGCGGTGCCCACAACAATCCCTGGCTGCAGCGCCGCGCCCTTCAAGCCCTGGTGCGGGCCGTGGAGGAGCGGGGTCAGATGCTGCAGATCAACAGCGCCCTGCGCACGCCGATGCAGCAGTACGTGCTGCACCAGCAATACCTGCGCCAGCTCTGCGGCGTGATGGCGGCAGCGCCACCGCCCCGGAGCAACCACAACAGCGGGCTGGCAATCGACATCGACGACGCCCAGGCCTGGAGGCCGCTGCTGGAGCGCCATGGCTGGCGTTGGATCGGCGCCTTTGACCCGGTGCATTTCGATTACACGGGCGGCGGCGAGGAACTGGGGGCCCTGCAGGTGCGGGCCTTTCAGGAGCTGTGGAACCGCCATCACCCCGAGGCCCCGCTGGCTGTCGATGGGCTCTGGGGACCGGCAACGGCCCTGGCCTGCGACCGCTCCCCCGCCGCCGGTTTCGGCAACGGACCTCTGCTGCGTCGCGGCATGCTCGGCGTGGAGGTGGCACAACTGCAGCAGTCGCTGCGCCAGGTTCTCGATCTCACCCCCCGGGAACTCGCCGCGGATGGCCTGTTCGGCCCGGCCACCGAGGCGGCGGTGCGGCGGTTCCAGGAGCGGCAGGGGCTGGAGGCTGACGGCATCGCCGGGCCACTCACCCTGGCGGCACTGGCCCGCGGGACACATCAGCCTGGCGGGCCCGGCGGGTGATCGCGGCACGCTGGCCGGTGGTTCGCGTCAGGCCTCTCCCACCGCGACACCGGTGGCGGCCAGAGCGGCACCCGTGGATTGACCAGGTGACGCAGCAGCAGGTGCCGCAGCAGTGTTTGCCGGCATCAGCGGGGCCTCTTCGGCGTTGGCGGTCGGGCCTGGCTCCACCAGACCAGCCGCGATGCCAGCATCGAAGGCGTAACGGCCTGGGCCGAGCAGCAGCAGGGCCACGCTTCCTCCCAAATAGAGCACCACCAGCTCGAGCACATAGATGTTCAGTCCGGACGTCAGGATGTGGTGGTAGGCCGCCACGCCCATGGTGCCGATCAGGGCCAGGGCCCCCAGCGGTGCCAGTACCCCGAGAATCAGCATCCAGCTGCCCAGCACTTCGGCGTAGCCGGCCATCCGGGCCAGCAGCAGCGGGAAGGGCAGATGCAGCGGCACCACGTAATTGGCCGCAAATCCAGCTGGATCGGCCAGCTTGTCCTGACCGTGGTGGATCATCATCAGGCCGATCGCCAGGCGCAGGGCCAGCAGTCCGATGCTGGCGGCGACGCCATGCCGCAACAGATAGGTGCGCAGGCCGTGCTGCAACAGCGGTGATAAGGAGAACGCCCCAGCCGATGGGGCCGCAACCACGGGCTGCGACTGACGGGGGGCGATCGCCACGAACCACAGGGCGACTGTGGCGGTGAGAAAGGCCACGAAGGCCTCCATCAGGGCGGGAGTGGTCATGGCGCGAAGGTTGATGAGAGCCGGAGCTCCATCCTGGCGAGTCTCGTAACGAAACGTGAAGGCCTCTCAGATTGGCGCCATGGCGACGGGATGGGGGCTGGGGCGCGACAGGGCCAAACCGCAAAGTGCGGGTAGCCGTCTTCTCTGATACGTCAACGAGCGACCACGGGTTCGTAAACTTTCTTCAGGTTCATCACCTTCTTCCCATGACCGAATCCCCCAACAGCTCCGCTCGCTTCGGTTTCGTGGCCTTCGCCGAAACCTGGAACGGCCGCCTGGCCATGCTTGGCTTCGTGATCGGCCTGGCCACCGAACTGCTCACCGGCCAGGGCATCCTCGGCCAGATCGGCCTCGGCTGATCGGCCGCTGCTGCGTTCGTGCTAATGGCCCCGGCCGGATCACTGGTCTTTCTGCTGGGCCCGGCTGAGGCCCTCAGCTCCGAACGCCTTCAATCCACAGAACTCGAAGCGATCCAGGCCCTTGGTGTTCGAAACGCCTTTGCCCTGCGCATTGTCGTTACAACAGATCTGGATGGACAGTTCACCCGGGTCTGCGACGCAATTACACCCTGTTTTGAACCCAGTCGCCTCTGGCTGGGCGTCTATGAGCAATCCGGGCATCACTGGCACCAGCGCGACTGTTTCGCACTCAGCGAAGCACGCAACGAAACCTGCTGGTTCTATCCAACCGATGACGGCCGCTACCTGAGCTGGCAGCGCCATCTGCAGGTGACCATCGGTGCCGGAAGCGTTGCCGATCCACCCCCCGACCTGCCCGCCGACTACAACCGCGAGGCCATTGCCCTGCTCTGGAGTCTCCTTGCCGACGACAGCGACCTCACCTGTGTGGGCCTGACCTACGCGGGCCGCCGCATCGAATGGCCCCTGTTGCAACAGCGCTGGGCTGACACAGCCCTCTGGTGCGATTTCAGCGTCGACAGCAGCCAGCCCACCCCACTGACCATGCACGCCCGCCGGGAGGTGGCTAAGACCGGTTCAGAACCGGCAGCGGGCTGGGATGGACGAAGAGACCAGGCCTGATCGCGCCAGCGAATCTCTGGATGTGCTGGTGGTGGGGGCCGGGCTTTCCGGCCTGATCTGTGCCACGGAGCTGCAGCGCTGCGGTCTGCGGTTGGCGGTTCTGGAAGCGCGGGAGCGTTGGGGCGGGCGGATGCTCGGCGGCTCAAGCCCTGCGGGTATCCGGGTTGATCTGGGCGGTCAATGGGCGGGAGCGACCCATCACCGGCTGCTGGCCCTGATCGATGCCTGTGGCCTGCAGCGCTATCCCACCCACTACGACGGGGACGGGGTGCTGATCTGGAACGGGGGATTCCACCGTGCCGGCGTGGAGCCTGATTTCAACGCCAGCCTGCTGTTCCTGCGGCCAGCGGAACTGGGACTGCCGGCAGCCGAGCTGGCGGACGCCCAGCGTGTTGCCGAGCGCTTTCAGCGCCTGGTGGAGCAGGTGCCTGCGGCTGCCCCCTGGCAGGCCGCCGACGCCGATGTCCTGGATCGACTCAGTGTCAGCCACTGGCTGGACCGGCAGGGGGCCGGCGCGCTGGCCCGCTACCCGCTCGCCTGGCTGGGGCGCCTCGGCGGCTCGGGAGGCTTTGAGCCCCATGAAAGTTCGATCCTGCACCTGGCCTGGACCCAGGCCGTGGCGCCCCAGAACGCCACACCAGAGGCATGGCTGGTGGAGGGGGGCATCGCCCAGGTGGCTGAACGGCTCGCCGCCGACCTGGCCGGGCGGATCCTGCTGCGTTCGCCCGTGCGCGCCATCCACCAGAACGCGGGCGGCGTGACGGTGACCCTCGCCGACGGCACCGAGAGGCACAGTGCTGCCGTGGTGGTGGCGATCCCGCCGCCGCTGCGGCTGGCGATCGACTACAGCCCCGCTCTGCCGCCCCAGTGGCGGGGACTGCTGCAACGCTCGCCGATGGGGTCGATGGTGAAGGTGCTGGCGCTCTACCGCCGACCGTTCTGGCGCGAACAGGGACTGAACGGGCTGGGCATCGGCAACCTCTCCACCCTGGAACTGACGGTCGACAGCTCACCACCGGATGGACCGGGGATCCTGGCCGGCTTCATCGCAGGGGAGCGGGCCGGGCGCTGGCAACACCTATCGGAACGGCAGCGCCGCCAGGCCGTGCTGGCCGATCTTCAGGCCTGGTGGGGAGACGATGCCGCCGAGCCCCTCGATCTGGTGCTGCACAACTGGAACGCCGAGCCCTGGAGCGGCGGCGCCTTCACCAGCTTTCTCAACCCAGGCGCCTGGACCACCTACGGGCCGGTCTGGCAGGCACCGCAGGGGAGGCTGGTGTGGGCCGGCACCGAATCCGCCAGCCGCTGGCCGGGCTACTTCGAAGGAGCGATCGAAGCGGGCCTGGCGGCAGCCGATCAGGTCACCGCGCTGCTGGGCGGCAGCCGATCGTGCTGAGCTGGATCCACAGCCGCAGCCATCCGCACCACCTGGGCGATCGGCCCAACATCATGCACCCGCAGCACCGCCGCACCGCGGGCCACCGCCAGCGCGCAGACGGCCGCCGTGCCCCACAGCCGTGCCCGCGGGCGGGACTCGCCGAGCACGGCGCCGATGAAGCGCTTGCGGGACGGACCCACCAACAGGGGGTGGCCGGCGCCGGCAAGCTCCGGCAGCCGGCGCAGCAGCTCAAGGTTCTGGTCCGTGGTCTTGGCGAAGCCCAGCCCCGGATCCCAGAGGATCTGATCGGCCCGCACGCCGGCGGTCGTCAACCGGTCGGTCGCCGCCTGCAGCTCGGCCCGCACCTCCGCCACCACATCGCCATACACCGCCAGGGCATCCATCGCGCCGCTGTCGCCCCGGCTGTGCATCACCACATAGGGGCAACCGGCCCGGGCCACTACGCCTGCCATGGCGGGGTCGCGCAGACGGCTGCCGCCGCGCACGTCGTTGATCCAGTCAGCACCGGCCGCCAGTGCCGCCTCCGCCACCGCGGCGTGAAAGGTGTCAACCGACAGCACGGCAGCGGGATGGGCGGCACGGATCGCCGTGAGCACCGGCAACAGCCGCTGCAGCTCCTGCGGCGCTCCCACCTCCTCCGCTCCGGGCCTGGTGCTCTGGGCCCCCAGATCAAGCAGATCGGCCCCCTGGGCCAGCAGCCGCCTGGCCTGAGGCAGCGCCTGGTCGACGCCGCGGATGCGGCCGCCGTCACTGAAGGAATCGGGGGTGAGGTTCATCACCCCCATCACCAGCGGGCGGTTCGGCGAGATGAGGGTCAAACCGCGGCGGGCACCTGATAGTTGGCGATCCGGGCGAAGCTCTCGGCCTGGAGGGAGGCGCCGCCCACCAGCACGCCGTCGATCTCACTCTGGGCCATCAGACCATCGATCGTGGCCGGGTTGACCGAGCCGCCGTACTGAACCACCACATCCGGGTGGCCCACCCAGCCGCGGATCAGGCCACAGATTCGATTCGCCTCCTCGGCCGCGCAGGTCTTGCCGGTGCCGATCGCCCAGATCGGCTCATAGGCCACGATCAGGATGGTGGGATTCACATCTTCGAGGCCCTGCTCGATCTGGCGGTGGATCACCCGCTCGGTTTCACCGGACTCCCGTTGATCAAGGCTCTCGCCCACGCACAGGATCGGGATCAAGCCGTGGCGCTGGGCATTGCGGGCCCGCAGATTGATCTGCTCGTCGCTTTCGCTGTAGTACTTGCGCGGCTCGCTGTGGCCCACGATCGCGTGGCTCACGCCGTGCTCCAGCAGCATCAGGGCGGAGATCATGCCGGTGTAGGCGCCCTGGTCCTCCCAATGCACGTTCTGACCGGCGATGGCTACACCAGCGCCCGCCAGATGGCGGCACAGGGTGGGAATGGAGGTGAAGGGCGGGGCGATCACCACCTGGCGATCGGCCGGCAGATCGGCGATCAGGGGGCGGAAGGCCGCAGCGAAGGCCCGCGTCTCAGCGCAGGTCATGTGCATCTTCCAGTTGCCGGCGATCACGGCCTGACGATCGGCCTTACGCACCATTCCCATTCGCAGTTGACTGCAGCAAACGCTAACGGTCCGCCCGCCCCTCCCCTGGCGAGGGCGGCATCACCAGCAGCTCGCGGCCATCGATCGCCACCGCATCGCCGAGCGCCAGCTGGCGGCCCCGACGGGTCTCAATCACACCGTTCACCCGCACGTCGCCAGCCTGGATGCGCTGCTTGGCCTCCCCGCCGGTGGCCGCCAGGCCATGCAGCTTCAAAAACTGATCCAGCTTCATGGGGAACCTGCAGAGCGACCTGGCCGCTGGGCTGGCAGCCTGGCTCTCTCTAGCGTGCGGCGATGCCTTCCCTTCCAGCATCGGGTCCTGTGGCAGCCGCTGGCGGTTCTGAGCACCCCGGTTCCGGATCTCTGGCGGCAAGTGCCCTGCGCCTCTGGCCCCTGCTGCGGCCGCACCGGCGCCGGTTGCTCGCCGGCTGCGGCTGCGTGCTGGTGGTGGTGGCCTGCTGGCCCCTGCTGGCCCTGCTGGCCGGCCGCCTGATCCCCGCCATCGGTGCCGGCGACCTCAAGGCCAGCCTGCGCACGATCCTGCTGGCGCTGCTGGTCTTCCTGGTGCAGAAGGCGGCCCAGTTCGGCCAGGACAGCCTGCTGGCCGATCCGGCCCTGCACCTCGGTCAGGATCTGCGCCGTCAGCTGTTCGCCCGGCTGCAGCGGCTGGCCTTCGGCTCGCTCGATCGACTGTCGGCCGGCGATCTCACCTATCGCCTCACTGAGGACGCCGACCGGGTGGGGGAGGTGATCTACAAGACCCTGCACGACACCCTGCCGAGCGTCCTGCAGCTGCTGGCGGTGCTGGGCACGATGCTGTGGCTCGACTGGCCCCTGGCCCTGGCCACCCTGCTGCTGGCCCCACTGGTGGCCCTGCTGGTGGCGGCCTTCGGGGCGCGGGTGATGACGGCAGCCGAACGCAGCCAGCGCCAGGTGAGCGAACTGGCGGGCCTGCTGGCGGAAGCGATCGCCGGGCTGCCCCTGGTGCGGGCCTATGCCGCCGAAGCCTGGCTGCAGCGACGCTTTGATCGGGAAGTGGACCAGCACCGCCGCGCCCGCGCCCGCACCCTGCGGCTGCTGGCCCTGCAGCACCCGGTGGTGGGCTTCCTTGAGGCCCTCGGCATCCTCACAGTGCTGCTGCTCGGTGCCTGGCGGATTCAGAGCGGCCAGCTGAGCGGCCAGGGCCTGAGCAGCTTCGTGGCAGCGCTGCTGATGCTGATCGATCCGATCGCCCACCTCACCACCAACTTCAACGACCTGCAGCAGGGGCAGGCCTCCCTGGAGCGGCTGCTGGCGATCGAACTGGAGCCGACCGAGCGGCCCGATGCCGCCGGGGCGCTGCCGCTTGGCCCGGTGCGCGGTGCCCTCCAGCTTGAGGGTGTGGAGTTCAGCTACACCCCAGACCAGCCCGTGCTTCAGGCTCTCGATCTGCAGGTGGAACCGGGCCAGGTGGTGGCCCTGGTCGGCCCCTCCGGGGCCGGCAAGAGCACCCTGTTCTCGCTGTTGCTGCGCTTCAACAGCCCCCAGCGGGGCCGGCTGCTGCTCGACGGCCAGGATCTGGCCGAGCTGCGCGCCGGCGACCTGCGCCGCGCCATCGCCCTGGTGCCCCAGCAGAGCGCCGTGTTCGCAGGCACGGTCGCCGAGGCGATCCGTTTCGGGCGCGCCGCCGATCCGGCCAGCCTGCGCGAGGCCGCCCGCCTGGCCAACGCCGACGGCTTCATCGAGGCCCTGCCGGCCGGCTACGACGGCCGCATCGAAGAACGGGGCCGCAACTTCTCCGGCGGCCAGCTGCAGCGGCTGGCCATCGCCCGGGCGGTGCTCGGCAACCCGGCCCTGCTGCTGCTCGATGAGGCGACCAGCGCCCTGGATGCCGAAGCGGAGGAGGCGGTGCAGCGGGGCCTGGAGCAGGCGATGGCGGGCCGCACCGTGCTGGTGATCGCCCACCGGCTGGCCACGGTGCAACGGGCCGACCGGATCGTGGTGCTCGAGCGCGGCCGGATCGTCGAGCAGGGCAGCCACAATCAGCTGATGGCCAGCGGTGGCCGCTACCGCGACCTCTGCCGCCGCCAGTTCATCGACCTCAACCCCACCCTCTGAGCACACCCACACAGCGCCATGGCATGGGAATACCGGGTGATCCACATCGACGTGAACAGCGGCAGACCACCGGAGCCCCCGTCGCCGCAGGCCGACAGCGAGCGCCT
>CAMDLO010000079.1 GCA_945901765.1 Cyanobium sp. NIES-981 | reverse complement strand
GTTGGTAAGGCTGCAGCAACTCAAGAAGCCGGCAGTCCAACCCTGGTTCGTCGGCGCTCTTCATTTGTTTGCCTGCCGAATAAAGCATCGAACTTATACACACTAACCGTGCCGATTGTGACCTTAATCGCCCATTGCCAATTCGAATTACTGCCGCAAGGCTGGCGATTCAACTACAAATTCTAAACTTACTCGGCCATCAGACGCCTGACGTCCCGGCCACCAAGGCGCTCGCGCAGCTGGCGGAGAATCGCAGGGATCTGCTCCGCCCAGGGGCTTGCGGCCAGCACGTCCCGCAGCTGAGCTTCGCTCACCTCCTGATCCAGGCGGTCGGCGTTGGCGCCGGGGAACCAGTGGCCGCCGTTGCCGAGCAGGCCATAGCGAGCCCTGGCAAAGCTCTCCAGATCCCAGGCCTCGAGCAGGTTGTGCAGCCAGAGCAGCACCGGCAGGTTGATCTCTCCGGGCGTGTCCTGCCAATCCGGCAGGCCCTCGGCCCAGCTGGCCAGCCAGTCCTGGCCCAGGGCCTGCAGGCGAGTGCGCTCCAGCCGCTGCAGGATCGGCTCCAGCAGCCCCTCGGCCTGATTGAGCCGAGCCACCGCCTGCAGGTGCAGATGGAGGTCGCCGGGCTGGGCTGCCCCCAGACTGAGGGTATGCACCTGGGGCGGGCGCAGGCAGAAGAGGTCGTTGAAGACGATCGGATGGAGCGGGGCGCACAGCTGCTGCAGCCGCGCCGAGGGGGTATGCAGATGGCCACCCTTGTCGGTGGGGCTGATCACAAACACGCCCATGTCGTGGGCGGCGGCGGCCTCGATCGCCGGCCAGTTGTGCTGGCGGATGTAGTACCAGTGCAGGTTCACGTAGTCGAAGGCGTCGCTGGCGATCGCCTCCTGGATCAGGGCCAGGCTGGCGTGGGTGGAGAAACCGATGTGCCCCACCCGCCCCTGGGCCTGCCAGCGGCGGGCCACCGCCAGACAGCCGCCCGGGCGCAGGGTGTGCTCCAGGTGCTCCGGCAGGTTGATGCCGTGGATGGCCAGCAGATCCACCCGCTCCACCCCCAGGCGCTCGAAGCTGGTGGCGAGCTCCCGCTCGAAGGCCCCGGCCTCGGCCTGGGGGGGAATCTTGGTCTGCAGAATGCGCCGGGGGTCGTGCACCTCGGCCAGCAGCCAACCCAGCTGCCGCTCCGAACTGCCGTAGTGACGGGCGGTTTCGATGTGGTGCATCCCCGCTGCCACGGCCCGCTCCAGCACCGCCCGCAGGTTGGCCTGGCTGGCGGCCGTGATCTCAGCAGCGGGTAGGTCGCTCCAGCTCTGCTGGAAGCGCATCCCCCCCAGGGACAGCACCGGCATGGCCAGGCCCGTGCGCCCGAAGCGGCGGGTGGGGATGGGGGCGGCCATCAGCCAGCGCTGACCGCCCGCCGGGGCAGGGTGCGCTTGAGGCGGGCCGGGCTGGGCAGACCGAGGGGCTGGATGTCCTGCTGGGCCAGCTGCTCGGCCAGGGCTGGCAGCTGGCCGTAATCCACCCAGTGGATGCAATCGACCGGGCAGGTGTCGATCGCCTCCTGGATGCGTTCGGTGCTGTCCCCGTCCTGACGGATCGCCCGGGATCGCCCCCACTCCTGCTCGACCACAAACGTGTTGGTGGCCACATGGGCGCAGTAACGGCAGCCGATGCACACCGCTTCATCGACCCACACGGCCTTCTGCCGCAGGGCACCGGCCAGCACGGGCGCCAACCCGGACGCACAGCCGATCCGGCCAGCGGATGTGCTGAATGCCAGAGCTGGATCCACCACAGCGCCGTGCTCCATCTCAGGCCCAGCGTGTCACCACCAGCTCGATCGTGCCGTCCTGCGCCTCGCTCTGGGAGGCCACCGCAAACCCCTCGGCAGCGGAGGCGGCCAGCACGCTGTGCAGGGCATAACGCTGGCTCAGACGGGCCAGGAAGCGCTCCACCGGCACGGATTGCTGCCACAGATCCAGATCGGTCACCAGTTCGTAGCAGCCCGTGCTCTCATTCAGCCGGAAGCCGATGTCGGCGCCGTTGGGCTGGGCAATGGCGAGTTCAGCCATCTCCTGCTGGCCGCGATAGCCCCGCACACTCAGCTCCCCCTCCCGGGGCTCATGGCCCAGATCAGCGAGGGCGGTGAGCAGGGCGGCGCGGTCGCGCAGCTCGGTCTTCACGGTGCTGAAGTGAGACATGACGGTCTGGGGGCGGAGATGGGGGATGTCAGATGGGCAGGGTGGTCCGGACCGCCGACTGGAGCTCGCTGCCGGTCTGCACGACGGGCTGCTGAAAGGCCTCGGCGGTGGGTCGACGCTGCTGCACGCAACCCAGACGGGTTTCGATCCCCTCGGTGAGCTGCTCGCAGGCCGATCCCTGAACCCCTTCGACCAGTTCCTCGACCCGGCCATCGGGCCGGATGCGGAAGCGGATGGTTTGCTGTGCCATCCCTGGGTGCGCTTGGGATGGGCGGATGCTAGCCGCGTTGCAGCAAGGCTGGGCGAGGCTCAGATCAGCAGGCCTTCGTCCACCAGGGTCTGGAGGCGCTCCAGCACCTCGGGCTGCTCCAGCTGCTCCAGAGCCAGACGGGCCTCATCGCGCACCCCCGACTCGCCATCGTGAAGCATCGTCTGCACGAGCGCCTCCACCACGTCCCGTTGCCTGGGCTCCACCAGGTCGGCATAAAGACGCCCCAGTCCCCAGGCGCTGTTGCTGCGCACGGCTGGCTCACTGTCGATCCGCAGGCTCAGCAGCAGCTGGGCAGCGGCGGGATCGGCCTTGGCGGGTCCGGTGCCGCCCGCATCTGCCAGGGAGCTGGCGGCCCAGAGGCGCACGGCGGCGATGTCCAGCTGGAGAGTGCGGATCAGGGGGTTCAGCACCGGCGCGTCGGGATAGTTCCCCAGGCTCCAGGCCACGGCCTTGCGCACGTATCCATTGTGGTCAGCGGCCAGCAGGCCGAGCAGGGGCTGCACCGCCAGCGGGCTGGGATTGCGGCCGAGGGCATACACGGCGCTCATGCGCAGGATCGGACAACTGGCGTCCAGCAGGGGCAGCAGCAGGTCCACGGCCCGCGGATCACGGTGTTCGCAGAAGATGCGCAGCCCCTGCATCCGGGCCTCGTGACTGCCCTCGCGCAGCAGCGCCAGGCCGTGATCGCACTCGGCGGCGATGGTGGCTGGGGCAGGGTCGACCGGGTCGAGTTCATCAAGCGGATCCCCCAGCAGCTCCTCGGCCAGCTCCTGGGCCAGCACCTCCGGATCGAGGTAGAGCTCCTGGGGGCTTTCGCTGAAAGGACCTGTGGATGGCCCGGAGGACGGCGGATCGATCACGGCTGAGGATCAACCCAGAGGAGCGGGGGCGAGCATGTCACCGGGGAGCCAGATCCGGGCGCTCACCGCCACCAGGGCCAGCGCAAACAGAAGCACGATCGCGGCCGGCAGAACGGTTGAGCGGAAGAATTGCACAGCTGGAAAGCGGATCCGCATCGGCGCCCCATCATCACCCGCCGGGGGAGAGGGTGCCGCCTCGGCTGCGTCGCCCATCAGCCATCGCGGGCCGGATCAAAGGCACCCCGCACCCCCTGGCCATTCCAGGGGGTGAGCCGCACCATCAGCAGAAAGGCCGGCAGAGCCGCGGCCACGCTGAACAGGAAGAAGCCACTCCAGCCCACCCGTTCGGCCACCAGGCCGGCGGGAGCTGCCAGCAGCGAGCGGCTCAAGGCGTACACACCAGACAGCAGGGCGTACTGGGTGGCGGAGTACCGGGGATTGCAGAGGCTCATCAGCAGCGCCACGAAGGCGGCCCCCACCATGCCGCCGCCGATGTTCTCCAGGCCCACCGCGGCGATCAGGCCGCCCAGCCCTCCGCCGAAGCGGGCCAGAGCCCAGTAGGAAAGATTGCCGGCAGCCCCCACCAGGGCGAACAGCCAGAGCGAGCGATTCATCCCAAGCCGGCCGAACAGCAAGCCGCCCAGCACGGTGCCCACGATCGTGGCGGCGATGCCCCAGCCCGCCAGCACCGAACCGACCACGTCCGGCCTGAAGCCCTGCTGGATCAGAAAGGGCACCGCCATCAGGTTGAGCAGGCCATCGGGCCAGCGGTAGAGCAGGATCAGCAGCAGCACCAGCAGGGCACGGCCTCCGCCGGTGCGGTGCAGGAACTCCCGGGCCGGGCCGAGCACCGCCTGGCGCAGGCTGGTGACCGGATGGTGCAGGGGCGGCAGGGCCGGCGCCGTGAGCGTGAGCGGCAGCACCAGCAACAGCAGCAGCGACGAGCCCAGGAACGCCGCCGGCCAGCCGCGGCTGCCGGCGAGAATGAAGCCACCGGCACCGATCATGAGCATGGCGCCGCGGTAGCCGAGGTTGGCGGCGGCGGCACCGGCGCCCCGTTCCCGATCCGGCAGCAGGTCGGTGCGGTAGGCGTCGATGGCGATGTCCTGGGTGGCGCTGAGCAGGGCCAGCAGCAGGGCCATCAGGCCGATGGCGGTGAGGCTGGCGGGGCTGGCGGGATCGGGCCGCAGCAGGGCCATGGCGGCGATCGCCAGCACCAGCAGGATCTGCAGGAGCACCAGCCAGCCGCGGCGCCGGTCCGGCCAGGGGATCGGCCAGCGATCCAGGGCCGGCGCCCAGAACAGTTTCAGGGTGTACGGCAGTTCCGCCAGGCCCAGCAGGCCGATCAGCCCCAGGGGCACCTGACTGGCGGTGAGCCAGCCCTGCAGCAGCTTGGTGCCCACCATGTAGGGGGTGCCGCTGGCCACCCCTTCTGCCGCCACCGCCAGCTGGCGCCGCCAGGGGGCGATCCGTCCGTCCGCCACAGCCGAGGCAGCGGGCTCAAGATCACGGCTCACGGCTGATGGCTCACGGCTGATAGTTCAAGGGTGATAGTTCACGGCTGCCGACTCAAGCTCAAGGGGGATGACTCAAGGCTGCTGGCTCACGGGTCGGTGCACAAGCCGGAGTTGGAATTTAGGCGTGGGCCTGCGGACCGCTCCAGGGGAGCAAGGACCAGGCATGGTGGATCTAGCTTGGAATCTGGACATTCGCTTGCACGGCGTGCCCCTGATTCAGGTCTCGGTGGGTGAACTGGTCGACCGCCTCTCGATTCTGGAGCTGAAGTGCCTTCACCTCCAGGGCGAAGGGCTGGAGCATGTGGTGCGGGAGAGGGATCTGTTGCGCGCGGTGTTCGAACCGCTGCGCCCGCAGGTATCTGCGGAGCTGCAGCAGGAACTGGTGACGGTGAACGGCGAACTCTGGGAGCTGGAAGACGAGGTGCGCGTGTGTGAGCGCCGCGGCGTGTTCGGCGCTCCGTTCGTGACCATGGCGCGGCGGATCTATCAACTCAACGACCGGCGCGCCGCCATCAAACGCGCCATCAGCATCAGCAGCGGCAGCAGCCTGATCGATGAGAAGGTGCACGGCCGATCCCCGGCAGCCCAGACCTGAGCGCGCGATCAGGAGCCCATGCAGCCGCGCACGACACAGCCCAGCTCGCCACCGGCCAGCCCGAACGGCGCACCGGCAGCCTGCAGCCTGCTTCCCCCCGGTCAGCGGGGGCCCTGCAAACGGCGTGGCGCCGAACAGCTGCAGGTCGCCTGGCTGACCACGCTCACCTGGGGCAGCGCCACCACCCCCGCCCCCGTGGCCCGGCAGGTGCAGCTCTGGTGTGGGGTGTTCCCCGTCCACTGGCGCCAGGTTGTCGATGCCGAGCTGCTCGAGCGCCAGACGGCGACGATCCAGCGCCATCTCAGCGGCAGCTTCACCCAACTGCTCAGCGCCATGGTGCGCGACCCGGCGCTGCAGCTGTCGCTCAACGGCCCGAGCAACCAGCGGCGCAAGCCGAACGAGAACCTGGCGCGAGAACTGCTGGAACTGTTCACCCTTGGGGAAGGGAACTACACCGAGACGGATGTGCGGGAGGCGGCGCGGGCCCTGACCGGATACCGCCTCGATCAGGAGCGCCGGCTGGTGCTGGAGCCCCGTCGCCATGACGCGGGCAACAAGACGATTCTCGGCCGCACCGCCGACTTTGATGGAGCATCGCTGGCGCTGTGGCTGGCGGAACAGCCCGCCACCGCGCGCCACATCACGGCTCGCCTCTGGCGGCAGACGATCGGCACACCGCCAGTTCAGGCCCGAGTGGAGGTGATTGCCGAAGCCTGGCGACGGCGCCAGCTCTCGCTTCCCTGGCTGATGGAGGCGCTGGCCAGCACCCCTGAGGCCGCGGCCAGTCGCCGCAGTGGGCAGCGGCTGAGCGACCCGCTCGAGCTGATCAGCCGCAGCCTGCGGCTGCTCGGCAGCCGCCATCCAGAGGCGCTGGCCATCAGTCTGCGCGGACTGCGGGCGATGGGTCAGGCCCCGTTTGAACCTCCCTCGGTGAAGGGCTGGCCGGTGAATGAGCAATGGCTGCAGTTGCGCTGGCTCCAGGCACGGCGCCAGACCCTGCAGCAACTGCTGGCTGATGAGGAGGTATGGGACAGCCGGGCAGTGCCTGCCACCCTGCCAGCCAGCCTCACCACCCGGCCACCGCTCACCCTGGCCCTGCCCACGGCCAGCAGCCGCGACACGCTGGCCCGCCTGTTCGCCGACCCCGTCTGGCAGCTCGCCTGATCCCCGATGAAGCGCCGCTCCCTACTCAGCCTGCTCGCCGCCGCCGGCGCGGCATCACCGGCCCTCCTCTCCAGAGCGTCCCAGGCCCGCACCGCCACGGCCAGCCGCCATGTGCTGGTGCTGGTGGAACTGCGCGGCGGCAACGACGGCCTGAACACCCTGGCACCGCACCGCGACCCGCTCTACCGCCAGGCGCGCCCATCCCTGGCTCTCACGGATGCCCTGCCTCTCGCCGACGGACTGGCGCTCCATCCCGCCCTGGCGCCGCTGCTGCCCCTCTGGAAGCAGCGACGCCTCGGCTTTGCCCTGGGCGTGGGCTGGCCCCAACCCAATCGCAGCCACTTCAAGGCATCGGATCAGTGGTCTGCCGCCAACCCCGCCGGCACAGGCCCAGGCTGGCTGGCCCGGGCCTACGCCCATCACCCCGGCGGTGGCCCCCTGGTGGCCCTGGGCCCATCGGGCTGCGCCGCAATGGAGGGGGGCGAAGCGCTGGCCCTGCAGCTGGCGCCGGCAGGGCTGCAGCAGGGCAGTGTCCCCCTGCTCGATCCAGCTGCCGCCGGCGACAGCCAGGTGCTGCGCCGCCTGCTGGAGCTGGAGCTGGCCGGCAACCGGGAACTGGAACGGCTGCGGCGGCAGCTCGCACCGCTGCCCGCCGGAGTGTCGCTGCCGCGCGGCAGCCTGGGCGAGCAGGTGGGACTTGCGCTGCGCCTGATCGGCAGCGACGGCTGTCCGCCGGTGTTGCAGCTCGCCCAGGCGGGTTACGACACCCATGCCAATCAGCCGGCCCGCCATGCGCGGGTGCTGACCGACCTGGCCGAGGCCCTGGCCAGCCTCGATGCCGGCCTGCAGCAGCTGCCACGCCGCCCCCGGGTGACCGTGCTGGCGGTCAGCGAATTCGGCCGGCGCCTGCAGGAAAACGGATCACGCGGTACCGACCATGGCAGCGCCTCGATCGCGCTGATCGCCGGCGACGCCCCCCCCCATCCCTTCATGGGCCGCTATCCCCGCCTCGATCAACGGGACAGCAGGGGGGATCTGCTGCCGACGCTCTCGCCGCTGGAGCTGTATCGCCAGGTGCTGGCCCAGGTGGAACCTGCCGGTGTCAGGGCCCTGCCAGCCAGCTGAGCCAGCGCTCCCGCTCGCAGCCATCACCGCCGGCAGCCGCTGCATCAGCGCTGGCCAGCAGCGTCACCGCCTGGCGGGCCCTGCTCACCGCGACGTACACCAACTGGCGGCGCAGCAGCGGATCCTGGGGCCAGAACACGTCGTCGGCGACAAACACCTCCCCGAAGCTGCTGCCCTGGCTGCGATGCACCGTGAGCACGGCCGCCGGCCCCAGGGAGGCGAAGGCATCCCGCACCAGAAAAAAGCGCCGCCACAACCCCCGCGCTGCCCCCTTGCCATCGCGCTGCACCGCGGTGCGCGCCTCCTGGCGGAGCCGCCGCAGCACACCCTCCAGCACCTCGCGGCCCGCGCTGCCCAACGGCGGCAGCAACCGCAGCCGCAGCGGCGACTCCTGCGCTTCCACCGTGGCGCAAAGGGTGTCGATGCAGGGGGCATCCGCCACCCCGAACTCCGCCAGGTCACAGCGCTCCGGTTCCACATCCCGCACCACCAGCTCCCGGTTCGAGGCCAGCAGCATGTCGGGCTCCTCCGCCGCCTCCTCCCCCTCCCGGCAGGCCGGTGCCATCACCGCCGCACGGGTGATCAGCACCTCGCCGGGGAGCACCGGCAGCTGGTCGGCCATGTTGCCGTGCAGCGCCCGACGGGCAATCGGCACCAGCTGCTCCAACCGGCGGTTTGTGTAGCAGAGAATGCGCGCCAGATCGGGGTTATCTGCGGCAGCACTGCGACGCAACGCCTCCTGCGCCTGTTCCAGCCACTGCTGGCGCGGGAGCGATGCCACCATCCCGGCCATCTGCCGCTGGGGCGGCAGAGGTGGCGGCGGCCGGCACGGCAGCCTCTGCTCCCGGATGCCCTGGGCCAGCCGCAGCACCGGTCCCTGATGACGCACCACCTCGCGCAGCTCCGCCGCGGCCGCCCGCTGCAGGGCAAACACCGGACTGGCCGCCTCCCCCACCGGCGGCAGCTGGGCCGGGTCCCCCACGAACACCAGCCGGGTGCGGAAGGGATGGGCGCAGCGCAGGCTGATCTCCAGCAGCTGGGAATCGACCATCGAGGCCTCGTCGATCAGCACCAGTCCGAGGTGCTCCAACGCTCCCGCCGTCTGAGCCGTCTCTTCGCAGCGCTCCAGATCTCCCTGACGCTTCAGCTTCAGCCGCAGCAATCGATGGATGGTCGCTGGAAACCAGGTGGGCGACAGACCGACCAGGGCCAGCTGGCTGCGCAGAACGCCCACGGCCTTGTGGGTCGGGGCGCACACGGTCCAGCAGAGGCCGGCGGCCTCGGCCAGGGCCAGCAGCCGCATGCTCAGAAATGTCTTGCCGGTGCCGGCGTAGCCGCTGAGCACGAAGGGCTGCCCGGCCGGCGCCGCCTCAAGCCAGGTGGAGAACGCGGCGACGGCGGTTTGCTGATCGGCGGTGAGCTGCACGTCGCGGCCTGGCTCAGGCCGGCGGCAGGAGCAGGCCGAGATGCTGGGCCAGCAGCAGGGGCGAACCCACCAGCACCAGCCCGGGCAGGGCCACCGCCGGCCCGAGCAGCGCCCCCACCAGCACCTCCAGACGGGTGTGGCCCAGGTTCTCCTTCAAGGGCCGGGGTTCAACCACCGCTGCCGGCCAGAGCCCGGCCGGCAGCGCGTTCACCCGCTCGGCCGTGAGCCCCGCGGCCCGCCGCACCCCGGCGGCGTCGTAGAGCACCACGAAACAGACCACGGCGGCGAGGGCGAACAGGGGATCCTGGAAGCCGATCTGCCAACCGAGGCAGGCGCTGGTGCCGGTGAGCAGAGCGGAATGGCTGGAGGGCATGCCGCCGGTCTCCACCAGCACCCGCGGATTCCAGCGGCGATCCACCGCCAGTTCAATCAGCAGCTTGGAGAGCTGGGCCACGCCGCAGGCCGCCAGCCCCCACCAGAGCGGGCCATTGGCGAGCAGGTCAAGCAGCATGGCCAGAGGATGGCCGGAGTCGGGTGAGATGGGGGGATTCATCGATCGCGGCTGGTGATGTAATCGGCCAGAGCCAACAGGGGCGCCGCCTTGGCGGCGGCCGTTTCCCCCTCGGCCCAGGGGGCCAGGGCTGCCTTGGCCTCGGCCACAAGGGCGTCGGCCCGTTGGCGCGACTCCGCCAGACCGAGCAGCTTGGGATAGGTGGTCTTGTCGGCGGTGAGATCCTTGCCGGCGGTCTTGCCCAGCACCTCGCTGCTGGCTGTCACATCGAGAATGTCGTCGATGATCTGGAAAGCCAGGCCGATGCCGCGGGCGTAGGTGCGAAGGGCCTCCAGCAGGGCCTCGGGCGCCCCCGCGATCAGGGCACCGCTGAGCACGCAGGCCCGCAGCAGGGCGCCGGTCTTGTGCAGGTGGATGTACTCCAGCGTGTCGAGGTCCACATCCTTGCCCTCACACTCCAGATCCACCACCTGGCCGCCCACCAGCCCGGGGGCACCGGCAGCCAGACTCAGCTCCCCCACCACCTTCAGCAGCCGCTCCGCCGGCACGCCGTCACTGCGCAGCGCCACCATCTCGAAGGCGCGGGTCAGCAGGGCATCACCGGCCAGGATGGCGTTGGCCTCGCCATACACCTTGTGGTTGGTGGGCATGCCGCGGCGCAGGTCATCGTTGTCCATGGCCGGCAGGTCGTCATGGATCAGCGACATGGTGTGGATCATCTCCAGCGCCACCGCCGTGGGCATCGCCTGCTTGGCCTGGCCACCGGCCAGCTCGCAGGCCGCCAGACAAAGGATCGGCCGCAGCCGCTTGCCTCCCGCCAGCAGCGAGTAGCGCATCGCCTCGCGCAGCGCTTCAGGCCGCTCCGGCCCGAGGGAACCATCCAGTGCCTCCTCCACGCGCAAGCGCGACGCCTCCAGGTAGGCGGCGAAATCAAAGGGGGCTGTCGTCGCCGCCGCCGTCATGCCGATCGGATTGCTGGCCGGATTCTCTCAGGCAGCGGCCGACCCGGACCCATTCCATTGCGCAAGGTGGTCGATCAGGCTGATCGGGGCGCTGGAGCGACGCCACGATG
>CAMDLO010000078.1 GCA_945901765.1 Cyanobium sp. NIES-981 | reverse complement strand
CGATTCTTCGCCTGGCGGTCGACCTGGAGCTGGAGGTGATCGCCGAGGGGATCGAGCACTGCGATCAGCTGGCGGCGTTGCGGCAGATGGGATGCGTGCTCGGTCAGGGCTATCTGTTCAGCCGCCCCCTGACCCTGGGACGGACGGGCCAGCTGCAAGCATTTCTTCCTCCAGCACCATGTTGAAGTGCAGCAGCTGGGCATCGCTCAGCTGCTGGCGGCTGCTGCGCCCAAACTCCTGCTCCAGTCGTTCGCGACCGCGCCTCGCATCCCAGCCCAGTTGCCGCAGCAGCGCATCGCTCTGTTCCAGCAGATCGCGCCGCCGCAGGGGCACCGGTACACCGGCCGGGGTGCTGCCTGTCTCGAAGCTCTCCAGGGCCTGGAGGTAGGCCAGCAGGTCGGTGTAGGTGGTGATGCGGCCGCGGCTCGGGTGACCGAATGCCCGCTCGAGATAGACGCCTTCCTCGGCCCGCTGCCAGCCCAGCCGCTGCAGCTGCAGATCGATGCGGGTCAGCTCCGCGCTCCAGTCCTCCGGGTCTGCTGCCGGCTCCTCCGGCTGCGGCGGGGCCTCCTCTGCTGCTGGCGCCATCTCCGGCCTAGGTTCGATGGGTGCGGCATCCGGGTGTGACGGCACGGGGTCGGGATGATCAGCTGCCGCCGGTGTCGCCGCTGCTCTTGCGGCTGCCGTTGCGGCTGCCCGTCTACCGTCTGCTGCCGGTGGGCTGATCCGGCTCTGCAGCCGCTCGCGGGCACGGTCCTCCGCCTCTTCGGCCGTGGGGCCTTCTCCGAGGGCCATGGCCTGGGGCCTGCCTTCCAGCAGGGCGGTGACCGCCACCACCCGGGCTCCGGGCTCGGCGTGGACCAGGCGGACCTGGAGCTGCATGACGCGGGGGGGATGGGGTGTGCTTCCTAGAGTGAACTGCCCAGGGGCGCCGATGGAAGCCGAGTCGATCGAGTCACTGACCCCGTTGCTCCAATCGGCTGACCGCTGGAGTGAGCTGCTGCTGCTGCTGCCCCTGCTGGTGGCCCTAGAGGCGGTGCTCTCCGCTGACAACGCGATCGCCCTGGCGGCGATCTCCCGCCGGCTGCACGATCGGGCCCGCCAGGAGATGGCCCTGAACCTGGGTCTGCTGCTGGCGCTGGTCTTCCGGATCGGCCTGATTCTGGCGGCCCGCTGGGTGTTGAACTTCTGGCCTCTGGAACTGGCGGCGGCGGCCTACCTCCTCTGGCTGTGCGGCCGTCATCTGGTGCTGGTCGTCCAGGGGAAGGAGGAGGGTGGGGGCGCCACCGCGGCGCCCGGCCCTGCGGCCTCTGCCGCCGCCGCTCCGCCGGCCCTGAATGCCGGTCTGGGCGGTGTGGTGGCCACCCTTGCCCTCACCGACCTGGCCTTTTCGCTTGACAGCGTGGCCGCGGCGGTGGCGGTGAGCGATCGGATCTCCCTGGTGATCGCCGGCGGCGTGATCGGTGTGATCGCCCTGCGCCTCACCGCTGAGCTGTTCATTCGCTGGCTGGAGCGGTACCGCCATCTCGAGACGGCCGGTTACCTGGCGGTCGGCCTGGTGGGCCTGCGTCTGCTGCTGCGCCTGGGACTGCCGGATCTGGTGCCGCCGGAATGGTTGCTGCTGCTGCTGGTGGCGGTGCTGTTCGCCTGGGGATTTTCAGAGCGGAATCCTGAGCAGGCCCCCCTGGCGGAGGGGGACTGATGCGGGTTGAGCTGCGGCAGATCGGCAGCGATCAGCTGCTCGATGCCCTGGAGCTGGAGAGCCTGGCGCAGGTGCCCCAGCCCGGGCGTTGGCTTGAGCACAACGGCCGCAGTTTCATGGTGTTGCAGCGGCGCCACCGCTACCGCCTGCGGGACGGCCGCTATGACCTCGCCAGTGTGGCGCTCCAGGTGAAACCGGAGCGTCAGCCCGCCGATGCCAGGCCCTTCGCCCATGGCTGGGTGATCGGTGATCCCCATTGCCGTTACAACGCCCGCAGTCCATTGCTGCGCTGCGCCGTGCTGCCGGAAGGGCCCTGTGATCGCTGCGCCCACTTCCTGCCGCGATGACACCCCCTCCAGCTCGACTCCCATCGCCGCGCCCCCTTACGGTGAGGGTTGGCGCCCGTTCAGCGATCAGCACGCTCACCCCCCATCTCGGCACCCCGGTGGCTTCGCTCGCCGCCGATTTCGCTGGCCTCGGCCTCAGCGAGCCCCTGCTCAAGGCGGTGGCCGCCAAGGGCTACCGCCACCCGTCGCCGATTCAGAAACAGTGCATCCCGGCGGTGCTGGAGGGGCTTGATGTGCTCGCCGCGGCCCAGACCGGCACCGGCAAGACCGCCGGGTTCACCCTGCCGCTGCTGGAAAGGCTGCTGCATGGTGCCCATGCCCGGGGCGGGGTGGTTCGCGCTCTGGTGCTCACCCCCACCCGGGAGCTGGCGGCCCAGGTGGCCGACAGCGTGCGCGCCTACGGCCGCTATCTGGATCTGCGCTCCGATGTGGTGTTCGGCGGCGTCAACATCCGGCCGCAGATCGAACGGTTGCGCCGTGGCACCGATGTACTCACCGCCACTCCGGGGCGGTTGATCGATCTGCAGCAGCAGGGGGCACTGCGGCTCGACCGGGTTGAGATCCTGGTGCTGGATGAGGCCGACCGGATGCTCGACATGGGCTTCCTGCGCGACATCCGGCGCATCCTGGGGCTGTTGCCGGAGAAGCGGCAGAACCTGCTGTTCTCCGCCACCTTCTCGCCGGAGATCCGACGGCTGGCGACGGGATTGCTGCATCAGCCCGTGCAGCTGCAGGCCAGCCCTGAGAACCAGACCGCCGCCAGCGTGGAGCAGGTGCTGCACCCCTGCGACATGGCCCGCAAGGGCGACCTGCTCAGCCACCTGATCCGCAGCAATGACTGGCAGCAGGTGCTGGTGTTCTCCCGTACCAAGCATGGTGCCAATCGCCTGGCGGAGCGGCTCTGCAGCGATGGCCTGCAGGCGGCCGCCATCCACGGCAACAAGAGTCAGGGGGCCCGTACCCGTGCCCTCTCCGGCTTCAAGAGCGGGGAGCTGCGCGTCCTCGTCGCCACGGACATCGCCGCCCGGGGCATCGACATCCAGCAGCTTCCCCACGTGGTGAACCTCGACCTGCCCAACGTGGCTGAGGACTACGTGCACCGGATCGGCCGCACCGGTCGGGCCGGCTGCGACGGCCATGCGGTCTCTCTGGTGGCGGCGGAAGAGCAGGAGCTGCTGCGGGCGATCGAGCGGCTGATCGGTGAGAAGCTGCCGCGCCGTGAAGTGCCGGGCTTCGAGCCGACGGTGCTGTCGGCACCGCCCCTCGATCTCAGCGGCGGCAGGGGCCGGCCTCCCCGCGGCGGTGGCTCGGGCAGACCACCGCGGCGCCGTTGAGCCAGCCTGGCCCGCCGATCCAGTCCGGCCGGATGCAGCCGTTGCCTGAAGGGCGCGAAGCCGGCGATCGGACGCCAGCCCCGGCCCATGGCTCCGCGCTGCCAGACGGGTCTGGGCTCGTCTGGCAGCGCTGCCGGCTGGTGGCTGGCCATGGGGTTGCTTCCGGCCGTGCGGCCGACTGCCCCTATCCCGGCGGCAGCATCGCTCAGCAGCTCCCCCACTTCGCGCGCCTGGGACTGGATCTCTCCGGTTGTCATCGCGGCACTCTCAACCTCGCTTTCGACGGCGGTCGCTGGAGCCTGCGCCAGCCGAGCTGGTGCTTCGAGGCGCTGCGCTGGACGGACCGACATCCGCCTGAAACCTTCTCCTTCTGGCCTGTGCTGTTGCGCTGGTCTGGCGCAGGCGCGCCTGTGCGGGGCTGGCTCTATCGCCCCCATCCCGAAACCAAGCGCAACCATCACCAACCGCCCGACCGGCTGGAGGTGCTGGCGCCCTGGATTGATGCCATCGGCGCTGCCGTGGCCCTGGAGCTGGGGGTGGATGGGCGCCGTTGTCGTCTGATTCAGCCCGCCCGACTGCAGGCCCAGTTGCTGGAGTTCCTCAAGTTCCGGGTGCTGGCAGCTCAGGCCCGGTTCTTCCAGGCGTTCGAGGGGCCTGCAGGCGCTGTGGTGCTGCGCCGTTGGCTGGTGGAGCAGCGCGGCCCCGGTGCCACAGATCTCAGCGACGCGGAGCTGCTGGCGGTTCTGGCGCGAGCCCGCCAGCTCTACGTGGACTGACGACCTGGACTGATCACCTGGACTGATCACCTGGACTGATCACCTGGACTGAGCGGTGGACTGGCCTGCTCAGGCGGACCCATCGGCCGGATGGCGTCGGGGGGAGCGACGCTGGGCAAACCGCATCAAGCGATACAGGCGAATGGTCGCCACTCAGCTCCGATGGGGGGGCGTTTTTCCCTGCCATGCCCTACGAGCCCGGATCGCCAGAGTGCCGCGTGCTGATCGACTGCAAGAGCCAGATTGAGTCGATGCTGTTGTCGCTGGAGCGCATCGAGCCCAGCGCTCCGATCCGCGATCAGCTCCGTGCCGTGCATGTGCAGCTGGAGGAGCTGCATTCCCACTACCGCCGTTCGGCAGCAGGCGCCGGCCCCACCGCCGACACGCCGATGTCACCACTGAACGCCTGACAGGCGGCATAGGCGCAGGCCAGGGTGGCGACCTGGCGACCGTCGGCCGGTCCATCGTTCTGCCGCACCACGTAATGCCCGGAGCAGCTCCGGTAGATGCGGCATTCAGGACCGGCTTCGGCCACGAAGGAGAGATCGTGTTCCATCGTTTCCCGGTGCAGCTGCATCTGTCCTAGCGATGCGTGTGCGATTCAAGACGTGTGTGTTCCCTGACGACACACAACGTATGGCGTCTGCTGACTGGGGTTCCGTCAGGGTCCGCCCTCAAGCCGCTGCCCCGCCCGGGCGCCGAGCTGGTGCAGCAGCGCCGCGCCGGCTGCCCGTGAACGGCCTGCCAGCTGGGCCTCACGGATCAGCAGCGGGCAGCCGGCGGTGGCCACCACCAGCCCCAGGTCTGCCGCGCAGGCCAGCACCGTGCCGGGGCCGGGTCGGTCGGGGTCGTCCTGCCGCCAGCGGCCAAGCAGCGGGGCCACATCGCTGCTGAGCTGGTCGGCCAGCCGCTCCACCAGCGGTTCGGTGCTCAGCACCTTCAGGCGCTGCTCGCCCCAGAAGGTATGGGCGCCCGGATACAGCCCCATCACCCGTCGGTGGATGTCCAGGGCCGACTGCTGCCAGTCGATGCGGAAGTCGTCCTTGTTGAGCAGGCGGGCGTAGGTCATGCCGTCATCGCGTTGCTGGCGGACCCCCAGCCGGGCCAGTCGTTCCGCTTCTGGTCCAGCCCCCGCGGCCTCGATCAGGGGCAGGGCCTCCACCAGCAGCTCCGCGGTCAGGCCGGCCAGTCGGCCCGCCAACTGCTCGGCGTTCTCCAGCAGTGCGATCGGCAGGGCGCGCTCCAGCAGCACTGGGCCGGTGTCGAGGCCGGCTTCCATCGCCATGATCCCCACCCCGGTGTGGGGATCCCCCTCCAGCAGACTCCACTGGATCGGGGCGGCACCGCGCCAGCGCGGCAGCAGTGAACCATGGCCGTTCCAGCAGCCGAACGGCGGCTGGGCCAGGACCTCAGCGGGCAGAATCTGCCCGAAGGCCACCACGACGGAGATGTCGGCCCCCAGCGCTGCCAGCTCGGTCTGCATCGCCCCATCCCGTCGGATCCGTTCCGGGGTGAACACCGGCAGGCCCAGTTCAAGGGCGCGGGCCTTGACCGGGCTCGGCAGCAGCGCCTTGCCCCGGCCGCGGCGGCGGTCCGGCTGGCTGACCACCGCCAGCAGCTCGTGGCCGGCGCTGTGCAGGGCATCGAGGCTGGGCACGGCATAGGCGGGCGTGCCCCAGAACAGGATCTTCATCGCGGCGCTGTGAATGCGGCGAGCCTGATCAGGCCTCGCCGGTGATTGACAGACCCTCGACCCACACCTGCGGACAGAGGCCGTCGGGTGTGACTTTCGCTTCCCCTTCGAAGCCCAGGATCGCGTTCAGCACCTGTCGGATGTCACCGGCCACGGTGGCAGCCTCGATCGACCGCCGCTCGCCATTCCGCACCAGCCAGCCATCGAACGGCAGGGAAAACGATCCCTGGCTGGCCTTCACGCCGGCGTGCAGTGCCGAGAGGGAATCGATCACCACCAGGGGCTCGCCCCCCGTTCCCCACTGGTCGAGTCCTTGCTGGCCGCCCTTCCGGTCGGCGGTGGGGCCCACTTCAAACCAGGAGGGCCCCACCGACACCTTGGCGCCCAGGCCGGCGTGGCCGGTCGGCGCAACACCGAAGGCCCGTGCTGTGGCCTCGGAGTGCAGGAAGTGCCGCAGCGTGCCCCCCTCCACCAGGGTGAGCCGCCCGGTGGGGGTCCCCTCACCGTCGAAGGCGGCGGCGCCGATGTTGCCCGGATGCAGACCGTTGTCGTGGATCGAGAGAAACGGCACCGCCAGTGGCTGCCCCAGCGACTCACGGGTGCTGAGGCTGACGCCATCCAGCACCGCCCGGGCATTGAACAGGCTGGAGAAGGCGCCGATCAGATCGAGAAAAGCCTCAGGGCTGAACACGCAGGTGTAGTGGCCGGTCTCAATCGGGGCGTAGTCGAGATGGCTGATCGTGCGCTCGGCCGCTTCGTGGATGCAGCCCTCCAGATCGAGGTCGGAGGCGCCATAGGCCAGACGGACGGCACCGGCGCTGCGGGGCTTGCGGCCGGCCTCTTCGGCCCGGGCATAGAGATAGAGGCTGGCGGTGCTGAGCTGCTGTTGGCGGCAGGCACCGTCG
The DNA here is from genome assembly GCA_945901765.1 of Cyanobium sp. NIES-981. GTDB lineage: Bacteria > Cyanobacteriota > Cyanobacteriia > PCC-6307 > Cyanobiaceae > NIES-981. The sequence goes on along the minus strand of CAMDLO010000078.1, from coordinate 4,371 downwards.
CTGTTCAGGTACAGCCGCTCGCTGCTGCGCTGGGCCAGGCCGTTGTAAGGAACGGTGGCGATGGCGGGATGGCGATCGAGCAACTGCCGCTCGGCCTCCTTGAGGGTGGCCAGCAGCTGCAGGATCGGCAGCGGCGGCAGGCAGGGCTGCTCCAGAGCGGGGAGCGGGGCGGTGGCCAGGGGCGAGAAGCCAGGCCGGTCTTCGGGATTGCCGAAGGCGCTGGCGTCGCGGGCGCCGCTGAGGGCGCGCTCCAGGCCGCTCTGCGAGAGGTCTGAGGTGCTGGTGACCCCGACCAGGCCCTCGTCGTTCCAGACCCGCACCGTGATGCTGCTGCGCTGGGCCCCTTTCATCTGTTTGGCCTCGCCCCGGTCCACCTGCACCGAGGTGTCGGTGCTGCAGGCGGCACCCAGATCCCAACGCTGGATGCCCTGCTGGCTGGCGAGCTGGCTGAGACGCTCCCCGAGGGCAGTGGCTGTCGGCATGGCCATCGTCAGCGTCCCCCCACGGTGATCGAGTCGACCTTGATGTGGGGCTGGCCCACGGTCACGAACACGCTGCCGCTCACCGAGCCGCAGAAGCCGGCGGCCAGATCCAGATCGTTGGCGCACATCGAGATCCGCGGCATCACCTCCTTGGCTTCGCCGATCAGCGTGGCGCCTTTGACGGGTTTGGTGAGCCGGCCGTTCTCGATCAGGTAACCCTCCTCCACGGCGAAGTTGAACTGGCCGGTCGGCCCGACGCTGCCGCCCCCCATCGATTTGCAGTACAGCCCCTTGTCGACCGAGGCGATCAGCTGCTCGGGTGTGTGGGCGCCGGCGGCGATGTAGGTGTTGCGCATCCGGCTGGCGGCCGCGAAGGTATGTCCCTGGCGCCGACCGCTGCCGGTGCGCGCGTGGCCGGTGCGCAGTTCTCCGGCCCTGTCGCTGAGGAATCGGCGGAGCACCCCGTTCTCGATCAGCACGGTGCGCTGGGGCTCCATGCCTTCGTCGTCCATCGCCAGGGACCCGAACGCCCCTTCACTGAGGCCTTCATCAATCGCCGTGACGGCCTGGTGGGCGATCGGTTCTCCAAGCTTGTCGGCGAAGGGGGTTGTGCCCCGTTCAATCTGGGTGGTCTCCAGCAGATGGCCACAGGCCTCGTGGAAGATCACACCGCCGAAGCGGTTGGCGAGCACCGCCGGCATCTGTCCGGCCTCCACGTAGTCGGCGTACAACATCGAGCCGGCGCTCTCGCACACCTCACGGGCGCTGGCGTCCGCATCCCAGCGGAGCAGCTGGTCCGGTTGGCCGTGGCTGCCGTAGCGGCGTCCAATGCTGGAGCGGTGCTCGCCATCGGCCGCCAGCACCGTCAGCCCCAGCGACTGATGCAGGCGCACGTCACGGGCGAAGGTGCCGTCGCTGGCGGCCACCAGCACCTCCTGCCAGTCACGGGCGTAGCTGCCCCGCCGCGCCTGCAGGTGGGTGCCGTGGCGCTCCAGCAGGGCGGTACCCGCCAGCAGGTGGGCGGTCGCATCGGCGAGGCTTGGGCTCTCACCCAGCCAACCGGATTTGGCGGCAGCGAAGTCGCGCAGCCTGCCCAGGCCCGGGTAATCGCTGCGGGCGTTGCTGAGCAGTTGCAGACCGAGCATGCCGAGCGCCTGATCGAGGGCGGAGCGCAGGCCGGCGGGGCTGAGGTCGTTGGTGCTCACGAACCCATCGCGCTCGCCCCGGAACACCCGGATGCCCGCTCCCATTCCGAAGGCGGGGCTGACACTGGTGATCGCATCCTGCTCGGCCAGCACACCGAGGTGGTCGGTGCGCTCGAGGAACACCTCCACGAGGTCAGCGCCTGCGGCCCTGCCCAGGGCCAGCAGATCATCAAGGGGCGACTGCCAGCTCTGGTCGAACCCGGAGGAGCTGACCGGAGAGCCGGGGGACTGGATCGTGGCGACCATCGGCACCGATCGGAGTGGGTTGATCCTGGCAAAAAGCCCCGGCCACTGGGCCGGGGCTGGAGGCGATCAGGGGAGGGAGGCTGAAAATCAGCGCACGGCAGGCTGGAATTGCTCGCTGCGGATCGGGCTCATCAGGAACAGCTGGGCCATCTGCACCCCATTGGCGATCCAGTACGGCAGTTTCTGAATGGCCTTGAGGGGAGCGGGGGCTTCGCTCTGATCGGCGGCGGTCAGCCTGGCGTTGTTCGCCACCAAACGCTCCAGGCCATCCCAGAAGCGGGGGTTGCGCACATCAAGCACCACTGGGAACACCCGGGCGGCTGTTTCGTTGGTCTTGTCGATCACCACCTTGTCGTAATCGCGGGCATCCAGCCCCAGAGCCTCATAGAACTCCTTGCGGGCGACGTCGCGCACGTACATCGTGGCGAACACCGCCAGCAGGAAGAAGCGGCACCAGAGGCGGGCCCGCAGGCCGCGCACCGTGTCGGGTTGCGCTTTCATCAGGGCGTCGAAGAAGTCACCGTGACGGTTTTCGTCCTGACACCAGTTTTCGAAAAAGTTGAAAATCGGGAAAATTTTGCTGCCAGGGTTCTGTTCAAGGTGGCGGTAGATGGCGATGTAACGCCAGTAGCCAATCTTTTCGCTCAGGTAGGTCGCGTAGAAGATGAATTTCGGCTTGAAGAATGTGTACGCTTTGTTGGCTGTGAGGAAGCCAAGGTCCAGCTGCAGCCCGAAATCGCTCATGGCCTTGTTGAGGAAACCGGCGTGGCGGGCTTCATCGCGGGCCATGTGGGCGAAACACTCCGCCAGCAGTGGATTCTTGGCCTTGATCCGCCGACTGAGCTCCTTGTAGAGCAGGAAGCCGGAAAACTCCGAGGTGCAGCTCTGCTCGAGGAATTCCACGAACACCTGTCGGGTTTTCGGGTCGAGCTTGTCGGCTGCGCCCTCGAACTCCTCGTTGCGAACGAAGTGATGGCGGTTGTAGTCCTTGCGGAATTCCTCGCAGATCGCTTCCAGTTCGGCCACGTTGGGACGGAGATCCATCGCCGCCATGGCGTCGAAATCCGTGGTGTAGAACCGGGGCGTCAGGATCGTGTCCTTCACAGGTTCCTTGATGGCCGGTGCATTGGGGCTGCCGACCGGCAGGGGTGTGTTCAGCTGATCGGTCCCGTTGGCAGCGGCGACTGCGGTTGGAGGCACCATCGAAAGGCGGCAGGAAGCGTTGGCGGCATCGTAGGTGTCCCGGTGCGCCGGCCGGCGTGGGATGTAAAGCGGCAGCACCGCCGCTTCAGTTGGGCCCGAGCCACTTCTGGCCGTTCAGCCGCTGCACCAGGCGCGACACCAGCAACGCCAGGCTCATTTTCTTCTCGTCGATCAGGAACGATTCCAGCAGCGTCGGCTCCGCCCCGCATTCGGCCAGGGCCACGGTCTTGGCTGCATTGATGTCCGCGGCGGTGAAGCAGAGCCAGAAGCGTCGATCGCCCGGCAACGCACCGATCACCATCCAGCAGGGAGAGCCCACCACGGGCATGGGTCCCTGCTCGAAGCGCAGGGTCGGTTCAGCTCCGCCGTAGCTGCGGATTTCCTGGGCCAGCGCCGGCAGGTAAAGCTTCGGAATGAAATCGCTGAATGGCGCCTCCTCCGGTGCGGGGGGTTTGGCTGCGGCTTTGGCGGCCGATTGGGCTGCTGCTTTGGCGGCCGATTGGGCTGCTGCTTTGTTGGTTGGTTTTCCGGTTGGTGGTTCGCCAGGGTTCGCTGTCGCGTTTGCAGTGGGATTTTCGGTTGGTTTCCGGGTCGCTGCCTCAGCCGTTGCCTGAGTCGCTGAATCGGTCAGCGCCTCAGTGACTGTCTTGGTGACTGCTTCTGTCACTGTCTCAGCGCTGGTGGAAGCCGGCTCAGGAGCCGCTGGGCTTGGGGAAGGAGTCGGATCGCTCACCAGGCTCTGGCCCTGTCGAAGTTGGTTCTGACCTCAACTCTAAACAGACCATCCCGGCAGCCCGAGGGGGTTGCACTCACCAGTTGTCTTCCGGATTCTGCCCCCAGTCATCGTTCGTGCCCGGCGCCGAGGTCGAGGCTGCCGTTCTGGTGGCCGGAGCAGTGGCTGCCGGAGCAGTAGTGGCCGAAGCGCTGGCGGCTGGGCGGTCGACCGGCCGCTGGATCACCCGGAAGGGCACGGCCACGGTTGGGGGTGGCTCGCCGACGGGGCGGCTGGGCCCCGCATCCCAGCTGGGGGGGCTCTCTTCCTCCCAGACGGGCGTTTCGGGGCGAAATGGTCGCCGCACCTGGCGTTGGTACTCCCTGCCTGCTGCGGGGGCGCGCAGGGCCAGACCGGTGGCGGCGGCGCTGAGCAGCCCACCGCCGCCGGAGGCGATCAGCAACCAGATGCCGATCGGCAGGCTCGGTGTACTCCAGATCAGCAGTCGCAGGCTCAGGGTCGG
>CAMDLO010000077.1 GCA_945901765.1 Cyanobium sp. NIES-981 | reverse complement strand
CTGCCAGCAACGGCAGCGGCTTACCAAGCCGGCGGTGTAGGAGCCGTCCAGGCGACGGCCGGCAAACCTATGGTCTGGGAATCGTTCCCGCCGCTTCCATGTCCGTCAGCGAGGCCAGAGCCAGCACGCAGGACCATGACCGCAGTCCTGCTTCAGCCCTGCCGGTGACGATTCTCACCGGCTTTCTGGGCGCCGGCAAGACCACCCTGCTCAACCACATCCTCACCAACCAGCAGGGCCTCAAGACCGCCGTGCTGGTGAATGAGTTCGGCGAGATCGGCATCGACAACGACCTGGTGGTCGCCACCGGCGACGACACGGTGGAGCTGAGCAACGGCTGCATCTGCTGCTCGATCAATGGCGAACTGCTGGAGGCCGTGTACCGCATCCTCGATCGCCCCGACCCGGTCGACTACCTGGTGGTGGAGACCACCGGTCTGGCCGATCCGCTGCCGGTGGCGATGACCTTCCTGGGCAGCGACCTGCGCGAAGCCACCCGCCTCGACTCGATCATCACCCTGGTGGATGCCGAAAACTTCAGCGACGAGCTGCTGGAGGGGGAGGTGGCCCGCTCCCAGATCGTGTACGGCGACATGCTGCTGCTCAACAAGTGCGACCTGGTGGCCGAGGAGCGGCTGACTGAGCTGGAGGCCCGCCTGCGTCAGATCAAGACCGATGCCCGCATCCTGCGCGCGGTGAAGGGCGAAGTGCCCCTGCCCCTGCTGCTCAGCGTCGGTCTGTTCGAGAGCGACAAGGTGGTGGCCGGACAGATCAGCCCCGATCCGGCCCACGACCACAGCGACTGCGACCACGACCACGGCCACTGCGAGCACGCCTCCAGCCATACCCACGGCACGGGGGAGCATCATCACGATCATCAGCACCACACCCACGAGCACCACACCCACGAGCACGCCAGCCATCCCGACCACGCGGCCATCGAGGGCTTCACCTCGCTCTCCTTTGCCGCCGATGGGCCCTTCGCCCTGCGCAAGTTCCAGAACTTCCTCGACAACCAGCTGCCCGAGTCTGTGTTCCGCGCCAAGGGGATCCTCTGGTTCAACGAGAGCGAACGGCGCCATGTGTTCCACCTGGCCGGCAAGCGCTTCTCGATCGACGACTCCGACTGGCCCGACGGCCAGCGCAAGAATCAGATCGTGCTGATCGGCCGGAACCTCGACCACGACCGGCTGCGCCAACAGCTGCAGGCCTGTGTGGCCCGCAACGCCGGCAAGGGTTTCGCCTGAACCCCCGCCGGGGCAAATGGCGTTGGTACTGGATCGGGTTCTCCGGATTCCGCTCGAAACGCGAACGAGGACAGTCCGGTAGGGAAGGGTGCCGGCCTCAGTCAGAACGCTGGCCCATGGCGCAGCCGATGCTGGCCTGCTGGCCGGAGCACTCAGCCTGGCAGGGCTGGGGCTTGCTCTGGCCCCCCTCGCCTGATCGGCGTCATTGGCTACACCACCGACTGACAACCCCGCTAGGTTGATCGAAACGATGCAGGCGTCATGACGGAACTGCTGCTCTTCACCGGTGTCATGGCCCTGTTCGGTCTGGCCTTCTGGCTCACCACCGATTCCGACGACGACAACGGTGGTGGTGGGCTGATGCAGCCCGTGCTGGTGCCTGTACGGCGTCAGCGTTGAGGCCTCTACGCAATCCTGGCCGTTCCCAGTCCCCCCTTGGGGTGACCAAGCAGAGTGGCCACCCCAAGGGTGGCTAACCAGAGTGGCCAACAAAAGTGGCTAATCAGAGTGGCTGACCAGAACAGAACCATCGGCAGCCTCTGATCTGCCTGCAGACCCTGTTCCCACGCCTCCAGGTTGTCGATCCGGCAACCGGAGGTTGTTGTTTTGATCACGCCGTTGCGTGACAACGCAGCGACCGCTGCATCCAGCCGGCCGATAGACCTGTGGGACGCGTCTGCAGCCGCAGCGGAACGCCTGCCAACCCTTCCCGAAGAGTCATGGGAACCGTGCCGATCTCAGCTCCACTCGCCGATCCAGCCCTGCACTGGTCGCAGAGAACGGAGCCGGGGCTTCGTAGCAATTGTTACGGCGCGGGTGCTCATGGGTCACAGCCCCCGGGCCATCCTCGGGCGACGCATGCCCGAGAATGAAGTCATGCAGAACGGGCGGCAGTCTTTAGTCGCCAAGGGCACCCAATCCCACCCAGCCCCACCATTGAGTGCGACTGGGTCAACAGCACAGGCTGCAGCGTCGATCGGGTTGATGCACGCAAACCATCAGCGCGACCGCTCCCTCCCCATCACGATTGAATGAAGAGCATCCACACCCGCATGGCCGGCGCCCGGCTCAGCGTCGCCACACTCAGTCTCAGCGCAATCAGTCTCACCGCGATCACTGGCATTCTGGAAGCAGCCCAGGCTCAGAATCGCCCCCAGGCAGTGAATGTCTACTCCGGACGTCACTACAACACCGACAAGGACCTTTATGCCGAATTCACCAGGCGCACCGGCATCCAGGTGAATCTGCTGGAAGGCAAGGACGATGAGCTGATCCAGCGCCTCAAGAGTGAAGGCGCCAACGGCCGGGCGGATCTGCTTGTGCTGGTGGATGCGGCCCGGCTCTATCGGGCCCAGGAAGCCAATCTGTTCCGTCCGATCCGCTCGCGTGAGCTCAACAGGGACGTCCCCGCCAGCCTGCGCGATCCCGGCGACCGCTGGTTCGCCCTGACGCGCCGGGCCCGGCCCGTGATGGTGAACACCGCCCTGGTGAATCCCAATCTGATCCGCACCTACGCCGATCTCGCCCGGCCCGAGCTGAGGGGCAAGCTCTGCCTTCGCAACCGGGCCAGCGTCTACAGCCAGTCGTTGGTGGCCGACGAGCTGGTGCGCCGCGGCGCCCCGGCAACCCGCAAGTGGGTGGAAGGGGTGGTGGCCAACAGGAAGGGCTCCTTCTACACCTCGGACACCACGATGGTGCGCGCGGTGGGCCAGGGACAGTGCGGTGCGACCATCGCCAACCAGTACTACCTGGCGCGGATGCTGAGGGGAGACAACGCGGCCGATCGGGACGCCGCCAAAAAGGTGCGCGTGGTGTGGCCCAATCCCACCCATGTGAACGTCACGGCGGGAGGAGTGACCCGCGCTGCCCGCAATCCGGAAGGCGCCCGTCGCCTGCTCGAGTTTCTGGCCTCGCCCACATCCGGCGAGGGCTATGCCGGAGCCAACAACGAGTATCCCCTCAAGGGCTGGGGCAATAATCCTGCTCTCAGTGCCTTCGGCACCTTCAAGGCCTCACCCGTTTCGATGGAGCTGCTCGGGCGACGCAACCGCGAGGCGGTGCAATTGATGACGCAGGCCGGCTGGCAGTAGGGACCTGACACGTTGTTGACGTCTTGCGCAATCCCAGGCGCCCTCCGATCCCCGTCGGTCCGCTCCCGAAGCAGGAGCGGACTGCTCATGGCGGTGCTGGCCGTGAGCCTGCTGGCCCTGTTGCCCCTGGTCAGCCTGGTGCAGGTTGCCCTGTTCAGCGACGGGGCCGGGGTCGCCGCACTTGGAGCAGACGGCCTCAGCCAGGTGCGGGGCACCCTGCTGCTCGTGGTTGGCGAGGGTCTGCTCGGTGCCGTGGTGGGCACCGCCATCGGCTGGCTGACCGCCACCTGCAGTTTTACCGGCCGCCGCTGGCTGCGGATCGCGCAGCTGGTGCCGATGGCCTTCCCTGCCTACCTGCTGGCCGCCAGCCTGATCGACTGGGGCAGCCAGCGTGGGCTGCAGATTCATGGCCTGGCCTGGGCTGTGGGACTGCTCAGCCTCGCCAATTACAGCTACGTCTTCCTGCTGAGCACCGAGAGTTTCTCCGTGAGCGGGCGCCGGCTGCTGGAAGCCAGTCGCAGCCTTGGAGTGGGCCCATGGGCCAGCTTCTTTCGGATCGCCCTGCCGATCGCCCTGCCCTCGATCGGAGCGGGTGTGGCCCTCAGCGCCATGGAAGTGGTGAATGAACTGGGAGCCGTGCGCCTGCTGGGCGTTCCCAGCCTTTCCGCAGGAATCCTCGACCGCTGGCAGGTGGACGGGGATCCCCAGGGGGCGGCGCTGCTGGCCCTGGTGGCCCTGACAATCGTGGCGGTGCTGATCGTGGGAGAACGGCTGCTGCGCCGACGCAGCCGGCGCTGGAACCTGGAAGGGGCAAATGGAGTCGAGCCGCTCTGGCCCCTGGCGGGATGGCGAGCGGCGCTGGCCCAGCTCACCTGCGCCCTGCCGCCTCTGCTCACCGTGGCGATCCCGGTTCTGTGGATCCAGCAGGGTTGGCAGGGGCTCCAGGCCGAGCCCCTTGCGGAACTGGGGCGGCTGGCCGGGCGCAGCCTGGCCCTGGCCCTCGCAGCCACCGCCGTCACGGCAGCCGGAGCGCTGCTGCTGGCGATCTGCAGACGCTGGCTGAACGCTCCAGCCGTGCGGCAGCTCAGCTTTGTGGCTGGCCTGGGTTACGCCATCCCGGGCAGCGTTCTGGCGCTCGGCCTGCTGGTGTTCGGGGGGCCGCTGGGTCTCAGCCCGGTGCTGCTGCTGCTCTGGGGCTACGGCGACCGGTTTCTGGCCGTAGCGAAGCAGGGGCTCGACGCCGCCCTCGAGCGGATCCCCCCCAGCATCGATGAAACCGCCTCCAGCCTGGGCTGCACCTGGGTCGAGGTGCTGCGACGGGTGCACCTGCCCCTGCTGCGGGGCCCCCTGCTGGTGGGCTGTCTGCTGGTGTTTGTGGACGTGGTGAAAGAGCTACCGATCACCCTGGCGCTGCGGCCCTTCGATTTCGACACCCTCGCTGTGCGGGTATTCCAGTACGCCAGTGATGAGCGGGTGGGAGCCGCCATGGGGCCGGCCCTGCTGATCATGCTGTTCGGGCTGGCCGCCTCCCTGGCGCTGATCCCCAGCCTGGAACGACGCGGTTGACCCGGTTGCGCAGCGAATCGAAGGCATCGGTTTCCAGCAAGTTCTGCGCCCTCGGCGAACTGAAATCGCTCCAATCGGAGTCGCAGCCGCCTGCCGGCCGGTTGAATGTGGCCAAGTGCAACAGCACCACGGCGGGAAGCAGGGTTGATGCGCAGCATGAAGATGTTTCCCACTCTTTCACGGGGGGATTGATTCTTCATGCAGCTCCGCAACTCAACAGCCCAGCGCGTCGGCCTCGGGGTCGCTTCCGCTCTGCTGTGTGCCACAGGCCTGTGCGCCGGCCTGAACGCACCACCGGCCGAAGCCCAGACCAAGGCGTCCTCGGAAACCCTCTACAAACTGAAAACCACCTGCTCGATCAAGCGGGGGCCGGCTCAGGACTGCGTCATTGAAGCCGTCAATGAAGGCGATGCAACGATCTATCGGCACACGATCGGCAAGACCGTGGAGCTGATCCGGATCACCGACTCACCGGTGAGCATGAGCCGCTGGGATGCGGCCACCAACAGCTGGGTCGTGCTCCGCTCCGCCGGAGCCCGCTTCTCCACCAACACGATCTGCTTCAACGATCGGGATCTGTGCGTGGTGAACCCGAACTACCTCAACAGTGTGCGGGAAGAGAAAGTGGATGCCCTGGCCGGCAGGGATCTGGTGGGGGTGAAGTTCAGCCGCGACGGCCGGGTGAGCCTCACCTGTTACGACGAGGCCTGTGAGGGGGTGAACTGATGGGTCACCAACAAACGGCTCGCTCCCGCGGCGGTTTCGGCCTGCTGCTGGCGGGCCTGCTCAGCCTGCCGGCACTCCCGGCAGAGGCGGCCCAGTTTCTGTTGGAACCGGGTCCGACGGGGGCCCAATCCCCGGAACTGATCGCCCGCAAAGGAGGGGGTGGCGGCGGCCGGAGTGGCGGGGGCGGTGGCAGCCGATCCCGGGCATCGCGTGGATCAAGCGGCTTCAAGAGTTCAGGCTCAAGCCTCAACAGGGGCTCGAAGAAACCGAGCGGAGGCTGGTCGAGCCGTTCGAATCAGAAGGGCGGCCCCTCCCTCGACCAGCGCAAAGGCTCCGACAGCCGCAAGAGCGGCAACCGCGACAACCGAACGGCCAACAGCTCCGGTAACCGGGACGGACGGCGCGACGACCGCTCGGACAACCGGGACGGACGGCGTGACGACCGTTCGGACAATCGGGATGGACGGCGTGACGATCGCTCAGGCAACCGGGACAACCGGCGCGACGACCGCTGGGATCGCCGCGACAACCGTTGGGATGACAGGGCCAACCGCTGGGATCGCCGCTGGGACCGCTGGGATCGGTATCCCGGCTGGGCCCGGCCAGGCTGGGGCAACGCCCGTCCGTGGAACTACGGCTGGTATGGCGGTTGGGCGACACCCAGCTGGGGCTGGTGGGGCGCGAACGCCGCAGCCTGGGGTGTGACAAGCCTGGCCACGGCCGCCATCATCAACGCGGCAGTGGATGATGCCGTCAGCAGCCACAACACCACCATCGTGGTGCCCAACACCGACTACCGGCTGCTGTACGGCAGCGTCGAACCGCTCAACGAGCAGTCGGTGAGCTTCTCGGTGGAATCCGGCGATCGGGAAGTGGCCATGAATGCCGACTGCAAGCGCGGCACCCTCGACGGACGCGATCCCAGCACCGCCCGGGAGGCGGAACTGCTCAACGCCGCCTGCCAGGTGGCCTTCGGCAACACCTGAGCCGGCGCCGCCATGCGCCTGGGCCGCCGCTGTGATGCGGCGGCTTTTTCATGCCCTGCAGTCTGAGTGGAGTGACGTCAGCAAACGCCCGCAGACCAACCCGCAGACCAAGCAGAACAAAACGTCTTCCGCACAGGGATGCGCAACAGGTCAAAACAGACGTGCGGTTTGTGATGGCGTCTGTCAAAGTCGGCGCGGTTGGGGGGTGATCCCGTGCCGGAGAGGCCCATGCTCCGCTTGCTTCTGGCTCTGGCGTCCATCCTGCTGACCGGGCAGCAGACGGTGCGGGCGGATGTCACCAGCCCGGAGGCCTCTGTGCCCAACGACGCCGTCCAGCCGGACAGCACGGAAGGCCTGGCCGAGCAGGCCCAGAATCCGATCGCCAACCTGGTCAGCGTTCCCTTCCAGAACAACACCACCCCGGGGATCGGACCCGATCGGGACCAGACCCTCAACGTGCTCAACATTCAACCGGTGGTTCCCTTCCGGCTGAATGACCAGCTCACGCTGGTGACCCGCACGATCCTGCCGGTGGTGAGCCAGCCCAGGCCCGATGGCAGCACCGGCAACGGTATCGGCGATTTGAACCCGAGCTTTTTTCTGGTGCCCAGGTTGGCCGGTCGTTGGACTGTGGGAGTCGGGCCCACCGTGCTGCTTCCCACCGCCAGCCGCGAGGATCTGGGCAGCGGCCAGTGGGGCCTGGGGCCAGCCGCTGTGGCGGTCTACACCAACGGTCCCTGGGTCGCCGGTGGCCTGGTCAATCAGATCTGGTCGGTGACAGGCGACTCGGATCGGCGCGCGGTGAGCCGGTTTCTGGTGCAACCTTTTGTGAACTACAACCTGCCGAACGGGTGGTACGTGGTGGCATCGCCGATCATCACCGCCGACTGGCAGGCCAGGGCAGACCGCTGGCTGGTGCCACTCGGCGGGGGTGTGGGCCGGGTGTTCAGGATCGGCAGTCAGCCGGTCAATGCATCCCTGCAGGCCTTCGCCAACGTGGTGAAACCCGAGCCCTTCGGCGATGTGACGATCCGGGCCCAGATCCAGCTGCTGTTCCCGCGCCGCTGACCGGCGCCGCCCACCAGCCACACCCCTCTTCCCTCAGACCCGCCATGACACCAGCTCCGTCGACAACGCTGCGTCGCTCCACTGCCCTGCTGCTGCTGGCTGGCTTGCTGCTGCCTCTGCAGACACAGGCGGCAGAGGGGATCGACAGCGCCGCGCCATCTCCCGACCCGGCCGCGCCCGAGCCGCAGGGCGAGCCCGAGGTCAGGCAGGAGGTGGACGGCGCAGCCAATCCCTGGCGCGGAACGGTGGAGCTCTACGGGTTTGCCCCGCTGCGAACCACGGGCACCACCACCATCCGTGGCTTCGAGGCCGACACCGATCTGGATCTCGGCCAGCTCCTCTCCAGCCTGAAGTGGGCGACGTCCCTGCGGGGCAGCGTGGAACACGACCGCTGGGGCCTGCTCACCGACCTGAGCTATGTGCGCCTCAGCGCCGATTCCGCCCGCACCACCCCCGCTGGACGTTTCACCGGCAAGGCCAGCGTCGCCACGACGGAGGGGCTCTACGACCTGGCCGTGCGCTACCGATTCGGCGACCCTGAGGCGGCCGTGGCGGCACCGGGCCGCTTCAGCATCATTCCCTATGCGGGCGTGCGCGTGATCGACGCCCAGCTGGATGTGAATGCCCAGATCCGCGGCAATGGGCCACTGGGCCTGGTGTTCGAACGCCAGGGCAACTTCGGACGCACCTGGGCCCAACCCCTGATCGGACTGCAGGGGAGCGTGTTCGTGACTCCGAAGCTGCGGCTGTTCGCCCGCGGCGACATCGGCGGCTTCGGCCTCAGCGGCGAAAAGGATCTCTCAGGCAACGCCCAGGTGGGCCTGGGCTATGCGGTGGGCAACAACACCGACATCAACCTCTCCTGGCGCTATCTGGGCCTGCGCTACGAAAACGACCGCACGCCATCCAGCGGCTTCAGCAGCTATCAGAATGGTATTGAGCTGGGCCTGAAGTTCTTCTTCTGATCAACCGACCTGCCGGGATCAGGCAAGATAACGCCGATCCGCCGATCCAACCCCGCATCAATCAAACCAGATTCAGCACAACATCTGGACGTTTCGCCTGAGCGCGCTTCAATAGGAGCGCCTCAAGTCTGGTGGCTGCTTGAGCTTGCCAGCCCAGAATCACCCGCCCCAAAACTTGCAGAAACGCGCAAGTCTTTGCTGATTTGCACGCCAGGCTGCGAGCCACCAGACCTGCAGGCTTTCTCTGTTTCCTTCGCTTCTGATCAACAGCCATGACCCGCTCCCGCTCCACTCTTCTTTCCGACTTCAAGGATTTCATCAACAAGGGCAACGTTGTTGACCTGGCTGTGGCCGTAGTCATCGGCGGCGCCTTCGGCAAGGTCGTGGACGCCGTGGTGAGCCTGGTGATGACCAACATGCTCCAACCCGCCCTGAAGGCGGCCAATGTGGCATCGATCCAATCCTGGCCGGCCGGCTCGGTGATCGTCGCCTTGATCAACTTCCTGGTGATCGCCTTCGTGGTGTTCATGATCGTGCGAGCGATCGAAGCGATGCGCCGCAGCGATGAAGCGATTGCGCCCCCCGACCCCCAGGCACAGTTGGCCTCCGCCGCCACGCGCCTGGCCGATGCACTCGACCGCCGTCAGCTCTGAGGCGATCCTGCCCGCACGATGCAGCGGAAGCCCATGTGGCAGGTGGAGGTGTCAATCCCCTGGGCCATGCGGGCAGCGGGACGGTAGCGGCGGCAGTAGCTGGGGGCACACAGAAACGAGCCGCCCTTGACCACCTTGCGGGGCAGGTTGCCATGTTGCGATGTCGGATCGATGCTGAGCAACCGCGCCCGCTGGTCGGCCAGATCGTTGGAGGCACGGCAACATCCAGCTGGTTCAATCCCGTTCGGGACCGCAGTCGGCACATGGGGGGCGTACCAGCTATCGGTCCACTCCCAGACGTTGCCGATCATGTCCACCAGTCCGAATCCGTTGGGCGGAAAGGCGCCTACCGGTGAGGTGCGTTCAAAACCGTCCAGCCGATTGTTGTGGTGGGGAAATTGTCCCTGAAACGTGTTGGCCACGGGCACCCCGCCCGGATGGAGCACGTCGCCCCAGGCATAGGCGCAGCCCTCGCGCCCGCCCCAGGCGGCGCGCTCCCACTCCGCTTCGCTGGGCAGGGACTTACCAGCCCAGTCGGCATAGGCGGCCGCATCCTCCCATGCAATGTGCACGACCGGATGCTGTTCGCGCCCTTTGATCGAGCTGCCCGGCCCTTCCGGGTGGCGCCAATCAGCACCGCGAATGTACTGCCACCAACGCCGGTGATCCCGGAGGTCCACCGGCTCAGTCGGCGCCACAAACACAATGGAGGCGGGCTGAAGCTGCTCGGCACAGGCATCTGGATAGAGCGCTGCATCGGCGGGACGTTCGGCAACGGTGCGGTAACCGCTGGCCTTCACGAATTTCAGGAACTGAGCATTGGTGACCGGGCCGCGATCGATCCAGAAACCCGCCAGCTCTACGGTGTGGGCCGGAGCTTCCTCCGGGTAATGCTGATCAGAACCCATCACAAAGGTCCCGGGCGGAATCCAGATCATCCCGGGGGCTGGTGGTCGCCCGGGGGAACGGCTGAGCCGGGTGGCGGTGCGTGCTGGCATCCGGATGCCGGTCTCGGATTGATGCAGCGTAGACAGGAGCAGCCAGCCCCGCAGCCAGGTGACAGTCAACGAAACAACCCAGTCAATCCAGCCAGTCAATCCAGCCAGTCATTCCAGACTGCATCAGCCGATCATCCTGGCTGGGATTGTGCTATTGGGGCGCACCTGATGCACAGCCGCGGCAGAAACGTAGTACTGCCGCGGTGCAACCAAAACACAACCCAGAAACAACCAAAATACAACTCGAATACAACTGAAATAAAACGACACTTCAACGCCTGAATTTCGTGATAGATCTGACCAATTCCTATCCAGCACCATGCCAGCACCGCTGATTCAGAATGCATTGGGAGCCATCATCTTCATGATGATGCTGTCACTGGGAGCCCATCAGTCACCAGAAGACCTGAGGCGGTTATGGCGCAACCACGCCCTGCTGTTGCGCTCACTTTTGTGTGTTGTTGTGCTGTTCCCGTTAACGACCATTCTGGTGATCAAACTGATGCCGACGGCGGCTGGCGTGAGCGCGGGCCTGGCCATCCTGGCTGCCTGTCCGGGCGCGCCAGTCACCTATAAACGCGCAGCCCTGGCGGGGGGGAATCCGGCCTACACCAGCAGCCTGCACATCAGCCTGGCCCTCCTCACCCTGGGAATCACCCCCGCCACCTTGGCTCTGTTCGATGCGGTGTTCCATCTGAACCTCCAGAACAGCGTTGGCGTCATGGCAGTGGCCAGGCAGGTGGCTGCGGTGCAGATCCTGCCGATCGGCATCGGCCTGCTGCTGCAGAAGGCGCCCGGGCTGGCCCGAAGGCTTCGCCAGCCGCTGTCGCGTCTGGCCGATGCAGCCTTTGTGGCCCTGGCAGCTCTGATGCTGTTCCCTGTGGTGCTCTGGGCTGTGGTGCAGCTCATCTGGCCAATCGGCGCGATCGCACTGGCCCTGCTCGCCCTGCTGGTGGTGGCGGG
>CAMDLO010000076.1 GCA_945901765.1 Cyanobium sp. NIES-981 | reverse complement strand
CGGCCGCCACGCTCACCACCGTGAGCTTCGTGCCACAGGCGATCAAGACCCTGCGCAGCGGCGACACGGCCGCCATCTCCCTGCGCATGTACCTGCTGTTCACCAGCGGCATCGCCCTGTGGGGCGTCTACGGGCTGCTGAAGGGCGACGGCCCGCTGATCGCGGCCAACGCGATCACCCTGGTGAGCGCCGGCCTGATCCTGCAGTGCAAGCTGCGGGCGGTGCTGGCGGGGCGGCGCTGAGAAGAGGAGGCGCAAGGCAGGTGCCGGGCAACCGGGCCGGGGCCATCGGTTGTGCAGAACCGGTACGGGCCACACAATCAAAACGGTTCCGCCAGCCCGCCATGCCTGCCCCGGTGGAGCTTGAGCTGTTTCATGCTCCCTCCTCCTACTACTCCATGGTGGCGCGCCTGGCCCTGGTGGAAGCGCACCTGCCCTGGATCAGCCGCGTGCTGGATATCCACCTGGCCAGACAACAGCTCAGCGATGCCTACAGGCTGCTGAATCCGGGGATGACCGTGCCCACCCTGCGCGGCCGAGACCTGGTGCTCACCGACAGCATCGAGATCCTGGCCTTCGCCGCCACGCAAGCCGGCTGCCTGTGGGCGGATGACGATCCCGATCTGCGGGGAAAGATCACCGCCGTCGTGCAGGAGCACGCTGCCCTTTCCATCGAAACGCTCACCTTCAGCAAGCTGCTGGCCAGCAACCCGCGGCTGGTGCCCTTCGTGGCCAGGCTGCTCCGCGGGCTGAGCCACAATCTGGAACGCCGCGCCGGTTGCACCGACCGGGACCCCGCCGCGCTGCGCGCCAAGGCGACGCAGAACCGGGAACGGCTGCAGAGGTTCACGCAGGCGCCTGCCGCCGAGACCCTCAGGGCCATGCGGGCGCAGGTGCAGGGCTTTCTGCAGCGACTGCCGGTCGTCGCGCCGGATCAATGGCTGTTCGGCGCCCGCATCAGCCGGGCCGATGTGGTGCTGGCCGTGCTCATCGCCCGGCTGGTGATGGTTGAGGAATGGGCGCTGGTGCAGCGGGATGACCTGCGCCAGTGGTGGAGTCGCTACCAGCGGCGACCGGCCTTTGCGGCCGCCGAGGTCTGGACAGGCTTCCGGCGGGGCCGCTTCCTGCAGGCGTTGCTGATGGCACCCTGCACTCCGATCCTCAGCCCAGCTCCGCCAGCCGCCCCCGGGCAAGCGCCGCCTGGGCTTCAGCCTCCGCCAGATTGACGCGGCACTCAGCCACCACCTCGGGGGGGGCCTTACCGGCGAAGTTGGGATTGGCCAGACGAGCGGCCAGGCCCTTGATCTCCTTCTCGGCCTTGGCCAGGTCTTTCTCGAGGCGCCCGCGTAGGGCGTCGAGGTCCACCAGGCCCTCGATCGGCAACAGCACCTGCAGCTCGCCGCAGACCCCCGCCAGGGCCCGCTGACCGCGGGCGGCTTCAGCCGCAGTGGGATCCAGCACTGCCACACTCTCCGCCCGCGTGAGAGCGGTGATGTCCGAGTTGGCGTCCTGCAGCAGCGCCGCCAGCTCAGCGCGACCGGTGACGAACTGCACGGCAGCCGGCTGGGCCGGCTTCAGCCCGGCCACGGCGCGCAGGTTGCGCACCACGCGGATCGCCTCGATCAGCTCAGCGAACGAGTCCTCCAAGACGTCATTGAGGGCCGCTGAGTCGAGCTGCGGCCAGCGCTGCAGGGCCAGAAAGGTGGCCTGCGGCTCACCGGTGAGGCCGTGCCAGAGCTCTTCACTCAGGTGCGGCATCAATGGATGCAGCATCACCAGCAGCTCGTTCAGCACCTTGGCCAGCACCTGGCGCGCCGTGCGCTGGTCGGCCAGGGCCGCCGCAAGGGCCGTCCCCTCCAGCTCAGACGGCACCTGCAACCGCCGCTTGATCAGCTCCACATACCAGTCGCACACCTCGTTCCAGGCGAACTCGTAGAGCCCCTTGGCCGCCTCGCCGAGCCCATAGCTGCCGTAGCGCTCGGCGGTATCGCGGTTCACCCGTGCCAGGCGGGACAGGATCCAGCGATCGGCCAGCTGCAAGGCGGCAGGATCCGGCTCACCGAGCGAGGCCGGCGACTCACCACCCAGATTCATCAGGGCGAAGCGGGTGGCATTCCAGAGCTTGTTGGCGAAGTTGCGCGAGGCCTCCACCGTGGCGGAGGTGTCGCTCTTGCGGTCGTAGTCGAGGCGGATGTCCTGACCAGCCCCAGCCACCTCACGCACCAGGGCGAAGCGCAGGGCGTCGGCGCCGTAGCGATCGATCAGCAGCAGCGGATCGATGCCGTTGCCCGCTGATTTGCTCATCTTGCGGTTGTTCTCATCCCGCACCAGGCCGTGGATGACCACGTCCTGGAAGGGCATCCGCCCCGTGAAGGCGCCGGCCATCATCGTCATCCGGGCCACCCAGAAAAAGATGATGTCGAAGCCCGTCACCAGCACGCTGGTGGGATACCAACGCTGCAGGTCGGCGGCCTCCTGATCCGGCCAGCCCAGGGTGGAGAAGGGCCAGAGGCCGCTGGAGAACCAGGTGTCAAGGGCGTCGGGGTCCTGCTCCAGCACCACCGGATGGGCGTGGGTGCCACCACGGAACTGCGCCTCGGCCTTGGCGCGGGCTTCCGCCGCGTTGCGGGCCACCACGTAGGGCGTGCTGTCGGTGATCACCCCGCCGGTTTCGCTCACCACGAACCAGGCGGGGATGCGGTGGCCCCACCACAGCTGGCGGGAGATGCACCAGTCGCGGATGTCGGTGAGCCAATCGCGATACACCTTGACCCAGCGCTCCGGCACGAAGCGGGGCTCGGGGCCGGCGGCGGCATCCAGGGCCTGGCGGCAGCGGGCCGCCAGGGGCTCCGTTTTCACGAACCACTGGGTGGAGAGCAGGGGCTCCACCGGCACCTTGCCGCGATCGGAGAAGGGCACGCTGTGGCGGTAGGGCTCCACACGCGCCAGGAAGCCTTCGGCCTCCATGGCGGCCACCACGGCCTTGCGCGCTTCAAAGCGATCCAGGCCGGCAAAGCGACCGGCGGCCCCGTTCATCGTGCCGTCCTTGGCCATCACCGTGATCAACGGCAGGTCGTGGCGCTGGCCGATGGCGAAATCGTTGGGGTCGTGGGCGGGGGTCACCTTCACGCAGCCCGTGCCGAACTCCGCATCCACGTGGTCGTCGGCCACGATCGGAATCTGGCGACCCACCAGTGGCAGGGTGAGGGTCTGCCCCACCAGATCGGCGTAACGCGGATCGTTCGGGTTCACCGCCACGGCCGTATCCCCCAGCAGCGTTTCGGGGCGGGTGGTGGCCACCTCCAGGTGGGTGCGGCCGTTCGCGGCAGCAGTGGCAGCCCCGGCCGTGAGCGGGTAACGGAAGTGCCAGAGGTGACCATCCACCTCCTTCATCTCCACCTCCAGATCGCTCACCGCCGACCCCGAAGCGGGGCACCAGTTCACCAGGTACTCACCCCGGTAGATCAGCCCCTGCTCATGCAGGCGATTGAAGGCCTCGATCACCGCCTGGCTGCAGCCCTCATCCAGGGTGAAACGCTCCCGCTGCCAGTCCACCGAATAACCGAGCCGGCGCAGCTGGTCCACGATCGTGCCGCCGCTCTCGGCCTTCCAGGCCCAGGCCCGCTCCAGAAACGCCGCGCGGCCCAGATCCTCCTTGCGCTGGCCCTCGGCCTTGAGCTGCTTCTCCAGGATCGTCTGCACGGCGATCGAGGCATGGTCGGTGCCGGGCAGACACAACACGTTCCTGCCCCGCAGCCGCTGGAAACGCACGATCGTGTCGATCAGGGCCGTGTTGAACGCGTGCCCCATGTGCAGGCTGCCGGTGACGTTCGGTGGCGGGATCACCACGCTGAACGGCTCACCGGCAGCACTGGGGTCGGGATGGAAGGCCCCACTGGTCTCCCAGGCCTGCTGCCAGCGGGCCTCGGTACCCGCCGGGTCGTAGGTCTTGGGCAGGTTGGCCTCAGGCACGGCGATGGGGCTGACGTGAGGCCCCATCGTCTCAAAGGGCCTGGATCAGGCTTCAGTTGGCGGCACCGCCCTGCATCGCCACCGGGATGCGGGGCACCGGGAAGCCGGCCTGGCCGAGCACCTCCACGATCATGCGGTTGGTGTCGAAGTACACCTGCCAGTAGTTGGCGGTGTGGGTGTAGGGGCGCACGGCCAGGCGTGGACCCCGCTCACTGAACTCCAGCACCTCCACATCGGCCGCCTTGCCCTCCACCTGGTTGGGCACCTGCTTGATCCCTTCCTTCAGCAGACTGATGGCCTTACCCACATCGGCGCTGTTGTCGAGCTGGGCCACCAGCTCAACCCGACGATAGGGAGTTGCGGAGTAATTCTTGATATTGTCACCGAAGAGTTTGGCATTTCCCACATAGTGGCGAACATTGTCGGGAGACGTGATCGCCGTCACGAAGATGCCCACCTCCTCGACAGTGCCTTCAACCCCACCGGCTTCCACATAATCTCCAGGGCTGACCGGCCGGAAGATCTGCAGAAAAACGCCGGCGGCGAAGTTGCCGAGCATGCCGCTCCAGGCCGCACCGATCGCCAGGCCAGCACCAGCGAGCAGAGCGGCGAAGCTGGCGGTTTCAACGCCGAAGTAACCAAGAATGGCGACAACCAGAATCACGCGCAGAACCACCGCGAGGATGCTGAGCAGATAGCCAACCAGCACCGGATCGAGCCTGCCGCGATTGAAAATGCGGCGCAGCAACCGCATGGCGAGGGCGATCAGCCAGCCGCCCACAACCCACAGGGCGATGGCCCCGAGCAGCTTGAACAGAAACGGAACAATCAGGGTCGCCAGGAATCCCGGTGCAGGCACAGCCATGAGGAACAAGCAAAAGTCGGTGGGTACGTACGTGATCTAAACCAGCCACCCCTCGCCGGAAATCATTGTGAGGATTCACTGATGGCTGAAGATGCACCGATGGGTGAGGCGGGCGTGATACCTGTGGATTCACAGACGTGAGCCGGCGCGGTGCCGAATGCATCAAGGGCGTCCGCCTCTCAGATTCAGCCCAGGCTCACCCGCCTGGGCTGTTCACGGGCTCGGCCAACCGGCCGATGTAAGCGTCCAGCGTGCCGGCATTGATCCAGCCCGTGGCGATGGTCTTGCTGTGCTCGCAGCTCACCCGGCCGCGGTGGATGTGCGACACCCCCGCCGGAAAGAGCAGCAGCTTGCCCCGTTCCGCCTGCTCGTGGTGCTCCTGCCAGTGGAACTCGGTGCCGCCCTCGGGCAGGGAATTGCAGTACAGGATCCAGGCCAGCACCCGCGCCTGCGGTTCGGTGGCCTCATCGCTCAGGGTCCAGTCGCAGTGCCAGCGCTTGAACCCCTCCCCCGGCGCATAGCGCTGCAGGTTGAAGATCGGATTGACGAACAGGCTCTGCTGCGGGCAGCAGTCCCGCAGCAGCGGCCGCTCCTTGAGGTACTGGCTCAGGGCCGCGTTCACGCCGCGCAGGATCACCTCCGCCAGGGCGAAGGCCTCCGGGTCGCTGCGGTCGATCGCCACCAGGCTGATGTCGGTGGATACTTTCGCCGGCTGCCCCGCTCCCTCAGGCCCGAAGGCCACGCCGGGACGCTGCAGGTCGGGGCGGCGATCAAAGAAGGCCATCACCCCATCGGCCAGGGCCTCGAAGCCGGCGTTGCGGTACGTGGCGATCAGGTTCATCGGCCCGGCTCCCAGGGGATCGCCACCACCTGCTCCAGGCGAGTCCAGCGGCTCCGGTCGGCCGGCACGTGCGCCAGCAGGCCCGACCGCTCCAGGGCGAAGGCGGCCTGCTCCACCCCCAGCACCGCCGAGCCGGGCGCGATCGGCAGCACCAGCACCTGGGGCTCCGCCGGATCCGCCAGCACGTGCAGGCCCAGATCCGGCAGCTCCCGCGCGAAGAACACCCGTCGCAACCGGTTGCTCAGCAGCGGTGCCGTGGCCTCGGCGAAGCGGCGCAGGCCGGCCTCATCCCCGGAGCACCCGCAATTGAGGGCCAGCCAGATCTGCAGCTTGGCCCAGCTCTCCCGGCTCCAGAGGGGTTGGAAACTCTGGCGGTGCTGACGCACCAGTTCGGCCAGGGCGAAGTCGATCAGGGTGGCCTGCACACCGGCAGCCGGATCGGCAGGAGCTGGGGCGGGAGGTTCGGGCGACGGGATGCTGTCGGCCATGGGCACGGCCTGATGTGGGCGGTGGGACACCCGGCCATCCTCACCGGTGGGCAAATGCCGGGCCGTGGGCAAACTGCAGAGGCAACGTCCACGGAGACACCCGATGGCCCTGGATCTGAACGACCCGGAACTCGAGTTCAACGATCTGGTCACCGCTTACCAGAGCTGGGTGATGGCCGTGATCAACGACGAGAAGCTCGGCGGCGATCCCATGCTGAGCGAGGAGATCGTTGACGATGGCGTCAATGCCATGCGATTCCTGCCGGATGTGGTGACCAGCGCCATTGAGACCACCCTGGCGCGGGTCTACGACGTGGATCCCGACGAACTGGCTGAGCTGCTCTATCCCGAGGATTGAGCGCCCCGTGAACCGTGCGGTGAGCCTGGGCCTGGCGGCGGCGCTCGCGGCGGCAGCCCTGCTGGGCATCACCGCACTCGCGGACTGGATCGGCGGAGAGCCGGATCACACCGCCGGCCCCCCGCAGGCCGCTCAGGCCTCCAGCCCGCGGGGGCTGATCTATCTGGCGGTCGGTATTCCCCGGGAGGAGACGGTCGACACCGAGATGCGCCTGCGCAACGAGTCGATGCTGGCGCAGTTCAGCAAAGCCTTTCGCGATCTGCATCCGGGCGTGCGGGTGCAGCTGCTCACCTTTCCCGAGACCGACATGGTGATGCAGATCCGACGCCGCCAGCAGGCGGGACTCGGGCCCGATCTGCTGCTGGTCGATGCCAGCACGGCCCTGGAGCTGGCACGGCAGGGGCTGACCGAACCGTTCAAGCCCTCCCGGGAGCTGAGCGAGCCGATTCAGCCCGACCTGCTGGCCCGGGTGCGCCTGAGGGATGGCCGCCTGGCCGGGCTGCCGATGCTGCAGCAACCGGAACTGGCCTGTTTCGACAGCAGGCGGCTGCCCCAGGGCAGCCCCACAGACCTGGACGGCCTGCTGCGACTCAGTGCCGGCGGAGTGCGGGTCGGCCTGAGCATCGATCCGCGGCGGCTGTTCTGGACGGTGGGCGGTCTGGGGGCCGACGGGGCCCTGGATCGGGCTGGCCGGGGCGAACCGCTCAGTGCTGAGCAGCGCGATCGCCTGATCGGTTGGTTGGGCTGGCTCCAGAACGCGTCCTTTCAGCAGCGCGTCAGTTTCTTCGCCAACCAGGAAGACCTGCTCACCGAACTCAAACAGGGGCGGCTCGACTGGATCAGCTGCCGCAGCTCCAGCCTCGGCCGGCTGCGGGCCCATCTGGGGCAGAACCTGGGGGTGGCACCCCTGCCCGGCGGGCCGAAGGGGCCGGCCACACCGATCAACCTGGAACGGGTGCTGGCCCTGGGCCTCAACTCCAGCGGCAACCAGCGCCGGATCGCTCTGCAGCTGGCCCGCTACAGCCTCAATCCGCTGAGCCAGCGCAAGCTCACCCTCAACAACCTGGATGTGCTGCCGGCGAACCGGTTCGTGCCCCCACCGGTGGCCAGCTCCGCAGCGATCGCCAGCATGGCCAGCTCGGCGGAGGCCGCGGAGCGGAGCAGCGCCCTGCTGCTGGATCTGATGGCCAACCCCGCCACGCTGCCGACCCTGACAGGGGTGCTGCCGAAGGTGATCTTCGGCGACCTCGCCCCCCGCCAGGCGGCGGATCAGGTGATCCATGGGCTGCGGCAGGGGCGGCGCTGATGGACCTGCTCTTCCATGAAATCCTCGGCTGGCTGGGCTACCTGCAGCGCGGGCCCGTGCTGGCCCAGCTGCTGCTGGTGGTGCTGCCGGCCATGGCGGTGGTGCTGCTGCGGGACCGCCTGCCGCCGCAGATGCCCCTGCAGCGCTGGCTCAGGCCCGCTGCCGTGGCGATCATCGCCCTGGGCAGCGGCCTGCTGGCCGCCGCTGGCCTGCCCTGGCGCTTCAGCCTCTCGCTTGGAGTCCTCTACCTGGGCTGGCAGGGCCTGAACCTGCTGCATGGGCTGCTGAACCGCCGGATTGAGGCGAAGAGCCTGCGGCAGCTGGAGAGCCGCCTGATCAGGCCGGCCTTCCTGCTGCTGGCGGCCCTGACGGTGATCCGCCAGCTCGACAGCGTGCAGGATCTGGCGATCATCCCCCTGGGGCGCTGGTTCGGCGTGCCCCTCAGCCTGGGCCAGCTGTTCCAGGCCCTGGTGATCCTCTACCTGGTGGCCATCGGCTCGGCGGCCCCCGCCCAGGGACTGGCCTGGCTGCTGCAGCGGGCCCTGGTGCTCAGCGATGGCAGCCGCCGGGCGCTGGCCCTGATGCTGCGATACCTCACCGTGGCGATCGGCCTGATCTGGGTGGCGAACCACCTGGGGCTCAACGCCACCGCGGTGCTGGCCATCGCCGGGGGGCTTTCGGTGGGCCTGGGCTTCGGCATCAAGGAGGTGTTCTCCAATTTCATCAGCGGCCTGTGGCTGCTGCTGGAGGGCTCGGTGCGCCCCGGCGAGGTGCTGTTCATCGACGGCGACCCCTGCGAGGTGCGCAGCCTCGGCCTGCGGGCCGCCGTGCTCTGGCGTGACCGCGACAACGCCGAACTGGTGATCCCGAACCAGACCTTCTTCACCGCCACCACCACCACCTACACCGGCTCCGATCGGTTGCGCCGCAGCCAGATCCTGATCGGAGCCGCCTACCGGCACGACCCCACCGCCGTGATCGGCCTGCTGGAGGCCACGGCCCGCGCGGTGCAGGGGGTGCTGAGCACGCCGGCGCCGCGGGGGCTGGTGCTCAGCTACGGCGATTCGGCGATCCAGTACGCCCTGCGCTTCTGGATCGCCAACCCGATGGACAACGTGAGCATCTGCAGCGCCGTGAACGCGGCGGTGTGGCAGGCCTTCCGCCAGGAGGGCATCGAGATTCCGTTCCCGCAACGGGTGCAGTACACGCTCCCAGGTCCGCCGGATCCAGTCAGCCCGTCGAGCCTGATCGAGCCTGAATAGGGTCGTGAACGCCACCGCGGCCCATGCCATGGCAGCCGAACGGCCTCCACGGGCTCCGGCGCTCGCCCTCACCGCCCACGCCAGGCCAGCCGCAGCGGTGCTGGAGGCGCTGACCAGCGATCGCCAGCAGGGGCTGAGCAGGGCGGAGGCGGCCCGACGGCTGGAGCACTGGGGGGCCAACAGTCTCAGACCGCACCAGGGCAGACCCGTCTGGCTCCGCCTGCTCGGCCAGTTCCACGACCCCCTGCTCTACACGCTTCTGAGTGTGGGGCTGGTGAAGGTGCTGATCGGCAGGGCGGCCGACGCCTGGGTGATCTGGAGCGTGACGTTGATCAACGCCGGGATCGGCTTCGTGCAGGAAAACAAGGCGGAAACGGCGATTGCTGCCCTGGCCCGCAGCGTGCGCACCGACGTGGAGGTGGTGCGCGACGGCCAGCGGCAACGGCTGGGCTCCGACCAGCTGGTGCCGGGGGATGTGGTGCTGCTGGAGGCCGGCAACAAGGTGCCCGCCGATCTGCGGCTGCTGAGCAGCCGGCAGCTCCAGGTGGATGAATCGGCCCTCACCGGCGAATCGTTGCCGGTGGGGAAGGGCAGCGCAGCGGTGGCCGCCGAAGCACCGCTGGCGGAGCGCTTCGG
Source organism: Cyanobium sp. NIES-981 (assembly GCA_945901765.1). Taxonomy (GTDB): domain Bacteria; phylum Cyanobacteriota; class Cyanobacteriia; order PCC-6307; family Cyanobiaceae; genus NIES-981. The sequence continues at coordinate 1,951 of CAMDLO010000076.1, read as the reverse complement.
CATGGCCTACGCCGGCAGCCTGGTGACGGCGGGCCAGGCCCGGGGGGTGGTGGTGGCCACCGGCGACGCCACCGAGGTGGGCTCCATCTCCCGCTCCATGGCGGCACAGGGGAACCTGAGCACCCCGCTCACGCGCCAGTTCCGTGGCTTCAGCCACACCCTGCTGCGGCTGGTGCTGCTGCTGGCCGCCTTCACCTTTCTGGTGGGCCTGGCCCGCGGCAGGGAGGCCAGCGAAATGTTCGACGGCGCCGTGGCCCTGGCGGTGGGGGCGATCCCGGAGGAACTGCCGGCGATCGTCACGATCACCCTGGCGATCGGCGTGAAGCGCATGGCCCGCCGCAACGCCATCATCCGCAAGCTGCCGGCGGTGGAAGCCCTGGGCAGCACCACGGTGATCTGCTCCGACAAGACCGGCACCCTCACCCAGAACCGGATGACCGTGCAGCACATCCACGCCGGCGGCGCGCTGCTGAGTCTGGAGCGGCTCTGGCCGGACGGCGTGCGGGGCGACCCGCTCAGCCGCAACCTGGCCCTGCGCGAAACCCTGCTGGCGGGCCTGCTCTGCAACGATGCCCGCCCCAGCCAGCGGCAGGGCCTGGTGGGCGACCCCACCGAGACAGCCCTGCTGCAATCGGCCCAGACCCTGGGCCTCGACCGGGAGCAGGTCCTCAACGATCACCCCAGACGCGACGCCATCCCCTTCTCCTCCGAGCAGCAGTTCATGGCCACCCTGCACGGCAGCGAGCGGATCCTGATGAAGGGGTCGGTGGAGGCGGTGCTGGCCCGCTGCAGCCGCCAGGTGGGCGCCGACGGCAGCGGCGAACCGCTCGACCGGCCCGCCATTGAAGCGGCCGTGGCGGCGATGGCCGGAGCAGGGGAGCGGGTGCTGGCCTTCGCCATCGGCCGGGCCGAGCCCAGCCAGGCGGAGCTGCACCCCCGCCACCTCAGCGGCGACCTCGACTTTCTGGGGCTGCAGGGCATGCTCGATCCGCCGCGGCCGGAGGCCCTGGCGGCCGTGGCCGCCTGCCGGCAGGCGGGAATCCAGGTGAAGATGATCACCGGCGACCACCTGGAGACGGCCCGCTCGGTCGCCAGCCAGCTGGGGATGGGGAGGCAGGGCATGGTGCGCGCGCTGGCGGGCCGCGAACTCGACAACCGCTCCGAAGCGGAGCTCGCGGTGATCGCCGGTGACACCGATGTGTTCGCACGGGTGACTCCGGCCCAGAAACTGGCCCTGGTGCGGGCCCTGCAGGCCCAGGGGGAGGTGGTGGCGATGACCGGCGACGGCGTCAACGACGCCCCGGCGCTCAAGCAGGCCGACATCGGCATCGCCATGGGCAAAGGCGGCACGGAGGTGGCCCGCGAAGCCGCCGACATGCTGCTCACCGACGACAACTTCGCCACGATCGAGGCGGCCGTGGAAGAGGGACGGGCCGTGTACCTCAACCTGCGCAAGGCCCTGGCCTTCGTGCTGCCGGTGAACGGCGGCGCCTCGATGACGATCCTGCTGGGGGCGCTGCTGGGCCTGGAACTGCCCGTCACCGCCCTGCAGGTGCTCTGGCTGAACATGGTGTGCTCCCTCAGCCTGTCGGTGCCGCTGGCCTTCGAGCCCCGCCCGCCCGGGCTGATGGCCCAACCGCCGCGGCCGCCCGCCCAGCCCCTGCTCAGCCGCGGCCTGGTGCGCAAGGTGCTGCTGGTTTCAGCGATCTACTGGTGCATCATCTTCGGGGTGTTTCTCTGGGCCCGCGGCCATGGCAGCAGCCTGCCCCTGGCCCGCACGATGGCGATCCAGTCGCTGGTGCTGGCCCAGATCGTGTATCTGGTGAGCATCAGCCAGGTGAGCAAGGGCGGGTGGCGGTACGGGCAGCGCAACCCGATCCTGCTGGCGGGCATCGGCCTGGCCATGCTTCTGCAACTGGGCTTCAGCCAGCTGGGCTGGATGAATCGCTTC
>CAMDLO010000075.1 GCA_945901765.1 Cyanobium sp. NIES-981 | reverse complement strand
CATGAGACTGGAGCAGGCCCGCCACTGTTCCGTGCCGCTGGTGGGACCCACCGGTACCGCAGCAGATCTCCAGGCCTTCCTGAGCCGACCGGTTCGCCCGCTGCGCGGCCTGCTGGATCCAGCCAGGCTTCAGGCGGAAGGCGGCGATCACTACATTTATCAGTCTCGACCCTATGCCGTGGCCGGCTGGACACTCCAGCCACGGGTGCGCCTGCGGGCAAGCTGGGACGGCACGCGGCTGACGATCGAGCAGCTGGAGTCGCGGGTTCACGGTCTTGGCGCCTGGCAGGACCGGCTGCGCTTCGGGCTGGTCGCCCAGCTGTGGCCCCACTGCCAGAACGGGGAGTCGGCACTGCTGGCTGACGCCAGGGTCTGGACTGACCTGCCCGCCGCTGCGGCTCCGGTGGCCAGCCCGGTGCTCAAGCTCGGTTTTGACCAGCTGCTCGATCGGCTTGAGCGCCGCTGCCAGCGCGGCCTGCGACGACGGGCGGAAGCTTGGCTGAGCAGGACGACCTAAGCTCCAGTCCCTGCAGACGAGGTCGGGATTGGCGGAACGCACGCTGGTTCTGCATGTGGGTATCCACAAGACGGCCTCCACCTACATCCAGCACCGCCTCAAGGGAAATCAGCCGTTTCTGAAGCGCAACGGCCTGCTCTACCCACGCCGGCGCCGTGATCATCTCGCCCTGGTCCACGCCCTGCGGCACGGGGACCTGCAGCCCTGGCTGGATCTGATCAGGCTGGCCTTCCGCAAGGGGCTCCGGCCCTTGATCTCCGCCGAGGTGCTGTCGGTGATCCTGCATCAACCGGCTGAGGCTGGCACGACAGGAAGCCTGCTGGGCCGGCTGCAGGATCAGCTCCAGGCGGAGGGGGTGAGCCTGGAGCTGGTGGCATTTGTGCGCGATCAGCCTGCCTATCTCAATTCGCGCTACACCCAGCTGATCAAGCGGCTGTATTTCGCCTCCTCCTTCAACCGCTACGTGCTGGACACCCTCGAGAAGGGAGGAGAAAGCGACTGCGACTACGAGCGCCTGTTTGGTGAAGCGATCGAGGATCCCCGTATCCGCACCTGCTTCCTGCCATTCCGCAGCGGCGAGGCGGACCCCTGCGAACGGCTGCTGGCGGCGATCGGCGTGGCGGATTGCAGCCTGCTTGCCCCCCTCAACCATCAGCCGAACACCCAACCGGGATGGCAGGCCGTCTGGCTGGCCCAGCGACTCGCCGCCAACCTGCAGCGGCACCACCCCGCGGTCTGGCGAGACCGCAGCTGCAAGGCCCGCATCCGTGACGCGCTGGAACGGCTGGCGGAGCAGGAAGGCTGGCAGGCGGAACCGTTTCAGGGAGTGAACGGCTATCTGCTGAGCCGGATCGAGAAGCGGTTCGGTGCCGGCAATGAGCGGTTCGCGCAGCAAGTGTGGGGCTGCTCCTGGCAAGACATCTTTCCGCGTCGCGAGGTTCGGCCCAGTCCGCGGCAACCGCGGGATCTCCAGGAACAACAGCGCCTGGAAAGCGAAGCCACACGTCTGCTGGAGGAGGGCCTGCAGACCTGATCGTCCCCTGCAGCCGGGCGTGATCAAGCGGCAGCGATCAAGGCAAAGGGAACGCGCAGGAAGGTGATGCCATCGTGACGACGGTCGCTGCGGCCGGCCAGGGCGCGGCGGTTGCGGCGCCTCTCCTCACCACGGCTCTTCTCAAAAGCGGCACCGGATTCCAGCAACAAGGCCACGGAGCCATCGCTGAAGCGGGCCAGATCGCTGTAACCGCTGAAGGCACCCAGGCTGGGATCGGTGCCGAAACCGCGGCTCCAGTGACGGCCGTTATCCCGACTCACCCGGATGCGGCCATTGGTGCGGTGCTGGCGGTCCACCGGGTTGGCGAACAGCAAGGTGGCCTGCCGCTGCGGACCAAAGGCATAGGTGAGCAAGCTGGCCTGGCAGCCATTGCGCGGCTCGATCAACTGAGGATCCAGGGCACTGCTGGCCATCGTCTCGCCGCCATCACGGCTGATGCTCACCAGCCGCTGGCCTCCACGGCTGCGGCTGTTGAGCATCAGGCTGCCGTCGCCCAGCTCTGCCACCGTGCATTCGTTGCTGGGGCCCGCGCTGGCGATCGCTCCGACGCGCCAGCTCAGCCCGCCGTCATCCGACAGCAGCAGATGGGATCGGCTGCCCCGATTGGCGACACTGTGGCGTGCCGGCACCACAATCCGACCCGCGTTGGGTGCCAGGCGCTTGACGATGCCATGGCCGGGCCCGATGCCGCTCCAGGGCTTCCAGCCCGCGAGGCGCACCTGCTCGGTGATGTCCCGGCTGGGTGCCCAACTGCGGCCGTCGTCGTCGCTGACGGTGAGCCGCAGGTGGCGCAGGCCCCGGTCCGCCTCGCGCTGCACCGCTGCATTCCACATCCACAGCAACAGGATCCGCCCGGACGCCAGCACCACCGGTACAGGGATCTTGCAGGGATTGCTGCCGTCATCGGCAATCACCTGCAACGGCCCCCAGCTGCGGCCACCATCCACCGAACGCCGCAGCAGCACATCGATGTTGCCCTCATCGCGGCAGTTGTCGAGGCGGCCGCCACAGAAGGCCAGCACGGTGCCAGCTGCAGTGATGGCCAGGCCTGGGGTGCGGTAACAGCTGTAGCCCAGTTCACCGGAGCGGAAGGGCTGGCTGCGCAGCACGGCGCGGGACTCCGCCGAGGTACGCCCGGCGACGGGTGGCAGCCCAGCCACCAAGGCGGCAAAGCCGGCGCCGCGCAGCAGAGCGCGCCGGGACAGCTCGGGCATCAGTGGCTGCTCCTGGGCAGTGGATTCGGCTGGTCAGGGTAGGTTTGCCGGTGATCAGGCTGGATCGAACCGCGCCGATGCTGCTTGCCGCCCCCTCCCTTGCCGATCCCGCCGCCGATCCGGTGGCCTCCGGCCTGGCCGGAAACGATGCGAACGATGCGGCGGCCGTGGCCATGATCGAGTTGAAGCGGGCCTCCAAGCAGGAGTCGGCCGGCGTGGGCCAGAAGCGACGGGTCTTTCACGACCTCACCTTGACGCTGTACCAAGGTGAACGACTCGGCCTGTTCGCCGTGAACGGCGAGGACGCCACCACCCTGCTGGGCTGCCTCAGCGGCGTCGATCCGCTCGACAGCGGCAGCCTCGTGCAGCACGGTTCCGTGTCGTGGCCGGTGGGAACCAATCTCACCTTCTCCGGCAAACTCAGTGGTGCGGCCAATGCCCGCTTTGCAGCGGAGATCTACAGCCAGCCCGGTTGCCTCGATGGCGATCTGCGCCTGATCCAGGAGCTGACCGGGATCGGCGACGCGGCGTTTCACGAGCCGATCAGCACCTGGAGCGGCCCGATGAAGGATGCCCTGAAGCTGGCCGTATCCCTGGCCTTTGAATTCGACGTGCTGGCAGTGGGTCGCATCAGCGGCTGGGATTTCCGGGCGATCCACCCCCATTCGGTGCGCATCCGCGAGCTGTTCGAGCGCCGGATCGAGGGTCGCACCCTGGTGATGGCAGCCTCCGGCCAGAACAAACTGGCCTTGGAATACTGCGATGAAGGGGTCGCTCTGGTGGATGGCAGCCTGTTGTACCGCGGTGATCCAGAGGTGTGCCTGGAGCTGGTCAAGGAAGAAGCCCAACGCCTCAAATACGAGCGCCGCCAGCGGGTCAATGCCAGGGTGAAGCGACTGCTCGGTCAGGATGCTGTCGATCCGGATGACGATGACAGCGACGACGAGCTGCTCGGGGAAGCTGAAGCGGAGCCGGTGACCCGACTGCAGTGATGGCCAGTACGCCTGAGCGGCTGCTGGTCATTCACGCCGGCACTCACAAAACCGCCACCTCCTACATCCAGAGCCGATTGCTGGCCAACCAATCCCTGTTGCGGGACTGCGGCATTCAGCTGCTCTATCCCCATCGGGCCTACAAACACAAGCCGCTGGCGCGCGCCCTCGCCCGGGGTCGCTGGGATCTCTGGCAACGGTTCCTCACCCGGCTGGCCAACGGCCCCTCCCAGGCGATCGTGAGCGCCGAACATTTCACCCAACCGCTGGCCAGACCACGGCGCCATCAACCATTGCTGGAGCTGCTGGCCGAATACGGTTTCGCCCTGCGGGTGGTGGTCTTCCTGCGGGACCAGCCCGACTACATCAACGCCCGCTACGTGCACTCAATCCGCAGGCTTTACCATCACCAGGATTTCGATTGCTATGTGAGCGAGCAGCTCGAACAGCGCGAACGCATTTTCAACTACGCCAGACTGTTCACCCCCCTGCTGCGCAATCCCTCCATCGATTGCCGATTCCTGCCCTATGCCCCAGGCCTGGGCGATCCCTTTGAGCGGCTGATGGCCGATCAGGGCTGGTACGCCACGCAGCCCTGGCGCCCAGCCGCCCCAGACAAGGACAATGTGCAACCGGGCTGTCAGGGTGTCTGGCTGGCACAGGCGGTCGGCGCACGGCTGCAGCAGCTGGGCGTGCGCGGCCGTTCACTGGCCAACAGCGGACCGGTGGTCCGGCAGATCGCGGAGCGGGAGGGCTGGCAGAACGATCGTTACTGCGGCTTCGACGGTGCGGCAGCAGCCAGGGTCGCCGCCCACTATCAGGCGGGGAACGACCGCCTGGCCCAGCGGGTGTGGGGCTGCAGCTGGCGTGATCGGTTCGGGCCGCCTGACGCCTGCGAGCGCCGGGTGTTCACGCCGCCGGCCCCAGGCTCACCGGCGCGCCGGGAGCTCGAGCAGCTGGTGGAGGAGGCCCTCACGGTGCTGGCCCGGGGCAATCGCAAGCTGAGCAAGCGCCTTACGATGCAAGCCCAGGTCCGGCGCTGACCCATGGCTCGCCATCCGTTGCGCTACGCCCTGAGCCAGCTGCTGCTGCAGCTCAGGATCATCTCAGCCGTGGCGCGGCGCGAGATGGAGCTGCGGGCCGCCAAGGGGCTGTTCGGCGTTGTGGGGGTGTTTCTGGAACCCCTGGTGCTGATCGGCACCTTCCTGGCACTGCGGATCCTGCTGCGCGGCGCTGGCGAAGGCAGCTACATGAATCTGCTGCTGTGGCTGTCGGTGGGCTTTGTGCCGTTCTTCATGTTTGCCGAAGTGGCGATCAAAGCGATTTCCGGCGTCGAGAAGAACAGCACTCTGTATTTCTACCGCCGTCTGCGACCACTGGATTCGCTGATGGGCAATGCTCTGCTCACAACCCAGATTTTCGGGCTGCTGCTCCTGGTCATCACCATGGCCGTCACCATCTGGGAGTGGCGGCCGCAGGTAGCTGCATTCGGCATCACAATCTTTGTGGTGATCGGCATTGCGGTGCTGGGGTTTGGCGTCGGCCTCTCGACCCTGATTCTTGGCCATCGCCTGCCGGTTGTGGCCTGGTTCGTGAAGATGTTTCTACGCCGGATCCTGCTCTGGACATCCTGCATCTTCTTCCCGATCCGAATCGTGCCTGACCAGTTCAGGCCATGGATCCTCTGGAATCCGCTGGCCCATGGCATTGAAATCCTGCGCCAGTCGATCAACCCTGCCTATCCAGCGCCTGGCGTCAGCGGTATTTACTTCTGGGCCTGGGTGATCGGCTCACTGGGCTTCGGATTATTCATTTATGGCAACAATGAGGAACTGCTCTACTCCACCGAAGGGCTACCTGCAGCGACCATCACCGACGAGGATTGATCCAACCAATCTGCAGCAGACTCAGTAGCAACAGAGGCAGATCCCACACATTACCTGACACCATCCAGTCATTCAGCAACGTCCCGACATTGCTGCTTTCCATTCGCCCCTGCGGCAATGCCTGCCCTCTGCGGTCATGTTTGGCCCCTGCGGCAGTCCCTGGCCCCTGACTGCTGCCTTGCCAGTCGCCACCCAGTCTTGCCTTGCTGTCTATCAAGGATGACTTACCGCGATGACTTACAGGGATGACTTACGACGATGACTTACAGGGATGACTTACCGCGATGACTTGCCCGGATGAGTTAACGGCAACTGTCGATCGTGATGGGTAGTTTTCAATATGGCTGGACGCAGCTGTTAAGCTTGCTCATCATGCCTGCGGGTTTCGCACCTTGATCCAGCAGCCCTCAGCCCGCCGGGCTTTCCAGCCCCGGCCTGTCCGCTGGGCAGGGCGGGAATCCGTTTCCACCGTGGTTGCCGGCAGCGCCCATGGCATCTTCATCGCCTACGCCGCCGCCGTGGCAGCAGTCTCCCGCACCGCGGGCGCCCTGCGCAGCATTGGGGTGCCGCTGCAGCGGATCGTGACCGAGGCACTGCCATCGCCTGCCCCCGCCGATTCGGCACCACCCGTCCGCCGCCGCCTGCGGGATCGCCTCAAGGCGCCGCTGAAACCGGTGCTGCGCCTGCCTGTGCCCCTGTTGCTGGCCGTCCTGGTGGTGCTGGGCTCCGCCTGGTATTTCTTCGCCGTTGGCCGCAACCGTTACACCAGTCAGTCCAGCTTCATCGTGAGGCTGCCCCAGTCGCCTGGCTCCTCAACCACCAGCCTGCTGGGCACAACGCTGGCCGGCCCGACGATGCTGGGGTCTCTGGAAGATGGCCGCTTCCTGGCCGTCTACCTCACATCCCCTGAGGTCATGCAGCGGGTGTTCCAACGCCTCAAACCAGAGGTGACCTGGGGGCGCCGGGCCCCTGATCCCTTCGCAGGTATCCAAAGGGGGGCCAATGCCGATCAGATGCTTGCGTTCTTTCGACGCCAGGTGTTTGTGGTGCCGCAGGACCTCACCGGTGTGATCAACCTCACCACCGTGGGGCTTGAACCCGAAGCGGCCTATCGCCTCAACCAGTTGCTGCTGGAAGAGGCCGAATCCTTCCTCAACCGGGTGAATCAGAACATCAGCCGCAACCAGCAGCAATTTTCTGAGCAGGAAGTGGAGCTGGCACGCAAACGCCTGGATCGAGCCAGCTTTGCGCTCAATGCATTCAAGAACCAATACGGGGAGGTCAGCCCAGACCAATCCGCCACGGCCACCAGCAGCTTCATCACCTCCCTGGAATCCAAACTTGTGGATCTGAAGGTGGAGGAAGCCAGTCTGAAGCGTCAGTTCAAGGATCCCACCACACCCGAGGTGGCTTTTGTCACCGATCAGGTGAAGGAACTGGAGCGGCAGATCTCCGAGGAGAGAGCACTCCTGGTCACTCCCGAGGGAAGGGACTTCAACCGCATCACCGCCGAAAGCTCCAAGCTGCAGACCGAAGTCACCCTCGCCACCGAAGCCCTTGGTGCCGCCATCCGTGCGGCAGACAGCAATCGCCAGAACAGCCTCAGTCAGGCCAAGTTCCTGGTGCGTCTGGCCATTCCACAGCAGCCCCAGGACCAGAACATCACCTGGCGCTGGCAGGGACAGCTGGCCGTGATCGGCGCCCTGGTGGTGCTCTGGGGACTTGGCTCCTTCACGCTCGGCATCGTCAACCGTCGTTGAAGCCTGTTGATCTGCACCACTCACGGCTGGCTCGCCCGGGCGGAGCTTTGGCGCAGGGTGTCAGCGCAAATCCTTGCGCTCCGGCAAGCGGGGACACCGCCTACGTCTCTGCACCGCTCTGATCTGGAACGGCTCGGTGAACGGCACTGGCCGCAGCGCCAGCACACACTCCTGTCAGCCATTGACCCAGAAGCGGCGGCGACCTTCCTGACGGTGGCCAACGATCGGTTTGTCGCGGTCGGGAAGCCTTGCTGCTCAGCCTCCGCGCCGTAGCCCTCCAGCTCTCCAGCCCCGTGGTGGTGATCCGCGACGGCACGCTCGGCCCCTGGCTGCAACGTCGTCTGCGGGGAAGTCAACCGCTGTGGCGGTTCGCCCAACCAAAGCCGCCATGGGCCCGCTGCGCCTGCTGCGGGATGCCCGCAACCGCAAGCGCAGCAGCGCTCTGGAGTACCTGAACAGCGAAGCGCTGGCCATCGATCCCCGGCAGATCGCGGCGGCCAGCGACAGCAATCGGTACCTGCTGCAGGTCGATCCAGAGGTGTGGGGCAGCGGCTGGCCCGATCACTACCAGTGGCCGGATGACTGGCTGCCCGCGCTGGCGGCAGCGGCACCACTGCAGATCTGGGCCCCCTTGCTCTGGGAGCCAGCCCTGGTCGCCCTGCCTCTTCCGGCCGGGGTCCGGTGGCGCTGGCTGCTGATCGAACCACCGGTCAACGCCGATCTGAAAGCGGGTGGCGACCTGCCGGCAGCAGCGGCGCCAGGCCGGTGCGATCCTTCAGGTCAGGCTGAAGGGGGATGAGACCTAATATAATTGCCCCGTTGTGGGTGCCATGCCAAAGCCAAGCAAACGGAAGGCGGGCGAATCAGCGGCAACGCGCCAGGAAAGCCAAGGCCCGATCGCCAGCGAAGGGCGCGCACGGCCTCGGGGGGCTCACGGCTGGGGGCGGCCTGTGCAGGCCCTGATCAACTGGGCGGGCTTGAGCCGCCGCAACGGCAAGGGGGCGGGGGCCAAGCCACCACGCCGACCAAAGCTGCTCACAAGCCAGGGCCACAAACGGAGCCTCGCGGAATGGAAGGAGCTGCGGCGTCGCACCGCGGCGGAGGCGAAAGCCCATTTGCGCGAGCAACAGCCCCTGCCGGCAATCCGCAAACTCTGTCGGGCACTGCTGGAGGACCCCCAGCACCAGCCGTACCATGCGCTGCTGGCTGAGGCGGTCCAGCAACGGCGCCAGCGGCGCCTCAAGCCAGGTCGCCGCGATCCCTGGCTTGATCTGCCGGAGGAGCTTCAGAAACAGGCCCTCCAGCTCGAAGCGTTCGGCGCTTACGTGCAGGAGATTGAACAACTGGTGGATAAAGCCGGCATCCCGCCACTCGCTGCGCCAGCCGGTGCTGATCAGCGCGATGTTGCAGTCGATGCGGAGGGTGAAAACCACACCATGTGCTGAGACAAGCACTGCACCAGCAGAGACCACAGGAAGCTAACTGCAGTAGCGATCTGAGCCAACGCCACAACCAGACCACCCATGGTAACACCTGCAAGATATACCTCAAGCTTGACATTGCGTCGCGAAACTGTTCAGGACTGAGATACAGGTAATGTCAGCAACTAAACCCCATTAAAGCTTTGTACGAACAGAGAACTGCAGGAAAGCCAGGCCTGGCATTCTGGGCGATCGGAAACCAGGGTGCAGCCCCCAACGCAAATCCCTGTCCAGGACACGTGTCGTGGTACATTTACCCGGCATTGGCTCCGCGGTGCGCCCAATGAGCCAGGGTGCCAAGCAAAGCCCCCACTCGTTTACCGAAACATGAACTTCGAACAGCTTGTCACCAAGTATTCACAGATTAGCGGTCGAAGCCAGGCGGACTCCTCCTCTGCTGTCACTGCTTTTATCCAGATCCTTACCGATGCGATTAAGGCAGAGGAAGACATCTTTACTCCTACCATGACAATGAAGACCCGTCGCACCACTCCTAAGCCTTCACCCGAGGGCAAGGAGCGCAAGCCCAAAACCATTGGCAAAATTGTTGTCAAATAACAAGCAAGCTCCTCCGCCATAAAAGCGAATAGCGCCGAATCGGGAGCTGGCCAAGTCAGCTCCCTTCTTTTTTGCAACCTAGACGACAATCTTCCCTTATTCATGACAGACTCGTCCACCCACGCAGACGCACCATTAAACGATCTCGTCGTGGTGGCGGGCTTTCCAAAAAGTGGTAACACCTTGATCAACGAAACCCTGAGCTACGCAGGGAAACTGGTCGAGCCAAGCTGGGAGCCACCCCGATACGAATGGAATAACGATGCCGACATCGCAAGAATTTGCAGCAATACCTTTAGCGAGAATCCCTATTTAGGGGCTGGCCGCTGCCACCTTAAAACGCATCAAAAATATTCTGAAGAAAACTATAACTGGAGCAAGGCGCAAATCCGCATGAACTGCATCGTAATCATCATAAGGAATCCCTTTGACACCCTGCTGAGTGCGACAAATTACCTGCGATACTCAGCGACAGTAAACAAGGCGCTGACCGCAAATCAAATCGCCACGCTGAAGCATTTTTATCCTGGCTATACCGACTCAGACGTGCTAGGCGGTAAACGATTTGATCTTGAGAAACTGCGGGACGAAGGAGCACTAGATAATGCTTTGGAGATATTTGCAAATTCTGGTACTTGCGTTCCCCAGTTTCTAGCACGGTCAGGAACATGGTTAGATTTTTATCAGTCCTTCAATCAGACACGGCTACCCAGCCTGCGAATACGCTTTGAGGATGTGGTCAATAGTGAGGACCAGTGGGCAAAAGTGGCCGCAACCTTAGGCACCTTTCTGGCGAGTGACGAAGGGATCCTCGCTGCAGCTTTTAAATGTCAAGATCAAGCTTGTCAAAAAGCAAAAAGCGAACACAATCCATTTTTTCCGGTCGCCGAATCAAACTACTTCTTCCGCTACTTTGAGCCCCGCTCACTGCGACGGTTCTGCAATGTTTACCAAAACCAGCTGGCATCGCTGGGCTACGAAGACCTCGTCGATACAATCATGTCAACCTGATCAGCCACGGGACTCCATGAGAGCGGCAAACAACTCAGCCTTTTTACGCAGGTTAGCGGCATTCATGGAATCTTCAAAGCGAATGGATTCAATCACATTTTTATCTTCTCTAATGAGCGTCCAAAAAGCAGCAGCAGCAGCTTGTGTATTGGCATCTATTTGCAGCTTGACCTCATCGGATTTCCATTGCTGATCATTGCCATGGTGCCATGTGATAAAGGAATCAGCAACATGCAAGGTTCGTCTTGAGTGCAACAGCAAGTTGAGCCAGATAATCGGTGCTATCGGCGGCAAGCCAATGGTGACGTCACCAAACTGCATGGTCTTTAAAAAAGCGCTAGGAAAGACGAAGAGATCACTACCCGGATGCCAAGCCACGGTGCTGGAATCATGTTCGGAGTTTTGGAGCAAATCGCGACGATTAATCACAAATGAATCTGGCGGAAGAAATTCACCCGTATCCGCGCGTCCCCGACCGGTATTGGTAGGGTATGAGCAATGTTCGGCGTGGATAAGCTGCTGATTAAGATAACTGAAAAAATAGGTGGGTAAACAGATATCCGCGTTTGCATAAACACAATAAGCTTTCGAAGCAAGCTCATCTCCCAACAATTCAACGACCAAGTCGTATCTGAGAATATCGCGCAGCTTGGGTAGTTTTACGCCTTGGGAATCAGCACCAAGCCTGCATACCCGCACAACAGAACTGTAACTTTTGAAATACTGCTTGAAGTATTTATAGTCAGATTGATCAACAACCACCGCTACTTTAACGTCAAGAGCAGGAGCATGGTTGATGGCATTCAGCAACGAATGAATGGTTTTAGCCTCGAATTCAGGAAGAACTCCATCCTTCAAGAACAGATTAACAAAATAAAGAATAGAAGGCCCGGAGAATTGAGCCGGATCTTGCGTGATATCATTAACGGGGAGAAGATACTTGCGATTAGCATCTCTAAGAGCCGGCACAAACGACGACTGAATATCGAAAAAATCGTATAGACGCTCAAAGTACGCGGAGCCAAGTAGCTGCATTGTTTCGTAGCTCCAAATGAAACAAGTGGGCTCTCGGCTGATGGAGGCGAAGAATTCACGAGCCAGCTCTATATCCTGCATCCCATCGGCAATATCGCCGCCGAAGCGATTCGTCTTACTGAAGACAGAGATGAGCGGATCTCTGGTGGTTAAAACATAGTTGATTACACTATAAGACTGCTTAAGAACATTGATCTCCTCAATCACGTCGTGATGCGTTTTTTTAGGCCTAAGAAAAGGAACTGAGCGGTGAAGAACGAGGTTGTCAATGCCTATTTCCCCATTATATCCATATCCACTATAGTCAGAAAATTGTTCGGAAGCTCCAATTGCATGCGAAAGTGTTTT
>CAMDLO010000074.1 GCA_945901765.1 Cyanobium sp. NIES-981 | reverse complement strand
TGAGTTGCGCATTCAGCGATCAGGGTTCATAATGGATAAACGGAGCTGAGCAATCAGCTTCCAGGCAGTCATCTCCTGACTGCTCCTGTTCACCCTCCGGAGAGGGTCACAGGACCTCCTGAGTTACACCACTCGGAGGGGCGCTACCTCGCCCACTGCATAGGGAAGGAATGATTGACCGCTCTGTTTGTTTTTATTTAGCTTCTCGCATTCGTCTTGGTTCGGTTCAAATCCAATCACCTCGGTGATCTACTCATTTGTAAGAAGATTCCATGTTTCTGGGTTTCCCAAGGCCATCGCTCCGATGTCGATGCAAAAGATAGGGCGGTTGAAGCCAAGAGCGCAGTGCAGCTCTTTGCCAAGGGCGATCATCGTTTCGTTCATGGCCCGGCATGTACTTGCGTTTTTCTATCCTGCCATCGAGCGGCTCGTTTGTCTGCAGATGCTCTCCTGGTTGCGCCTGGTTTTTGCCATTGCGCAAAGGTGTGAATCCGTTGAGCTGCGAATACATTGCCTATATGCTTGTTCTTCGCCGCTACACCTGTGGCACATGGCCGACACTTCCAGTGCGACACAGCTTGATCAAGGCAAGGTGAGTAATCCGCTTGCGTTCGCCTGCCCCTGCATTGGATCTGTTCCGGCCACTGGCTGCTCCGCACAACTCTCCCAGGGGCGAGTCGCCCGCTCATGTGCATTCACAGCAAAGTGTGTCGCTGGCTTTGGCGCCCAGGTGCCGAGGTGCTTCGTAGCCTTTGGTGGCCGGTCTGGGGAATGGGGCCATTTCAGACGCCGTACAGCAGCTCAAGGATCGTCTCAGCCTCCGTCAGGACGGTGAGCGCGTCTCGCTGGAAGGGGTGCTGTCGGCCGGCGCCCTCGGCCTGGTGCTGCTGTTCCTGATCAAGGACGCCCTCAGCCGGCCCGCTGCCGCTGGCGGTGACACACCCTTCGGCTACGGCCGCGTCAACCCCTCGCAGGGTGTTGGTGTGGCTGCAGTGAGCGGCCCCACGCCGCTCTGGCCGCTCGACGGCGGCCGCGGTGGCGCGGTTGAGGTCCTGCCCTTCGAGCCTTTCGCCGGTCGCCGCTCCGACCTGCCGCCCCTCGCTTCCCCCGGTCGGCCCCGCCCCAGCGACGGCGGTGGTGCCGCCGACCGCTCCTCCCTCTCCCCCCGCGGCGCCGATCCGCCGGGGCTCGGCGGCGGCGCTGGCTCCGGCGGCATCCCAGGCGTTGGGCCTGGTCCGGTCGATCCCGTCGGCCCTGATCCCGGCGGCGGCGGTGTTGTGCCGGTTCCCGGCGAACCGGAACCCGAGCCCGAACCCGAACCGGAACCTGAGCCCGAACCCGAACCCGAACCTGAGCCCGAACCCGAACCAGAACCCGAACCCGAACCGGAGCCCGAACCGGAACCGGAACCCGAACCGGAACCCGAACCAGAGCCCGAACCAGAGCCCGAACCGGAGCCCGAACCGGAGCCGCGCGGCACCCTGGCGCCTGGCACCACCCTGGTGGCGGTGCAGGTCACCCCCGAGCTGGTGGCGCGGTCGGTGTTCGGCGAGGCGGCCCTGGAGGGGATCAGCCGCGTCACCGGCGTTGAGGCCGCCCGTCTGCTGTTCCGTGCCAATCGGCTCACCGCCGACCAACCCCGCGACATCCGCGTCGGCCGCGACCAAACGATGACCGCCGCCAGCCTCCATGGCGACGCCGTTGTTGACCAGCAGCTCGTCACCGTGGCGGTGGCCGATTCCCGCATCGAAGGCGCCCGTATCCAGGGCACCTACACCCTCTCCGCCACCGACCTGCTGCAGCTGCTGGTGGATGCCGGCGCCGTCGCCCACACCGAGCTCAGCATCAGCACCGCCGTGCTCGAGAACAGCCGTTTCCTCGCCGGCCGGGGCGATGACGCCCTCGCCATCGCCAGCAACGCCGGCCTGCGCCTGATGCTCGCCGATCGCACCGACGCCGCCGACCTCAACCTCGCCCTCACCGCCACCGGCCTGCGCGACAGCCTGCTCCGCCTCGACGACGGCAACGATGTGATCAGCGTGCGCGCTGCCATCGAGGGCGATGCCGCCGCCGGTTTTGATTACGGCGTTGATCTGCAGCTCGACCGGCTCGACGCCATCCCCCTGCAACTGGCGCTGCGGCTGGAGGCCGTGGGCCTTGAGCGCAGCACCCTCGCCAGCGGCGACGGCAACGACCGCATCACCGTGGTCGCCGCCATCGACGACCTGCTCGAGGCCGATCTGGCCGGTCTCGATCCCGCCCGCACCAGCGTGGCGGTGAGCCGAGAGCGCATCAGCCTGCGTGATTCCCGCCTCGCCGCCGGTGCCGGCGACGACCTGGTGGTGCTCCGCGGCGACGTGGTGAACTCCACCATCGACCTGGGCAGCGGCCTCAACCAGCTGTTCCTGCAAGGTGAGTTCCGCGGCGACAGCCGCGTGCTCAGCGCCGATCCCTACGTGCTGGTGCAGCTGCCGCTGGTGCGCCGCAGCGAAACCCTCACCGCCGGCGACGACCGCTGGGAGATCCGCAACGTGGGCGACATCCAGAACCTCGATGGCGGCGATGGCACCGACACCCTGGTGAGCAGCGGCCGCCACAACAGCGAAGCGGTGGCGGTTACCGGCATCAACCGCGGCCATCTCTGGTCGATGGGCTTCGAAGCGGTGGAATCGCTCGAACTCGGCGATGGCGACGACGTGGTGCTGATCCAGAACCTCGGCGGCCTCAGCGGCCAGATCCTGGCAGGGCGCGGCATCGACACCCTCGATTTCAGCGACTCCTGGGTGCCGGCGGCGGTGAACCTGCAGACCGGCAGCGTCAACCGGGTGGCCGGTGGTGTGGAGGGCTTCGAGCAGGTGGTCGGCAGCGCCGGCAACGACAGCATCAGCCTGCCCTGGACCCCCTGGCTCAGCGACTTCAGCACCGCTTCAGCCCCCTACACCATCAGCGGCGGCGCTGGCGCCGACCTGTTCACCCTCACCGGCGTCGCTGCCGCCAGCCCCGCCGACTGGGACGGCCGCAGCGGCCTGCCCGAATTCCGCGACTTCAATCTCGCCGAGGGCGACCGCTTCGCCTACTCCCTCGCTGAACAGGGCGGTTCGATCCTGCTCACCGACCCTGATCCCAGCGATGATCCGGCGGTGCGGCCCCTGCCGATCGCCCCGCTCGACAGCCTGCGCGCCGGCTGGCAGGGGCTCAGCCCCACCCTCGGCATCGCCCTTGCCGCCGACCCGAACGGCCTGCAGCCCGATGAGCTGCACCTGCTCGGCAGCGAGGGAGCCGGCAGCTCCCGCCTGCTGGCCCTGCTGCACCGCGGCGCCTCAGCGCAGGGTCTGGCTGGAGTCAAAGAACCGCTGGAAGCGGTCGGTAATTAGGGAGATCACCGGTCGCTTCTGCAGCTTGATCAGCGCCGTCACCGCCATGCCGCTGCGCAGCTCCAGCCGCCGCCCCTTGCTCACCAGCGCCTCCTGATCCAGCGACACCGAGGCGGGAAAGCGCTCCATCGGATTGGCCGGATCCGGCGGCAGGCTGTCGACGCCGATGCGCGTCAGCTTGCCCGTGAGCGAGCCGTATTCGGTGAACGGATAGGAATCCACCCGCACATCGGCCAGCATCCCCGGCCGGATGAAGCCGATGTCGCTGTTGCTGATGAAGATCTTCACCTGCATCGCCCCCGCTGGCACCACCTTCAGGCTCACCTTGTTCGGCCCCGCCAGTTCGCCGCGCTTGGCCGACAGGTCGAACACCGTGCCGGCGATCGGCGTGGTGAGCACCAGCTGGTCGCGCCGCTGCCTCTGCTCCGCCAGCTGCCGTTGCACATCCAGCAGCTGCTGGCGCGTGGCGCTGAACCGCTGCAGCAGTTCGCTGCGGCTCTCGGTAGGTACCTGCTCCCGCCGCACGCCCGCCTCCCGCCGCCGCGAGGCGGCGCTGCTTCCTTCCAGCCGCTGCCGCTCGACGGCCGCCCGCAGTTTCACCAGCTGCTCCCGCTGCCGGTCCACCTCCAGCTGGGCGATCGCCCCCTCCTGCAGCAGCTTCTCCAGACGCTCGGTGATCGAGGTGTTGATGCGCAGCTGCTCCACCAGCCCCTGCTCATCGCTCTGCTGCTGGGCCTGCTCCACCGCCGTGCGCCGCTCCGCTTCGGCGCTGATCGCCTGCCGCTGGCGCAGCTCTTCCGCCCGGGTGCGGCGCTGCTCCTCCGCCAGGGCGGACAGGCGCCGGCTGCCGTCGCCCGCCGGCAGGCCGAGCAGGCGCGCCTGGATCGCCAGATCCTCGTTGAGCAGCCGCTGGACCGCCTCCAGATCCGCCACCACCGCCGGCGCCGCCGTGTCGCGCAGCCGCAGCACCGGCTGACCCGCCTTCACCTGCTGCCCCTCCCGCACCAGCACCTGCTCCACCAGGGCGGTAAACGCCGGCGACAGCTCAGCAGGACCTTTCACCGTCACCAACTTGCCGCGGGCGTTCACCGAGGTGTCGATCTGGGCCAGGGAGCCGTACACCGCCCCGAAGGCGGTGAGGCCGATCAGCGTCCACACGATCCCCCGGCTCCAGCCGCGGGTGGAGCGCGGCAACGTGGTGCGCCGCCGCGGGCGCCCCGTGGGCGAGGGCCCGGGGCTGGGCGGCAGGCTGCGGTCGGCCGGGGCGCTGCTGTTCATAGCTCACCCCCTCCATCCACCGGCGGCCCCCCTCGTGGCCCCCCTGGTGGCGGTGTCCCAGCCGGGGCCGCCGGGGCGACCGCCGGCACCGAGGTCACCGGGGCGGGGCCATCCCAGCCCGCCCCCTCGCCCGAGCCGCTGCTGCCCTGCTGGCGGAACAGGGCGTAATACGGCCCGCGCGCCCGGATCAGCTCCTCGTGGGTGCCCATCTCCAGCACCACCCCATCGCCCATCACCACAATCAGGTCGGCGCCGGTGATTGAGCTGAGCCGGTGGGTGATGAACAGCACCGTACGGCCCCGTAACGCCTGCATCAGGTTCTCGCACACCACCCGCTCCGTCTGGTAATCGAGGGCGGAGGTGGCTTCGTCCATGATCAGCAGGTTGGGCTTCTGCAGGATCGTGCGGGCGATCGCCACCCGCTGCCGCTGGCCGCCTGAGAGGCCGCTGCCCCGCTCCCCCACCTGGTTGGAGTAGCCCGCCGGCAGGGCCATGATGAAGTCGTGGGCGCAGGCGATCCGCGCCGCCTCGATCACCTCCTCACTGCTCGCCTCCGGGTTGGTGAGGGCGATGTTCTCCTCCACCGACCCCTCGAACAGCACCGTTTCCTGCGGCACCACGCCGATCTGGCGCCGCAGGGAATAGAGCTCCACCTTGCTGATGTCGATGTCGTCGATCAGCACGATTCCCTTCTCCGGCGTGTAGAGGCGGGTGAGCAACTTGGTGATCGTTGATTTGCCCGAGCCGGACAGGCCCACCACCGCCACGAACTGGCCCCGCTCGATCTGCAGGTTTAACCCCTTGATCAGCAGCGGTGAGGAGGGCTGGTAGCGGAAATCGATGTCGCGGAATTCGATCCGCCCCTCGATTGGCGCCATGTTGATCCGCCGGGCATTGTCCTCCGGTGCCTCCTCCGGGTGGTCGATTACATCGCTGAGGCGCTCCAGCGACAGGGCCGTTTCCTGCACGTTTTGCCACACCGACGTCATTCGCAGCAGCGGGCCCGTGACATAGCCGGCGATGATCCGGAAGGCGATCAGCTCGCCGAGGGTGAGCTGGCCATCGAGCACCAGGTATGCGCCGCCCCAGATCACCAGCAGGCTCGAGAGCTTGTTGAGGAAGCCGTTGAAGCTGCCCGCCACCGTGCTCAGAAGCGTGTTGTCGAACCCCTCCGCCACGTAGTCGGTGTAGTAGTCCTGCCACTTCCAGCGGCTGCGCAGCTCGATGTTCTGCGCCTTCACCGTGATCATGCTGCTGAGCACCTCCACCAGATGGCTCTGGGTGCGGGCCGAGGCCACGGCCCGGCGCTGCAGCTGCTGGCGCACGATCGGCGACACGAACAGCGTCACCCCCACCAGCACCGGAATCACCGCCAGCGTCAGCAGGGTGAGCTGCCAGCTGTAGATCACCATCACCACCACATACAGCAGGGCGAACACCGCATCGAGCACGGTGGTGAGCGCCGTGCCCGTGAGGAAGCCGCGGATCTTCTCCATCTCGCTGATGCGGTTGCTCACCTCACCCACCGGCCGCCGGTCGAAATAGCTCAGCGGCAGCCGCAGCAGGTGATCGATGATGCGCGTGCCCAGGTCGAGGTCGATCCGGTTCGTGGTGTCCACGAACAGGAAGGTGCGCAGGCACAGCAGCAGCCCCTCGAACACCGCAAAGGTCACCATCAGCAACCCGAAGATCCCCATCGCATCGGGGCTGGCGTTGATGATCGCCTGGTCGATCACCTGCTGGATCAGCAGCGGATTCACCAGGCCGAACAGCTGCACGAAGAAGCTGGCGAGCAGCACCTCGATCAGCACGGCGCGGTGCTGCTGCAGCGCCGGCAGGAACCAGGCGAAGCCGAACTTGCGCCGCGGCGTTCGGTCGGTGAGCTTGAGGGTGAGCAGTTCACCCGATTCGCCCCATTGCTCCGTGAAGTCGGCCCAGCTCAGCTGGATGTTGCCGCTGGCGGGGATACCCAGCACCACCCCCTGCGCGTCGCTGCGATACACCACCGCCAGGCCGTCGCCCCAGCGCAGCAGCAGCGGCGGCTCCAGCCGCCGCACCGCCTCCGCCGCCACCTCCAGCAGCTGGGTGTGCAGGCCGATCGATTCGGCCACGGCGCCGCAGAGCGCCAGCGAGGTTTCACCATGGCGCTGCACCTGATCGCTGAACACCCGCCGGAACAGCTCGCGCCGGAAGGGCAGGCCGAGGTGATCCGCCAGCATCCGGAAGGCGGCGATCGAGGAATCCCGCGGCCCCCGGCCGACCACATGGGGATAGGCGGAGGGCGGCAGCCGCTCGTCGCTGCGGCCGCTGCCGCCGGCGCTGTCGAGCGGGGGCAGCTGGGGGGCCTCCCGCGCCAGATCCTCCGGTGCGATCCCCTCATCCGGCAGCCCCCGGCCGTCGCCATCCCGGCGGCGCAGGCTGGCCTCATGCTCCTGCCACTGCCGCAGCAGCCGCTCCTGCAGCGGCGCCTCCTGGGTGCTCTCGCCGGCCTGCTCGGCCGGCTGCAGCCGCGCCTCCAGCTGCTCCGGGCGCACCCCCAGCAGCCGCAGCAGCGCCGGCGTCTGGCCCTCGGTCCGCTCCGGCAGCGTCGCCGCCGCATCGAGCGGCTGACCCAGCGGCAGATCGCCCGCTGCCACCAGCCAGAGCTCGGTGTCGGGCAGCTGCTGGCGCACCCCCTCCAGCCCCAGCTGCAGCAGCTGTCGCGGTGTCACCTCCACCACCCGCACCGCATCCGCCAGCCCCACCGCCGCCTGCAGCACCTCCTGGCCCAGCTCCCGCGGGAAGCGCTCCAGGTAGGCATCGAGCACGCCGAACAGCTCCGCCGGGCTCACGCTCTGCCGCACCCGCCGCGCCAGCGGCGGGTGGGCCGCCATCGCCGCCTGCATCGCCGCGTTCGGCACCGCCAGCATCACGCACTCCTCCGAGGCGATCAGCGTTTCCCAGCAGCGGTCGCAGCTCAGCGGCGTCCAGGCCAGCAGCGCGCCGGGCCCCAGCTTCTGCAGGGTCGCCACCCCCTTCGGCAGCCGCCGCGCCATCACCACCGAACGGCAGGAGCCCTTCAGCAGGAACAGCATCGAGCCCGGGGCCTGCTGCTGGCGGCACACCGGCTGGCCCAGCCGGTAGCGCAGCAGTTCCGCCTTCGCCGCCAGGGTGTCGATCACCGCTTCCGGCTGGTCGGCGATGAAGGGAAATGACCGCAGCAGGTCGCGCAGGGTGGTGGCCTCCGCCATCAGCTGTCCCGCTCCGCCTTCAGCACAGCCAGCTGCTCACCCACCTCCCGGTCGAGATCGCGATCGAACAGCTCCTGCAGCAGCTTCAGCCGTGTCGGCTCATCCAGCCGCGCCGGCAGCCGGTGCTCCAGCCGCAGCAGCAGCGTCCAGCGGTCAAGCCGCAGCGGCGCGTGCAGCTCCTTCACCTTCAGCCGGCTCAGGGCCTGACGAATCGTGGCGTGGGGCTGGGTGATCGGCATCGGGCCCACCAGGCCACGGGTGTAGCGCTCCTCTCCCTGGGAGAAGGCCTCGGCGAGATCACCGAAGTTGTCCTCACCGTCCAGCAGGCGAAGATAGAGCTCCTCTGCCACCCCCTGGGAGTCGAGGCGGATCACGCCGTACACCACCTGTTCCAGCTCGGCGCGCCGTTCCAGAAAATAGGGTTCCACCTGATGGCCATGGCGCTGTTCCAGCAGCTTCTGCAGCCGCAGCTGCTCCAGCCGCTGCCGCAGCGGTTGGTGCAGGTTCTCGGGCACGCCCTCCAGCCAGCGGCCCTCGCCATCCAGCCGGGCCGGGGCCGGCAGGTTAACCCCCTTCCAGAGCTGCTCGATCAGGGCCGGCTGCTCCGCCGCGGTGAAGGTCACCCCGGCCAGCAGCCGCTCCACCAGCAGCTCGCGGGTGAGGCGCTGCAGCACCTGCAGGCGCTCCAGCACTTCCAGCAGCTCCAGGCCCTGAAAGTCGTGCAGGCGCTTCTGCAGCCCCTCTTCCAGCTGCTGTCGTTCGATCATGGTCGCAGCGCCCGGCGGCCATGACCCTGCTCACGGCCCTGCTGGCCCTGCTGCTCGCCGCGCTGCTGCTGCGCTGGCTCTGCCTGGCGGGCTGGTGGCTGCTGCTGCGCCTGCTCGATCCGTTGCTGGAGCGGGCCCGGGTCGACGTGCAGGCCGAGCGGGTGCGGAAACTTCAAGATTGGCAGCAGGAGCGGGCACGCCTGAACCGTATTGCGGCGGCGCAGCAGCGGCAACGTCAGGCCAGTCAGCGGCGCTTCGTCACCCCCGAGGGGGAGAAGGTGCTGCTCGATGGTCTCGAGCAGCTCAGCCTGGCCCGCCGCTGCCGCGCCGAGCTCCAGCTCGGCAGCGAGGCCGACTGGCCGGCGGTCAAGAAGGCCTGGCGCCGGCTGGTGCTCACCTATCACCCCGATCGCGGCGGTGATCCCCAGGTGTGGCTGCGCAAGCTGCGGGCCTACGAGGCGTTGCAGCAGCTGCTTGAACCCTGAGTTGACGCGCCTGCCGGCCATCAGCTGGTGAGGGGGGCGGTGTCGGGCAGGCCCAGCCCGGCGCCGCTGTCCGGCGTGCCGGTGGCGCCGGAGCCGAAGCGGAAGTTGCTCTTGGCGAGGCCGCCATTGAGATTCACGGTGCCGAGGCTGATCGATCCCTGGCTCCAGTCGCCGTCGGCGTCGTACATCAGCTGGCGGCTGTCGGTGGCGTAGGCCAGCTGCGGCGAGCCGATTCCCAGCTTGTGAATGTCGGAGAGGGCGCCCGCAACGAGGCCGATCCGGTTCGGATGGGGCGAGGAGGTTTCGATCACGCTCAGATCGCCGGCGCTGTTCACGCCGAACAGGGTGCCCTCGCTCTGCCAGATCTCCTGGGTCATGCCCGCCAGGGCCCCGCTGAGCTCCATCGAATCGCGCCAGGCGCCGCTCTCGAAGTCGGTGATCGTATCCACACTGGTGCTGGCGCCGGAGCCGGCGGCGGTGAGGCGGCCGTCGGCGCCGGCGCCGGCGCGGATCGCGTCCTGCACCGCCTTCGGCTGGGCGGCCAGCACTACCCCCTCGCGCCAGATCAGCTCTTTCTCGGCTCCGCTCAGCCCAGACCAGAACGCGGGATCGGTGAGCAGCTCGTTCACCCGCGTGCTGGAGGTGGCGGAGAGTGCCGCTCCGCCGTTGCCGAACAGGAACCGGTCGACCCCCAGGCCGCCGATCAGGATGTCCTGCCCGAAGCCGCCATCGAGCGACTGCACGTTCACCACGCCGTCGGCCTGGCTGCCGGCCTGGATCCGGTCGTTGCCGAGGCCGCCGAACAGGTTGATGGCGCCCCGCACCGGCCCGCTGATGGCGATCGTGTCGTCGTCGAGCCCGCCCCAGAGCGAGGAGTTCATCGCCCGCTCCAGGCTGATCGTGTCGTTGCCGAGCGAACCGAACAGGAAGCTGCCGTTGCTGCTGCCCAGGATCACGTCGTCACCCTCGCCGGCGTCGACGGTGCTGTTCAGGAAGCCGTTGTAGCCGCTGGGCACGAACGGATCGCGGGCGCCGTAATCGAGAAACACCGAGTCGGAGAACACGCCGTCGCCGTTCACATCGATCTGTTGTGCGGCTTCGGTGTAGATGCCGGCTTCGATCCGGTCGTTGCCCATGCCGGTGTAAACCTGGGAATCGCGCATACCGGCCGTCTGCATGTAGCCCTGCAGCGGGTTGCTCACCAGGCCGAGATCGGGATCGCCGCCTGGCGGTGGCGCCCAGCGGTTGCCGTAGCTGATGCCGGCATCATCCACGCCACCGAAGGCCCGCACGGTGTCGTCGCCGCGGTTGGTGAACACCATCGAGGCGTTCAGACCGATGCCCTCCAGCTCCAGGCTGTCGACCAGGCTCGGATTGATCAGGTGGTTGTTGCTGCCGTTGAGGATGATCCGCGCCAGACCGGCGGCATCCACCACGGTGTTCAGGGTGGGGTTGCCGTTGATCGTCGATTCGGTGATGCCGAGCGCCTGGGCGCGCAGGTCGAGATCCTCGATCGTCGCGGTGCCGGCGGCGGCGTTGGGGTGCCGGTCCCAGCCGGAGCCCACCGTCACGGCGGTTTCGGCCAGGGCCTTGCCGCTGATGCTGGCGCTGCCATCGCCGTTGCCGTCGGGCACGCTGCTCACCTCCAGCCGCTCCAGACCGATCGCCTCGGCATTGGCGCGGCCATCGAGCGGCACATGCTCCGAGAGCTGCTCCAGGCTGGCGCGTGCGGCCACGTTGGCGTTCGGCTGCCCGAGCACCGTGGTGTGGCTGCCGGGATCGGTCTCAAAGCCGCGCACAATGGCGTCGGCCTCGAGCACCGCCACGGTCGGGATCGGTGTGGCGGGGGTGGAGATCGGTGTGCTGTTGGCGCCGCGCCGCAGCTCGATCGTGTTGTCGCTGGCGGCGAGGGCGGTGGCGGAGAAGGCCACGTCGTCGCTGCCGATCGAGAGCTTGCCGCCATAGCGGTCGACATAGCTCACGTTGGCCAGACCGATGTTGGTGGCCAGGGCGGTGGAGATGGTGCCGCCGGCCCCCTGGGCCAGGGAGGTGGCCAGGGCGGCGCCGCTGATCAGGCCGCCGCCCGATTTGATCGTGAGGTTGGGGGAGTCGTAGTAACTCTCCAGGTCGGCGATGCCGTCGGGCCGGGGCTGGGCGTCGAGATTGGCCTGGCTGTAGGCGCGGCTGTCACCGGCGCCGAGGCCGCGGGCCACCGCCTCGGCGCTGGTGGTGTCGGCGTCGTAGCTGACGGTGCGGCTGGTGTCACGGGCAGTGGGCGTGATGCCCAGCTGGATGCTGCCGCCGGCTTCCAGCGTCTGACCATCGGCAAAGCGCAGCGCTACGGCACGCGATAAGGCACCCATCGGAAACGTGTGCAGTAGGGAGATGCTCAAGGTCTACCCCTGCTCACTTCGGCGCGTCCCGGAAAAGCTGATTAGCCGCTCCTGAGTGGATGCACAGTCCTGCATTTGTGGCTGGCTGTTTTTACGGGCCGGCTGTTGTTGTAGGCCGGCTGTTTTGGCGGACAGGCTGTTTGGTGGATCCCTGTCTGTGTTGGGCGGAGACCTTCGTCGTGCTGGCCAGCAGCGTCCCATGGAGTGGTGTAACTCGGGAGGAGCAGCCCCGGCGTAGCCGGGGCTGACGGCACGCCTCCCTCAGATCTCAGCTGTGGCAATGGGTGGGCCGGTCTGTGACCCTGTTCGGAGCACTACCACCAAACCGAACACAGA
>CAMDLO010000073.1 GCA_945901765.1 Cyanobium sp. NIES-981 | reverse complement strand
CCTCGGCGGCAGCGGCGCGGAGCTGGTGGCCAGCGCCAACATCGGCTGCACGCTGCAGATCCGCCGCCATCTGGAGGAGGGCGGCCATCCCCAGGCGGTGCTGCACCCGCTGCAACTGCTGGAGCGCAGCTGGCGGGCCGGAGGCGGCGGGGCATGAACCGCGACGCCCCCACCCTGGCGGTGCTGATCGACTCCGACAACGCCCAGGCGGCGGTGATCAGCGACCTGCTGACGGAGGTGGCCCAGGTGGGCACCGCCACCGTGAAGCGGGCCTACGGCGACTGGACCACCCCCCAGCTGGGCAGCTGGAAGGAGGTGCTCAACGTGCACGCGATCGTGCCGGTGCAGCAGTTCAGCTACACCACGGGCAAGAACGCCACCGACTCGGCCCTGATCATCGACGCCATGGACCTGCTGCACGGCGGCCGGGTGGATGGCTTCTGCCTGGTGTCGTCCGACAGCGACTTCACCCGCCTGGCCACCCGCATCCGCGAGCAGGGCCTGCTGGTGATCGGCTTCGGCGAACGCAAGACGCCCAAACCGTTCGTGGCCGCCTGCGACCGCTTTCTCTACACCGACCTGCTCCGGCGCGGGGGCGGCAGACGGGCGGCGGCCGAGCCGGAGGACGACGGCGCTCCGCCCCTGAAGCCGTTTCTGTGCGAGGCGATCAGCGCCGTCACCCAGGACGACGGCTGGGCACCCCTGGGCATGGTGGGCAGCCTGCTCCAGAAGAATGACCCCTCGTTCGATGCCCGCAGCTACGGCTTCCGCAAACTGAGTGAACTGGTGAAGGGTCAGCCCTACCTCACGGTGAAGGAAGTGCCGATAAGCCCCGGCAGCCAGCAGATGCACCTGTTCGTGCAGAGGCGCGGCAGCTGAACCGCTCCCGCCAGGATGGCCGCGACCCTCCGCACCGCAGCAGCGATGGCCACCCCGGTGTTGAGCGCGGCCGAACGCCGCAAGCTCGATGAGAGCGACGATGCACTCTTCTATGCCGAGCCCCGCTTCGTGCACCACCTGGATGCGGCCTTCCGCAGCCGGCTCACCCGGCTCTACCGGGACCGGATTGCGGCCGGGGCGGTGGTGCTCGATCTGATGAGCAGCTGGGTGAGCCACCTGCCGGCCGACGGCGGCTACAGCGAGGTGATCGGCCACGGCCTGAACGCGCGGGAGCTGCAGGCCAACCCGCAACTGGATCGCCACTGGGTGCAGAACCTCAACGCCGACCAGCGGCTGCCGCTGGCGGATGCCAGCCTCGACGCGGCCCTGATCGTGGCCGGCTGGCAGTACCTGCAGCAGCCCGAGGCGGTGGCCGCCGAGCTGCTGCGCTGCCTGCGGCCGGGCGGCCAGCTGATCGTGGCCTTCAGCAACCGCCTGTTTCCGACCAAGGCGCCGCAGATCTGGGCGGAAGCCAGCGACGGCGAGCGGCTGGCGACGGTGGCGCGGGTGCTGATCGCCCAGGGGTGGCCGCGGCCCGAGCTGATCGCCGAAGCCACCCGCGCCGAAGGGCCCCTGGGCTGGATCGGTGGGCATGGCGACCCCTTCTTCGCCGTGCTCGCCAGCCGACCCTGATGGCCCAGCCATCCCCAGGCCGGCTGCTGAACATCCTCGGGCTGGGCTTCGGCCTGGCTGGCGCGGTGGGCGGCACCATCGGCGCTGGCATCCTGAGAACACCAGGGGTAGTGGCTGCTCAGCTGCCCGCACCAGCGGTGGTGTTGGCGGCCTGGCTCGCCGGTGGCCTCTACGCCCTGCTGGGGGCGATCTGCGCTGCCGAACTGGCGGCGGCCCTGCCCCGCACCGGCGGCTGGACCGTCTACGCCGAACGGGCCTTCGGCCCCCGCGCCGCCCTGCTGGTGGGCTGGGCCGACTGGCTGGCCCACTGCATCGGCCTGGCCTGGGTGGCCACCACGGTGGGGGACTACGGCGCGGCCCTGCTGCCGCTCAGCGGGTTGGCGAGCCAGCTGGGCGGCCTGGCGGTGCTGGCGCTGTTCACCCTGATTCAGCTGCGCGGTCTGCGGGCCGGCAGCACCAGCCAGGAATGGCTGAGCCTGGCCAAGGCCGCCGCCCTGCTGGCCCTGGTGGCGGGCTGCTTCCTGCTGCCGGGCCCAGCGGCTTGGCCGCTGCAGGCGAGCGCCAGCGCTGCCGCGCTGGACAGGGCACCAGTCGCAGGCGGGCGCCAGCTGCTGGCGGCCGCGGTGGTGGCCCTGCAGGCGGTGATCACCACCTACGACGGCTGGGCCAGCCCGGTGTACTTCGCCGAGGAGTTCAGCCAGCCGGAGCGCGACCTGCCCCGCTCCCTGATCGGCGGCGTGCTGGCGGTGACCGGCCTCTATCTGCTGATCAACGCCGCCCTGCTGCACGTGCTGCCCCTGCCGCTGCTGGCGGGCTCGCCGCTGCCGGCGGCCCTGGCAGCCGAGGCCCTGGTGGGCCCGGCCGGCGGCGCGGTGATCACCGCCGTGGCCCTGCTGGCCCTGCTCGGCCTGATCAACACCGTGGTGATGGCCGCCCCGCGCATCCTGCTCGGCCTGGGCCGCGCCGGCTTGCTGCCGCCGCTCACCACCAGGGTGAATGCCGGTGGCACGCCGGTATCAGCCCTGCTGCTCACCAGCGGCACCAGCGCCGTGCTCGTGCTGGCTGGCTCCTTCGAGCGCCTGCTCAGCCTTGGCGCTGTGCTCTATGTGGCCCTGCCCCTGACAGGGATCTGCAGCCTGGTGGCCCTGCGGGTGCGCGAACCGGAACTGGCGCGCCCCTTCCGCTGCTGGGCCTACCCCTTGCCGCCCCTGCTGGTGGGGTGGGTGTCGCTGGCCTTCCTGGCGGGCATGGCCGTCAGCGAACCGCGGCTGTGCGCCGTCGCCGCCGCCCTGGTGGCCCTGGCCTGGCCCCTGGGCCTGCTGGCCATGGATGATTCCGAGTCACCTCCAGCCCAGGCCTGACCCGCCTGTTGCCTGGCTCGGTGTCTTTGATCCTGACCTGTCGGTCCGTGCGGTGGGGAAACCAGCCGGGGCGTCCCCTGACCCCATTTGGAGGCCGACGTTTCCCACACGTCAACGCCCTGTCCTGCTGCCCGCAACTGGCGGGCACAAAAAAGCCCTGCCGTTGGCAGGGCTGAAGGAGAAGGGAATCCGGATCAGGCCTGAGGCGGTGTGATCCAAGGGGTGGAGATGCGGCGACGCAAGCGGCGACTCCAGCCGAAGGCCGCACCAGCGCCAAGCAGGGGCAAGGGGCCAGGAACCTCTTGGCCAACGAACAGTTTGATGGATTCGGAGGTGCCGTTGATGGTCCAGGTGGCTACCAGGCCTGGCGTTGTAAAGCCCAGGTCAGCAAGACTGGTGTTACTGAAGGTAGCGCTGCCTAGAAATGGCTGGCCAAGCGTATAGTCTGGATCAATTACATATTCTTGCGCAGCGCCCCAAATATTAAAAGTGAGGCCCGAAACGTTGGGGTAGGGGGAGGAGTAGAAAACATCAGCCGACTCGCTAAGTCGCGTTGGTCCATTTATAGCGTATGATCGGGCTCGATCTTCATCAGGGCCAGTACAAATAATGCCATCTATCAAATAAAGCACCCCTGCACTGCCACAAGTAAATCCGTTTCTTTGACTGCCAAGCTCTGACAAGCTTCCTGACGTAACAACTTTCAGATTCGATCCTTCATCAAACATGTTGATGTTAATGTCAGCCTTGGCCGGATCTGCGCCCAGCAATAACGCAGCCGGAGTAGAAAAAATAATTAAATTTTTTGATATTTTATTAATGTAACGAGCGAGATAAGTCATAATTTGAAAAAAATACGACCTAAACATTACCCCCCCCCATTCGGCCTTTGCGGCTTCAGTAGACACTATCTCGATTGGCACGGTCCCTTGGTGCTCCTTGCTGGGGATGTCCCTGCGGCAAGCTCCTGCCGCACAGGGTCCATGGATGCCCGTTGCATCCTGGGGGCACTCCGTGCGCCGCGGTGATCAGCGTTTCCGCGGCAGCAGCGGCGGCGCTGGGGTTCCGTCGCCCAGCTCTGTCGCCCATCGATTCCCCGCGCGACCCAGGCAGGCCACTTTGTCTAGTTGATTAGTTGGTTGGTTGGCCATGCGCAAGGTTGGTCTGGCAGAGGCCAAGGCCCAGCTCTCGGCGCTCCTCGCTGCCGTGGAGACCGGTGAAGACGTGGTGATCACCCACCGCGCGGTGGGTGGCGCGGCTGCGCGAGCTGCGGGATCAGGAGCCGTGAAGCCCAGCCCCGGCAGCTTCCATCTCGACACCTGCCTGCTGATCTCGCTGTTCCACAACGGCAGCGGCTCCGCCGCTGTCGAGGCCTGGTTGGTGGCGGCGCTTGAATGCGTAGACGGCCTCGGGTTTGAGGCCCAGGGCGCGGGCATCGGCGCGGGCGGCGATCCATTGCGGATCGGTGTCAAACGACCGGCGCGGGAACGTAAGGATCGGGTCCCGGGCGGCCTGTTCGGTGGTGGCGCTCATGGCTGGGCCTCCACCTCGGCCAGCTGCAGGGCAGCCCGCAGCAGATCGCGCAGGGCCTCAAACGAGGCCCCCTCCAGCTGGAGGCCTCGGCGGCTCAGGCGTTGATTGATCGCCCGTATCCCATCGCTGCCGGCGTCGTACACGTCGTCGCAATGTCGGAAAAGGTCTGACATCACGCCACCTCCTGGGGCTGAGCTGCCGGTGCATTGGCGAGCTCTAGCCAAACGTCGGCATGGCAGGGCTGATCCAATGGGCAGGTGCAGCCCAGGTCAAAACCGCGCAGCTCGCGGCGGCCCAGCTCCACTAGGTCGGGGTGCTGGCTCAAGTGCTCACGGAATAGGGCGACGGCCTCGGCTGGGGTGGCAGCGTCGATGCCCACCCGAAACGGGTTGCCCCAGCGGGAGGGGCGTATAACGCGGCGACCGTTGGGCGGGTTGCTGCTGAGCAACGTGGCCACATGAAAGCGGGAGGGGGCCATCACGCCACCTCCCCGGCGGCGGATTCCAGCTGCTTCATGCCTTGCATCCCGGATCGAACCGCTAAATCCTCCAGATCACGGGCCAATTCATAAACGGGCGCGCTTACTTTTTCCAGGTAGTTGATTGGGTCGGTTTGCCACTTGTCTTCATAGACAGGGAGCCCATAGTCATCTTTGAGGTATACAGCTTCATCAACCCAGCGTGCATGGCCAACGATGTCTGAATAGTCGTGATTGAAGATAGGTAGACGGTGCTCCAGCAGCTTTAGACACTGCGCGGCAAGTTGGGCTAGGGCGGCGGCAGTTCTCAGATCCTGGGGCCCACTCGACAGCAGCTTGGGCAACAGGGCTTGAATGTTGCCCAGGCCATCGGCCGGTTCGTTGCTGGCGATCGTGACAGAATGGGCCCACTCAGCAGCGGGCGGAGTGGTTGTGCTGTTCATAGAATCGGTGCGGTTCTTGACTTGATCGCCCCGGGCTGCTGGTAACGGCCCGGGGTTTTTTGTTGCTCAGCTGCTGGCGGTGGCCTCCAGCTGCTCCAGTCCTCGGGCCAGCAGTTCGCGGGCGAGGGTGGCGCGGCTGGTTTGGTTTGCCGTGGCGGCCCGGTTGATCGCAGCGATCAGGGCCGCCGGTAGCCGAACAGTGAACGCGGCCATGGGTTGCGATGGATCGCGCAGATCCCGCAGCAGCAGGGGCGCGGCGGCGGGGTGGCTGGCGGTTGTCATCGCGTGGACGTTTGGCGTTCGTACGCTGAACTTAACGGGACCGTTTGAATCCGCAAGCAACGAATCAGGCGACATTTTTCCCAGTAACGGATGCAGCACAGGGCCACACTTAGGGGCAGGTTCCCTACAAAAACCCAGCAGAACCGGTAGGAGATCGAATCCGCTTTACTACCGGCGGCCAGCACCGGGGGCCAGGTTTTCCACAGCCCCCCAGTTCTCTACAGCTCGGAGGCTGTGCCAGCTCTTGGGCCGGCCTATGGGCTGCCGGTGAGACGGCCTGGACTGGACAGGGCCGGGGTCCGGTTTGGACACGGCACCCCTCCAGCACAGGGCCGGTGAGACGGGGCCGAGACGGCAAACCCCAGGCGCGGCGGATCAGGCGCCGGCCAGCCCACCCCCATCGCCGTGGCACCGTCGCCTAGCCCGCGATCCGCCGAAGGTGGTGGACTGGACGGCCTGGGGTGATCGGGGCCTTTCACCATGTCACCGCCGGGCGGTGTCTTTCTCCTTCGGGTACTGGCACGCCAATGCAACGCCATCGAGCGGGCTTAGCTTTGGCAGGATGATCTCATTGCACGCAACGGATACATTCCACATCCGCTGATCATCACCTTCACGCTCGCGTAGCTGCTCTAGAAAACTTGGCTCGTTAATGCCGCCGCGTTGCAACCTCCACTCTTGGCTATGGCCTAGCAACCACTCGCGGAATGCTCGCCACTCCTGCTGAAACTTCCTCTCTCTTGCGTAGCAGCATTCCAGCGCATCTGCTACGCGGTCGATCTCACGTTCGAGGTGGCTCACGTCCGGCGGCGGTGGCTCCGGTTCGCCGGCGCTGCCCCACGCGAACAGACTCGCCAGCTCTGCCGTATCAGCGGGCAGCATCGGCGGCGCCTGGTGCTCTACGGCCGGCGCCACGTTGGCACGCTTCAGGATTGCGCGCTGGCCGGCTGCTTCATCTACCAGCACACTGCCACCACTACGGCGCACTGCATTGGCAGGGATGCGGCCGGAGCTGATTGCCTTCGTAACGGCTGCACGGCTCACGCCTGTGCGCTTGGCTAGGTCTGCGGCGCTGATCCAGCTCATCCCTGTGCACCGATCAACGTGATTTCTTTTACCACCTTCCTGGCGCCGTCAAAATCGCCCACAGCCAGCATCTGCTGATAGAGCTTTCGGTAGCTCAGCAGCGCCCATCCTCGAACGGCATCAGGGCTTGGGTTTCCTGCGGCCGTCAGTTGCCGCTGTACCTGCTCCATCACCTGCCGCGCATCCGTGCCGGGGTACTGCTGCGCCAGTGCTTCTCTTATCTGCTGCTCTGACGCGCCGGTCAGTAACCAGTCGATCACCTGCAGCGCCGGCGGCGGTGCTGGCATCAGGGGCGCCTCAGCCATGAGCATGGAACCACTGGGTTTGCGCCGCGTGGCTTGCCTCGGCCATTTGCCTGGGTTGGTTGGTCCACACCTGATCCATAACGCCTACCAGCCAGCTGCACAGCTCTGGATCGTGGCCTAGCTCAAATGATTCCATTCGTGGATTCTGGTTCAGATTCATGCTGCTCCGTATTGCAACCTGCCATTCTTGGTTAACCACAGTCACAAACTTTGCGTGTGTTCTAGTTACTCGGATTGCATTATCTCCAAACTGCTTGCGGATCTCGGCCACCAGGGCGGGCACACGGCGCACGAACGTTGTATCTACCAACCACCTACAGCCAGTGATCTGGCCGGTCTGCAGCAACCTGAGCATGGCTTCCACGCTGGTGCTCGCGGCGGTCCATGTACTGATGCCAAGCTCGGCCGGTCCGGTCCGCTCCAGCACCGCTTCGATTAACTCTGTCAGGCTGAACTGGCCACGGGTCAGACCCACCAGCTCGGTGCCGTCGCGCTCCAGCTGGGCAACCACGGCGGCGGCACTCGCGGCACGCCTCTGATCTTCAATCACCCGGCTGGCTGGGATCTTTCGCCGCACCATCGGCGTGGTGATTACAAGCGGATCAACGACGGGCGGGGCACTGGCCTTCAGCAACGGATTGACCGGCGACGTCAGCAGATCCAGCAACGGCATTTCCATGGATTCAGGCTATCGAGCACCGTTAACCGGCGGGGATAGGTGGAGTTTTGGCGGTTAACTCGCTCAAAAGTTGTTCTCTAGCCAGAGCGCGAGGCTCGAACACACCCACAAACTGAGAGCGCGGGAAGGACCCGTGTTCAGATGGTGGAAACTAATCCTGTTGTTCCGTTTTCTATAAATCAGTCCGGCAGTCGCTGATCCCTGTCGAATAAGACAGCAATTGACTTCTGCACTCCGTACCTAATGGAGCTTTCAATTGCATCTTTTAGATATGGGTACATCTTGTCATCACGCAGTTTGTCTAAGCTAAGGCTCCGATTCCAGCTATCGATCAACTTTAGAATATCTTCCTCTGGGATAATTAGCGATTTATGGTCCTTAGTCCAGTCTACGCCAAAATTGTAGCTTGTCCCGATTAGGCCAGTAAAGAGAGGCCACCGAGTACGGAGAGAGCCTTCAAGATATGGCTCTGTGATTGAAAACGTCTGCAAGAACTTGCGCATCCAGTCTTCATAGTCATCGCGTAGATATTCTAAAAAGTATTCATCGTCTTCATCGTATTTCTCTCTGTGATCGTCTTCTAGTAAAGATAAATTCCGGGGGTCCTGTAGAAATGCCTCTCTTGGCTGTGAACTGATTGGTAAATCTTGTGCAATTTGCCTTTTAATATCTTCGTAGATTGTTCGCTGGCTTGCTTGCGCTGCAGCTTCTAATTCTCTGCTGATTGGCTGAGTCCCTGCAGAGGCTCCACTGGTTGCAGGGTCGCCCACCTCCTTGTCTCTACCTTCTGTTGATACTTGATCCTTTGGGATTCCTTGATTGCCTCTCTTATCCTCAATATCGCCTGTTGCCCCTCCTCCGATCGCAGCCAAGACGCTCTCGACTCCAGCGCCGATGCTACTGATTCTAGCCGATTGTTCGTTAAAACTAATCTTCGATTTAATTCTTTCCAGGTTTTCACTGTTTTGGCCATAGAGCTGAAGGGCCGCTAGGGCCATTACCACTAGTACCAGTGTAACCACAACCGGGTGTGTCGGCTGCGAGCCGTGTTTGGGGCCAAGCAGGGTTATGACGGGAATCAAACCGGTAAGAACTGCTACAGACACCCTCCAGAGATAAGAACGCCAGTCGACGCCTTCGCTTTCGGTCGAAACGTCGCTGGTTTCTGATGGTTCTTGGCTCCCGACAAGATCGTCTGCAAACTCCCGTAGGTTCCGAACGGGCCAATCCCAGACAACCATAAGGATCACAGCGAGAGCCGCAGCCCATATCACCCGTAGCCAGGACTGTTCTGGCCAACCGACCCACCAGATCAGGCTTTGCCAGCTTTGGGCGGCTGAATGGATCTCAGAGGCTGCAACAGCTGCCAAAATTCAAAGGGGTTCGACTGGCGATCGTAACCCGTGCTCCCGTATATATTGGTGCCAGCCGTGCGGATCACGGGGACGCCACTGCTACGGGTCTCAGCATTCGCTAGCAGCCTGCAGCTCGCTGACTCCTCCATTCTGAGCAGCTGCGACTTCGGCCAGCAGTTCATCGATGCCGGCCTCAGCAAAGGTCTGTTGACCACTTTGCCGGCGATCAGCTGCCACTTGAGCCGCTCGAACTCGCCCATCGGGGCAGGGGCGACAGGGCTCCATAGTCGCACCAGTCGGCTGGTGCTGTAGGGGCAGGGCGGCCGAAGATCACGGGATACATACCGCGCGCGAGTCGGTCGATCCGCTTGGGTGTCCAGATTTCAGCGGTGGTGATGCGGACGGGCATGGGTCTGGTTGTGCGGTGCATGGCCAGGGTTGCCACAACGCCAGCAGACCCACCTGCATGGCCAGCAGGGCCGGGGCATCAGGCAGCCGACTGATCAGACGGCCTGGCCCCCCATGCCGGATCGTCACCATCAGCGAAGGCATCAGCGCCAGATCCAACGGCCAGCGGCACCAAAACCAGATCAGACAGTGTTTTTCCCACTTCCGACGGTGTGTCGACGCCTCGCGTGGGGCTTCCGTTTTTACCGTCGGCAGTGTCGGCAGTGTCGGCAGTGGGACTGTATCTATGTTTTAGATGGTTGTTCTGCTCCGGGTCCTCACACGCGAGGGCATCGGTTCCGACGCTTCCGACACTGCCGACACTGTTTTTCTGGCCCCCGCGCGAGGCCGTCGGAAGTGCGTCGGCAGTGGGCCTGAAGGCATAGGCGCCACGGCAGCCGAACTCATCGGGCTGGCGGATTGACTCGATCAGCCCCTTGCGCTCCAGCTGCTTCAGGGTGCGGCCTGCCATCGTTTGCGCGTCCCTCCCCTTGATCGCCAGGCCCTGCACCACATCGTTGGCGGTGGTGCGCTGTAGGTCCTCGTGCCATCGCTGCTGCACCAGCTCTAGGCAATCGGCCTGGCGGTCGTTCAGCTTGCGGATCGTCTCGGCCTGATCCTGTTCGCGCTCCAGCGTCTCAATGCCGCCGTGCACCAACCATCCGCTCTCCTCGCGCTCGATCACTAGCGCCAGCGGGCTGCCCCCCCGGCCTTCAGTTGACAGCACACGGCGGCGGTCTTGTGGGTTGCTTGCACTGGCAGGGCCCAGCTTCAGGATCTGCGATGCAAGGGCAGGCAGGGTGAGGTGGGTGCCTTTTATTGGACAGCTCTGGCCCCTGACATCGTTAACCCCGGGCGGGAGGAACAGGGTTCGGTCTCAGTGTAGACCTCATTGGGAGTTCTGCCTCCCAGAGAGCTGTGCGGTCTTAGATGGCAGTACCTCCACAGGAAGCGGGCAAGGCTGATCTCAGCTTCCCAGCCATCCTTGTAGGCATGTAGATAGACTTCCTCGTACTTGACAGTCCTCCACAACCGTTCAACGAGGATGTTGTCGTAACAGCGCTTTCGGCCTGACCAGCTGATCTTGATCTCTTCTGCCTGCAGTCTCGCCACGAAGGTAGATGACGTGAACTGGCAACCCTGATCGGAGTGGAAGACCTCTGGCTTGCGTCCATCTCCCAGCGCCATCTCCAGGGCATCCAGACAGAACTCCGTGTCAAGGCTGTTGGAGAGTTTCCAGCTGAGTACGTTCCTGGAGAAGAGATCCACGATCGCCACCAGGTAGAGGAAACCCTTCTGAAGCGGGATGTAGGTGATATCGGTGGCCCACACCTGATCCACAGCCATGACCGTGCTGAGATCCACGAGGCAGGGAAAGCGCTCGGATGGATCCCCAGGAACCGTGGTGCGCGGTTTCTGGTAGATCGCCCGTAACCCCATGCGGCGCATGAGGTTTCGCACCCGGTCACGGCTGATCGGGATCCCATCTCTGGCCAGGTAGCCCACCATCCGGCGGCTGCCGCTGCAGGGGTCTTCCAGGTAATGGGCATCGATCCTGGCCATGATCGCCAGCGTCGATTCCCGGATCGATGTCGGCTGGTAATAGAGCGTGGACCTGGGCAGGCCCAGCAGCGCACATTGCCGGCTGACGCTGAGCTCGGGATGGTCGTGATCGACCAACTTGCGCAGTTCACGGGCATCAGAGCAGCTGAGATTTTTTTTTGAGCCACTCCAACTCCATCTGGAGCCGGCCGATCTGCTGGAACAACTCGGCCTCCTTGGCCTGACCTGCCTCCTTGTCCTTGCTCTGCTTGCCCCTGGCGAACAGGTCACTGGCGCCATCGAGGAGCTGCCGCTTCCACTGGCTCACCTGGATCGGGTGAATTGAGTGGTCAGCGGCGATCTCCTGGATCGTCTTGCGGCCACTGATCGCCTCCATGGCGACCCTGGCCTTGAACTCGGGACTGTGGGTGCGGCGCTTGCTCATTGGTGGGAGCCCCGATCAGGGGCGGTACCCCGCCTCAGAGGTTAACGATGGGACCTGTCCAGAAAAACCAGTCCACCTCACTATGGGCCGGGATTCAACTGCCAGGGATCGCCAGTCCATACCTGGTTCCCGTGACGAAGCGAGGGCGATCAAGCAGCTGCCCTGGCTCAGCCGTTCAGCAGGCGCCATCCCCGGCCCGAACCTGCATCCAGCAGTCTGCTGAGACCCTGGTGACCATGCCACGCTGGCCAGCCACCGCAGAGCTGATCGCCTGGGAGCAGCGCAGCCGGCGCCAGGGATCAGGGATCACCCCGACCCAGCTGCGGGACTGCTGGCGCCTGGATGCGGTGTGGAACCGGCAAGCCCAGCCCCTGACCAGC
>CAMDLO010000072.1 GCA_945901765.1 Cyanobium sp. NIES-981 | reverse complement strand
AAGGGCAGTTGGCCCGCCGGCAGTCCATAGGATCCAGGTTTGAGCCCAGGAGCGATGGCCAGCCTCGGTGTGAACATCGACCACATCGCCAACGTGCGTCAGGCGCGCCGCACGGTGGAGCCGGACCCGGTCACCTACGCCCTGCTGGCCGAACTGGGCGGCGCTGACGGCATCACCGTGCATCTGCGCGAAGACCGGCGTCACATCCAGGACCGTGACGTTGAACTGCTCAGAGCCACCGTGCGCAGCCGGCTCAACCTGGAGATGGCCGCCACCGCGGAGATGGAGGCGATCGCCCGCCGCATCCGGCCGGACATGGTGACCCTGGTGCCCGAGAAGCGCCAGGAGGTGACCACCGAAGGGGGGCTGGATGTGGCCGGCCAGCAGCCGGCCCTCACCGCCCTGGTGGGGCGGCTGCAGGCGGAGGGTGTCGCCGTGAGCCTGTTCGTCGATGCCGACGCCTGCCAGCTGGAGGCCTGCGCCGCCACCGGCGCCCGCTGGGTGGAACTGCACACCGGCACCTACGCCGAAGCGGCCTGGGCCGACCAACCCCGCGAGCTGGCCCGGCTCACCGAAGGCAGCTTCATCGCCCGCAGCATCGGCCTGCGCGTCAACGCCGGTCACGGCCTCACCTATCAGAACGTGGAAGCGGTGGCGGCCATCGAAGGGATGGAGGAGCTGAACATCGGCCACACGATCGTGGCCCGGGCCCTGGCGGTGGGCCTGGAGCAGGCGGTGCGCGAGATGAAGGCGCTGGTTCAGAATCCCCGCCGCGACCCTCTCTTCGGCAGCCCCCGCCCATGACCACTTACCACTTCGTGGCCGCCAGCGAGCGCTTCCTCTGCGAGGAGGAGCCGCTCGAGGAAGTGCTGCGCGAGCGGGTGCGCCACTACGGCGAAACAGGCAAACCGATCGACTTCTGGCTGGTGCGTCGCCCGGCCTTTCTGGAGACCAGCGAACTGGGGGCGCCGCTGGCCTCGGTGCCCAGGCCGGCGGCGGCGGTGGTTTCCACCGATGAACAGTTCATTGTCTTCCTGAAGCTGCGCCTGGAATTCGTGGCCCAGGGCCGCTTTGAAGCCCCCAGCGCAGCCATCCCCGATCCCCTGGCCAGCACCCCCTAAAACAGCCCCAGGAATTTGCGCCGGACGGGCCGGCCCTGACCGCCATCCTGCTGGTAGCGGGGCTTGTTGTCGCCGATGGTGAGCAGGGCCTCCTTGTTCTTCCACCACACCCAGTCGCGGATCGGCGGGGTGTCGGCCAGTTGCTGGCGGCTGAGGCCCAGGCCGAGCCGGGCGGAAGCGTCCAGCAGCACATCCAGCATCTCCTCACCGCTGCGGCACCGAGCCAGGGCCTCGCTGGTGCGTTTGGCACCGTTGAGGGCCTTGACCAGGGCGTTCACCCGCTGGCTCACGGGCAGCTTCTGCAGGTCCTGGGCCGGAACGGGGTTGGGGCGAGCTGTGTCGTCCTGATCCGCGCCCGCTCGCTGGTCAGCTCCGCTCATCAGGCCTCTCCCCGACTGGTTTCCGACCGTACGCAAGATCCGGGGTGGTGACAAGGAACACATCAAGGGGCAGACTGAGGCCATCGCATCCTTCCGATGACGCCCCCCAGCCGTCCCGCCCGTCACTGGGTCATCGGGGACGTTCACGGTTGTGCCGAGAGTCTTCAGCAGCTGGTTCGCCAGCTTCCAGGTGACGACCGGCTGGTGCTCTGCGGAGATGTGATCAACCGCGGTCCGCGGATCCTCGAGACGATGGAGCTGGCCTGGAGCCTGGTCAAGAGCGGCCGGGCCGTGTGGCTGCAGGGCAACCATGAGGCCGATCTTGCGGCGGCCCTCGGCCGCGACGACCGCGAATCCCGGCGCAACCTGGCGGGCTGCGACACCTACCGGCAACTCGGCGACCGCACCTGCCGGCGCTGGGAGCAGCGGCTCGCGTCCCTGCCCAGCCTGTACCCGGGCCGGGGCTGGATCGCCACCCATGCGGGCTTCGATCCCCACACCTGGCAGCCCGACCTGCGGATCCGCCAGCCGTTCTGGCAGGCCTACGACGGCCGCTTCGGCGACGTGGTGATCGGCCACACACCCGGACCCTGCGTGCGTCGCCGCGGCTCGATCGTGCTGATCGATACCGGTGCCTGCTACGGGGGCACCCTGAGCGCCTACTGCCCGGAAACCGGGGCAGTGCGCCAGGTGGCCGGCAGCCGCGACCGGTTGCAGCGCAGCCTCGCGGCCCGGCAGGCCTGAGCCCGGGCCGGCACCGTGCTCACGGTCTTCCGCAGCAATCGGGCCGAGATTCTGGTGGATCTGCTGGCCCGCCAGCTGCATCTCAGCCCCCCCGATCCGTTCGCGACGGTGTCGGTGGTGGTGAACACCTGGCCCACGAGCCGTTGGCTGGGGGAGCAGCTGGCCCTGGGGCTGGGCGATCCCGACGCGCCCTGCGCCGATGGAATCGCCGCCAACCTGCGCTTCCCGTTTCCGGGCAGCCAGCTGCGGCATCTGGTGGATCAGCTGCTGGGGAGCGACGGGGTGGCCGATCCCTGGCGGGCCCGCGAGCTGGTCTGGCCCTTGCTCGACCTGTTGCCGGCCCTGGTGGAGCGCCCGGAAGCCGGACCGCTGCAGCGCTGGCTGGGCGAACGGCAGGGATCCAGCCGCGCTGGCCCGCAGCAACTGGACCGGGCGCTCTGGCAACTGGGGCGGGCGATCGCCGACGCCTTCGACGACTACACCCTCTACCGCCCGGAGATGCTGGAGGCCTGGCTGGGGGGCAACGCCCACGATGGCGACGGCCGGCCGCTGCCCCCTGGGCAGCTCTGGCAGCCCCTGCTGCTGCGCCAGCTGGCCGAACGCCTGCCGGAAGCTCCCTTCGGCCTGCGGGTGCGGCAGGCGATCGCTCACCTGCGCCAGGGCCTGCTCGGGGCAGCGCCGGTGCCGAACCCGCTGCGCCTGTTCGGCCTGAGCAGCATGGCGCCCCTGCAGGTGGAGCTGCTCCAGGCTCTGGCCAGCCTGGTGGAGGTGGAGGTGTATCTGCTCACCCCCTGCCGCGAACTCTGGCGCCGCCGCGACCAGGCCGCCAGCACGCCCCTCGGGGAGGACTGGCTGCTGGCAGTGCCGCGGCTGGAGGCCCGCTTCGGGCGGCTCGGCGCCGAATTCCAACAGCTGCTCGAGGGCACCGGTGCCACCCAGCTGGCGCGGGTGGAGGAGCGGGATCTGTTTCTGGGAGCGGCCAGCGCCGCCGAGCTGGCCGGCCGCAGCCCGACGCTGCTGGAACAGCTGCAGGAGCAGCTGGTGGATCCGCAGCAGCGGCCGACGCTGCAGCTGCAGCCCGGCGATCACTCCCTCACCTTCCTGGCCTGTCCGGGGCGGCTCCGTCAGGTGCAGATCGTGCGCGACCGGGTGCTGCAGCTGATGGCCGACGACCCGAGCCTGACACCGCGGGATGTGCTGGTGATGACGCCGGACGTGGAGGCCTTCGCCCCGCTCGTGGCGGCGGTGTTCGGCGACAGCAGCGCCACGGGCGTGGCACTGCCCTGGCGCCTGACCGACCGCAGCCAGCAGAGCGATCCGGGCATCGCTCAGGGGCTGCTGGGCCTGCTGGGCCTGGGCGGCGAGCGGCTCACCGCCTCAGCGCTGGAGGCCCTGCTGGCCTGTGCGCCGCTGCTGCAGCGCCATGGCATCGACCCCGCCGAAGCTGGAGCGATCAATGCACTGCTGCAACGGGCTGGGTTCCGCTGGGGGCTCGACGGCCGGGCCCGCGGCGGCGACCCCAGCCACAGCTTCTCCTGGGCGATCGACCGGCTGCTGCTGGGACTGGTGCTGCCGGAGCAGCCCGGGCTGGCGCCGAACGCCACCGCCCCCCTGACCATGACGGTGAGCCTGGAGCAGCAAAGCCGCTGGCTGGCTCTGCTGCTGGGGCTGCGGCAGGCCCTGCTGCAGCTGGAGCAGCCGCGCACGCCGCAGGCCTGGGTCGCGCTGCTGCGGCCACTGCTGTCGAGCCTGTTCGCGGAGGAGGGCGACTGGAGCTGGGAGCTGCCGCCGATCCAGGCCGCCCTGGCCGACTGGCTGGCCGCGGCGGGTGCCTGTCCCCTGACCCTGCCGGCACCGGTGGTAGCGGAGGTGCTGGCGGAACGCCTCAGCGCCGATAGCGGCCGTTTCGGCCATCGCTCCGGTGCCCTGACGATCAGCGGTCTGGAGCCGATGCGCGCCATCCCCCACCGGGTGATCGTGCTGATGGGCCTCGATGGCGGCGCCTTTCCGCGGCAGCGGCAGCGCCCGGGCTTTCATCTGATGGAGCAGGGGCGGCAGCTGGGGGACCCGAATCCGGCCGATCAGGACCGCTACGTGCTGCTGGAGAGCCTGCTCTCGGCGCGCCAGCACCTGGTGATCACCTGGAGCAGCCGCGACAACCGCAGCGGCGAGGCGCTGATGCCCTGCACACCGGTGCGCCAGTGGCTGGCGCTGCTGGAGCAGGACCTGGGGACACCGGCCATGGCCCAGCTGCTGTGGGAACCGGCGGCCAATCCGCTGGAACGGCGCAACTTCATCGCCGCAGGGCCGCTGCCGCCGATCTGCAGCGATCGGCGCCTGCTCCAGGTCAGACGCCTGCTGGAAGAGCAGCGGCCGGAAGCACCCCGGCCGCTGGCGGCGGCGGCCGGGGTGCTTCCGGCCGCGTGTGCAGCCCCCCAACCGTCCCATGGGGATCTGCTGGCCTGGCTCCAGGCGCCCCAGGCCAGCTGGCTGGACAGCCTGGGGCTGCGACCGAAGGAGTGGGGTCTGCAGATGCGCGATCGGGAGTCGCTCAGCCTGGAGGAACGGCAGCGGGCCCAGTTGCTGCGCGACACCCTCGACCGCCAGACCCTGCCCGACTGGGCGCAGGAGCAGCGCGGCCGCGGCCTGCTGCCGGCCGGCGCGGCCGGCGAGCTGGAAACCCGCCAGCTGCGGCAGCGCTGGTGTTCCCTGCAGGCCGTGCTCAACGAGCTGGGGGATCAGGACCTGGTGACGGCAACGGCGGTGGGGCTTGAAGCGATGCTGCCCCTGCGCGGCGGCCGGGTGGTACTGGCCCACGGTGCCCGGCCGCGGCCGGCCCAGCGGCTGGAACTGTGGCTGGGGCTGCTGCTGGCCAGCGCCGGCGGTCTGGCGCCGTCTGGCGGCCTGCTGGTGGGGCGTGACGACCACAGCTTCCGGGTGCTGGAGCAGCTGGAACCCCTGACGGCCGGGCAGGCCGTCGTTCAGCTGGAGCAGCTGCTGAACCTGCGGGACCGGTACCGCCACCGCTGCTGGCCTGTGCCGCCGGGCAGCGGCTGGGCCTGGGCCACAGCCGAACGGCGCCGGCCGGGCAGCGGCTTCCAGGCGGCACGGACGGAATGGGAAGGGGGGTTCGGCAGCAGCGCCGAGCGGGAGGAGGCGGTGATGGCCCTGTGCTTCGGCCGCGGCACCAGCACCCGGGACCTGCTGGATGCCGACTTCAGCGAGGCGGCCCAGACGCTGCTGACGCCGCTGCTGGAGCACCACAGTCTGGTGCGGACCCGGAGCCGGTCGCGATGAACGCAGCGCCGCCCAGCCGTTCAAGCCGGGAGCGGGCCGCCCCGGAGCTGCCCGATTTCGACGCCAACACCGTGCCGCTGCAGCCCCGGGTGATGCTGCTGGAAGCCAGCGCCGGCACGGGCAAGACTTTCGCCCTGGCCCATCTGGTGCTGCGGCTGGTCACCCGCGCGGAGGATCCCCTGCCGTTGGAGCGGCTGCTGGTGGTGACCTTCACCGAGGCGGCCGCGGCCGAACTGCGGGACCGCATCGCCCTGCGCCTTCAGCAGGGCCTGGCGGTGGTGGAGTCAGTGGTGGATTCCGGGGTGGAGGCGGTGGTGGAGTCCGGGGTGGAGCCAACGGAAGCCGGCGGCGACCAGGTGCAGCAGGTCGCCGCGGCCGACCCGGTGCTGGCGGCCTGGTACGCCCTCCAGGCCGATGATCCCGTCAGCCGTCAGCGGCTGCGCGGCCAGCTGCTGCTGGCGCTGGAGGCCCTCGATCGCGCCGACATCACCACGATCCACGGCTTCTGCCGCCGCACCCTGCAGCGCCAGGCCCTGGAAGCCGGGCAGGGACCGGCCCTGGAGCTGGAACAGGACGATGGCGAACAGGCCGCCCAGGTGGTCCACGACTACTGGCTGCAGCAGGTGCTCACCCTGCCGGCGGACCTGCTGGCGGGACTGCAGCAGCAGGGGATCACGCCGGCGCTGCTGGAGCGCCTGCTGCGCCGTCTCGACAGCGATCCAGCCCTGGAGCTGGCGCCGCTGCCCTGCGGCTGGGCAGAGACGAAGGGACTGCAGGAGCAGCTGCCCGCGCTGGTGGAGCGGTGCTGGCGAGCCTTCACCCAGGCCTGGCAGGACCGGGGCGAGGCCCTCGAGCAGGCCCTCTGCCAGAGCGCGGCCGACCTGCGCAGCCGCGGCATCACCGACACCAAGCCCTATTCCCCGCGCCCCAACCGCAACCGGGTGGGCGAACTGAACGCCTGGATCGCGACCGTGGCCCCGGAGGGCGGCGGTGCTGGCTATGGGGCGGTGCTGGAACAGCCGCTGCTGCGGGAGTACTTCCACCCCGCCCCGTTCAGCAAGGTCACCGCCAACGCCTTCGGCAGCCCCGCCGCCCTGCCTGAACGGCCCCTGCTGGAAGCCATCGCCGCCCTGGTGGACGGTCCGGCCGAAGGGGTGCTCAGCCACGCCCTGCATCACGGTCGGGCGGAACTGCAGCGGCGCCGTGCCGCCAGCGGGCGCATCGGCTTCGGCGGCCTGCTCGCCGCCCTCGATCCGGCGAGCGCGACGAACAGCCATCGCAGTGACCAGGTCCAGGCCCTGCTGGCGGCGGTTTCCGCGCGGTACCGGG
Source organism: Cyanobium sp. NIES-981 (assembly GCA_945901765.1). Lineage (GTDB taxonomy): Bacteria > Cyanobacteriota > Cyanobacteriia > PCC-6307 > Cyanobiaceae > NIES-981. The sequence continues at coordinate 5,097 of CAMDLO010000072.1, read as the reverse complement.
TCGCCCTGATCGATGAGTTTCAGGACACCGATCCGATCCAATGGCGGATCCTGCAGCAGTGCTTCGTGGCTGGGGCTGGCGAGACCCCCCGCCACCTGCTGGTGATGGTGGGAGACCCGAAGCAGGCCATCTACCGCTTCCGCGGCGGCGAACTGGCGACCTACCGCCAGGCCCGCGACCGCGCCGACAGCCGTTATGGGCTGCGCGAGAACCGGCGCTCCGAGACGGCCCTGGTGGCGGCGCTCAACGCTCTGATGGCACCGGGCCTGGTGCGCTCAGACCTGCAGGTGCCCGCCGTGCTGGCGCGAGCTGCCAAAGGCGAACTGCTGCTCGAGCCGGGGATCTCCCCGCTGCAGCTGCTGCCGCTCGACGACGAGGAGCAGCTGCCCGCGCTGGTGGCAGGCCTGTGCCTGGAGCTGCTGCAACGGGGCCCGGCCCTGCGGCTGCCGGACGGTGCCATCCGGGCGCTCAACCCGGACGACCTCTGCCTGCTGGTGAGCACCCACCGCCAGGCTGAACAACTGCGCCATGCCCTTGAGCAGCGGGGTCTGCCGAGCCGGTTGGTGAGCCGCGGCGATGTGTTCGCCAGCGAAGCCGCTGCCGCCCTCCAGCGTCTGCTCGATGCCCTTGCCGATCCGGTCCATCCCGGTCGCCTGCGGCTGCTGGCAGCCTCGCCGTTGCTGGGCTGGGACGCCACCCGCCTCAGCGAGGCTCCCCCCGCCGACTGGGAGCGGCTGGCCGACCAGCTGGCGGAGCTGGCCCAGCGGCTTGAGCGCACCGGGCTGCTGGCCTGCCTGGGGGAGCTGCTGAGCATCGAGGGACTGGCGCGGCTGTCGCTGGGAGGCCGGCTGCTGGCCGACCTGCAGCAGGCCGCCGAACTGGTGCAGGAGCGGATGCACCGGCTCGGGCTTGGCAGCGCCGCCGCCGCCGACTGGCTGCGTCGGATCCGCCTTGATCCCGATCGACGCGTGCCCGAAGAACACCAGCTCAACAGCACCGCCGCCGATGCGGCGATCGCCGTGGTGACGGTGCACCGCAGCAAGGGGCTGGAATATCCGGTGGTGATCTGCCCATTTCTCTGGCGGGCGCCGCCCCCCCCGAGCAGCAAGGCCACCGAGCTGGGCCGCCGCTGGCTGCCCCGCGGCGCCGAAGCACCCCGACTCGATCTGCACCGCTCCCCGCACTGGGGGCGCGGCCGTGAGGCGGCCCAGGCCGATCTGGCCGCGGCCGAGCAGGAAGCGGAACGGCTGGCCTACGTCGCCGCCACCCGGGCCCGCCATCTGCTCGTGCTCGGATGGCGTGACGCTGAACGCCACGGCGCCAATCCGCTCGCCCCCTGGCTGTTCCCGGCAGAGGCGGGAGGCGAGCCGGTGGACCTGCCTCTGCACCGGCTCGATCCAGCCGGCTTGCCGCCCCCGGGGGAACGCTGGCAGCCCCCCGCCCCGCAGGGGGAGCTGCTGGCCGGCGCCCTGCCCAGCCACCGCCTGGACACCAGCTGGGGACGCAGCAGCTATTCGAGCTGGGTGCACGGCAGGGGCGGCGCCGGTCCGGCAGCTGGCGATGAAGGCCGCGACACCAGCGACCCCGCCGCCGCAGCGGCACCTCCCTGCGAGCAGCACGACCCGGTGGAGTGCCAGCCGGAGTGCCTGCGGGAGCAGCGGGGCCCCCTGGCCGACTTCCCCCGCGGCGCCGGTCCGGGGGAGGCGCTGCACCGGATCCTGGAACAACTCGACTACAGCCGCAGCGCACTGGTCGCGGAGCACCAGCGCCTGATCCACCAGGAACTGGCACGGGCCGGCCTGGCGGCCGAGCTGGCAGACAGGCTCAGCGTTGGCCTGGAGCGCCTGCGCTGCACGCCATTCGGCGGAGCGCTGGCAACGTTTCGGCTGGCCGGGCTGACGCCGCGCACCTGGCTCAATGAGATGAACTTCGATCTGCCTCTGGCGGTGCCGCGCTCCGCCGGTGACACGGAGCGTGCCAACCCACCCCGGCTGCGCAGCGGCGATCTGGCCCGCTGCTTCCAGAACCACCCGGGCGGCCTGTTCGGAGCGGCCTATGGCAGCCGGCTGGCGTGTCTGGACATTGCCAGCCACGGGATCCTCACCGGCTCGATCGATCTGGTGTTCCGCCAGGGAGAGCGCTGGTGGGTGCTCGACTGGAAAAGCAACTGGCTGGGTGAACGGGATGGCGCCGGGATCCCCGTGGCCTGCGGACCGCTGCACTACAGCCAGAGGGCGATGGCGGACCTGATGGCCGACAGCCACTACCCGTTGCAGGCCCACCTCTACCTGGTGGCACTGCATCGCTACCTGCGCTGGCGGTTGCCCGGCTACCAGCCCGAGCGCCATCTCGGCGGCTATGCCTACGCGTTCCTGCGGGGCGTGCCTGAGGAGACAGCGGCCGTGACGGCACTGGCGACGAGCGGCGGAGCGGTGCCGGGGCTGCTGGTGGAGCAGCCGCCCCTGCAGCGCCTGCTGGCCCTCGATGCGGCGCTGCGGGAGGGCAGCCGATGAACAGCGCAACCGCCCGCAGACCGCCTGGAACGGGCGGGGTACTGGCCGCGGCCCTGACCGAAGCGCTGCCCAGGCTCTGCGCGGGCGCCGCACCGATCGACCCGGCCGTTCTGGCGCTGATCGGCGCCCTGGCCCAGGCCCTGGAGGACGGCACCCTGGAGCTCGACCTCGACGGAGCGATGCCGGAGGGGCTCGAAGCCGGCCGCTGGCCGGAGTCCTACCGCCAGGCCCTGCTGAACTCCCCCCTGGTGGCGCAGGCGACAGCGCCTGCTGAGGCGCCGGAGGCGCCGCTGGTGCTGGCTGGATCACGGCTGCGCTGGCGCCGCTGGCACCTGCAGCTGGAGTCGACCCTGGATGCCCTGGTGGCGCGGGCACGACAGAGCGTCACGCCCCTGCCTGACGCCGCTCCCCTGGCGGCATTCGCCGAGCTGGACGCCCAGCAGCAGCGGGCGGTGACGGCGGCCCGGCAGCATGGATTGCTGCTGCTCAGCGGCGGCCCCGGCACGGGCAAGACAAGTCTGGTGGTGCAGCTTCTCGCCGAGCAGCTGCACCACCACCCCCAGCTGCGGGTGCACCTGGCGGCACCCACAGGCAAGGCGGCAGCCCGCCTGCGGGAGGCGCTGGAGCGGAACTGCGGCGCCCTGCCGGCCGCGCTCGCCGCGCGCGTGCTCGCGGCCCCCTGCTCCACCCTGCACCGCCTGCTGGAGAGCAGCGGTGAGCGCTTCGGACGCCATGCCGGCAGGCCGCTGGAGCTCGATCTGCTGGTGGTCGATGAACTGTCGATGGTGGATCTGCCGCTGATGGCAGCCCTGCTGGAGGCCCTGCCGGCCGACTGCCGACTGGTGCTGGTGGGCGACCCGGCCCAGCTGCCGCCGGTGGGGCCAGGGCCAGTGCTGCAGGAACTGATGCGACCGGAACGGCGCTCCCAGCTTGGGGATGGGGCCGTGGAGCTGTGCACCACCTACCGCAATGGCGGAGCGATCGCCGCGGTCACCGCCGAGCTGCGCCACGCAGGGCCGATTCAGCTCGCGGCCCTGGAGCCGATGCTGCGGCAGCTGGATCCCCAGGCCAACCTGCAATGGCTGCAGGCCGATGCGGCACTTGCGGCCCTGGCCGAGCACCAGCAACGGCTGGCAGCCCTGGCTGGAGCCGCAGACGATCAGCAGCAGCCGGAGGATTGGGCGGCGCTGCTGAACGAACTGGAACGCTGCGTGCTGCTCACCCCGATCCGCCAGGGCCGCTGGGGCGTGGCAGGGCTGCATCGCCAGCTGCTGGGCGAGGCGGCCGCTCGCGCCTGCAGCCAATGGCCACTCGGCACGCCCGTGCTCAACCGCCGCAACCTGCCTGAGCACGGGCTCGCCAATGGTGATGTGGGGGTGCTGGTGGGCCAGGGCAGCGCCAGACGGGTGCTGTTTCCCGGCGGACGGCAGCTCCATCCAGCCCTGCTGGGGCAGGCGGAGCCCGCCCTGGCGCTGACGGTGCACAAATCGCAGGGAAGCCAGTACGGCACGGTCTGGCTGTTGCTGCCGCCGGGTCGTGACTGGGATGCCCGACTGATTTATACCGGCCTCAGTCGGGCCAGGGAACGGGCCTGCCTGATCACCCCATCTGCGTGACCACCGAGCCCAGCCGTGCATGATGCCCTCCCGCTTGCCTCAGCAAGCCCGTCAGCCAGCCAGGCTCCACAGCGCGAGCAGCGCCCCTGGGGCTGGTTTGAGACCCTGGCCCGCGGCGATCGTTATCAGGTGAAGCGGTTGTGCATCCATGCCGGTGAGCGGATCAGCCTGCAGCGGCACCGCTGGCGCAGCGAACACTGGGTGGTGGTGGGCGGCAGCGGCCTGCTGGAGTGCGATGGCGTCACGCAGACAGCTGCGCCCGGCATCAGCCTGTTCATCCCGGCGGGTGCGGTGCATCGGGCCAGCGCCACGGGTACCGACCTGCTGATCGTGGAGGTGCAGCGGGGCGACCAGCTGCGGGAGGACGACATCGAGCGGCTGGCCGACGACTACAGGCGAGCCAGCTGAACGCGCTGGGTGCTAAAGTTTTACTTCAACCTTTGAGAAGGGCAAGGCAGCGTTTTACGGGTGTCTGCCGGCCTGTCGAAGAAGGATCACCTCAGGCCCAGGCCAGACAACCGAACAATGACTGCAACGCACGAGAGCACCGCGGCCTCGGAACAGACGAACGCGTCCATTTCCACGGACCCCGGCGTCAAGACCCCCACCATGACGGGTTCCCCGTCTACGGATTCCCCTACAACGAATTCCTTTACGACGGAGTCCCTTTCAGCGGAGTCCGTCACGCTCGAGTCCGTAACGGCCCAGTCCGTCACGCTCGACAGCTCCTCCAACCCAGAACCGGCACAGCAGACCTCCGGCGAAGCGGTGGAGGTCTCCGGATTCCGCCGTTTCGGCTTCGCGGCGGAGATTCTCACAGCCCTGGCGGAGATCGGCTACAGCGAGCCCTCCCCCATCCAGGAGGCCGCCATCCCCGAGCTGCTGCTTGGCAGGGACCTGGTGGGTCAGGCCCAGACCGGCACCGGCAAGACGGCAGCTTTCGCCCTGCCGATGCTGGCTCGCCTCGA
>CAMDLO010000071.1 GCA_945901765.1 Cyanobium sp. NIES-981 | reverse complement strand
CTTGATCTGTCGGTGGTGCAGGCACGCTGCCTCTGCTGGTTGGCCCTGCTGGCCGAGGCCCATGAGGACCAGGCAGCCGATGCGGAGCGACGTCGGGATACGGAGCAGGCGATGGGCTGGTTTGCGGACGCGATGCGGTTGCGGGATGTGATCAACGTGGTGAGCACGATCGAGTTGCCGATCCCCGCCTGCGGTGAGGAGGAGCCGGATGGAGGCTTCGCTGGCGATCAGGGGCTGGATGGTGGTGAAGCTGGCGGACCGGACCGTCTCAGCGCCTGAAATCCCGCCCAGTGCCATGATGGGCATTGACCTCCCAAGGGAGTGTGGTGCCCGAAGAGCCCTGCCAGTGCCCTGATTGCCAGCGTTTTTATCGGGAACACGACCGATTGATTCGCGAGAACCCCACCCTGCGGCAACAGCAGGAGCTCAGCTGGGCTGCGCTCCAGTCGTTCCGCACCCTGGCGGGCCGGGTGATGGAGGAGTTGCAGAAGCAGCAGGATGCCGCTGAGGCGCAGGGTCCGGTCGGTGGCGCCACGGCACCCGGTCTGGAACTTGCCGGCGGCGCTCCCTGTTCAGCCGATGCCGTCGTCCCCCCCGCCAGTGCCGGTGAGGCGTTTCAGCAGGCCCTGGCCGATCTGGAGAACATCAATGCCCATCTGTTCTCGATCGAGGCCTTGATGGAACGGGTGTTCGATGTGCGGGTTCCCGAGGAGGTGGAGCAGAAGTTCCGCGAAGTGGCCGGTGAACTGGCACCGGATCCGCTCAATGCCGACAGGCTGCGGCTGAACCGTCTGCTGCATCAGACGCCGGATCTGCCGGACAAGGGCTGATCGCCCTGGCCCGGCCGTCCCGGGCTCAATCCATCTCGCAGGTGATCGCGACCGGGTAAGGCTCCGCCTGCCAGATCCGATCGGCATACTCCCGGATCGAGCGGTCGGAGGAGAAGAAGCCGCTGCGGGCTGAATTCAGCAGGGACATCCGGTTCCAGCGGTGGCGGTCCACCCAGAGGCGATCCACCTCCGCCTGGGCCCGCAGGTAGTCGTCGAAGTCGGCCAGCACGAAGAAGGGATCCCGACCGGTGAGGTTCTCCAGCAGCGGTCGGAACAGATCGCTGTCCCCGTTGCTGAAGTGCCCTTGCTCGATCAGCCGCAGCACCTCCGCCAGTTCCGGCATCGTGCTGATCCATTCCCAGGGGCGATAGCCCTTGTTGTGCAATGCGGTGATGCCATCGGCGGTGTGGCCGAACAGGAAGAAGTTGTCGGCTCCTACCTGCTCGCGGATTTCCACATTGGCGCCGTCGAGGGTGCCGATCGTGAGGGCACCATTCATGGCGAATTTCATGTTGCCGGTGCCGGAGGCTTCCTTGCCGGCGGTGGAGATCTGCTCGGAGAGGTCGGAGGCCGGGTAGACCCGCTCCCCCAGCTTCACGTTGTAGTCGGCCAGGAAGATCACCCGCAGTTTGCCGTCCATGTCGGGGTCGGCGTTGATCGTTTCGGCAATGCCGTTGATGAAGCGGATGATCAGCTTGGCCATGTAATAGCCGGGTGCGGCCTTGCCACCGAAGATCACCGTGCGTGGCGCCATGCCCTGGTCGAGGCCGTTCTTGATGCGCAGGTAACGGGCCACCACCTGCAGGGCATTGAGGTGCTGGCGCTTGTATTCATGGATCCGCTTCACCTGCACGTCGAACAGGGAGGCCGGATCCACCAGCACGCTGGTATGGCGATGGATGTACTGGCTGAGCTGGGTCTTGACGCCCAGTCGGGTCTCCTCCCAGCGCTCCAGGAAGCCGGGATCATCGGCGTGGCGCTCCAGCAGCCGCAGCTGCTCCGGGTCCTTCACCCAGCCATCGCCCACCGTTTCACTGAGCAGGGCCGAGAGCTGGGGGTTGGCCAGGGCCACCCAGCGCCGCGGCGTCACGCCATTGGTGACATTGGTGAACTTGTGGGGCCAGAGGGCGGCGAAGTCGGGAAACAGCTCGCTCTGCACGAGCTCGCTGTGCAGGGCCGCCACGCCGTTCACATGATGGGAGGCGATGGTGGCCAGATGGGCCATGCGCACCGCCTTGCTGCCGTCTTCATCAATGATCGAGACCCGGCGCAGCACCGCTTCGTTGCCGGGATACTTGATGCGCACCTGCTGGAGGAAGCGGCGGTTGATCTCGTAGATCAGCTCCAGGTGGCGCGGCAGCAGGGAGCTGAACAGATCGAGCCCCCACTTCTCCAGAGCCTCCGGCAGCAGGGTGTGGTTGGTGTAGGCGACCGAGCGGGTGGTGATCTCCCAGGCGGTGTCCCAGTTGAGGTGTTTGTCGTCGATCAGCAGCCGCATCAGCTCGGCCACCGCGATCGCCGGGTGGGTGTCGTTCAGTTGCAGAGCCCAGTGCTCCGGGAACTCCTCGATTGGAATGCCGCGGGCATCGAGACTGCGGATCATGTCCTGGAGCGAACAGCTCACGAAGAAGTGCTGCTGCTTCAGGCGCAGACGCCGCCCTTCATCGGTGCCGTCGTTCGGGTACAGCACTTTGGAGAGGGTTTCGCTGCCCACCTTCTCCTCGACCGCGCCGTAGTAATCGCCGATGTTGAAGGCATAGAAGTCGAACGATTCGGTGGCGTCCGCCCGCCACAGCCGCAGCCGGTCGCAGGTGTTGACCCGGTAGCCGAGCACCGGCACGTCGTGGGGGATGCCGATCGCGTGCTCCTCCGGAATCCAGCGCACCCGGTAGTTGCCGTGGTCGTCGCGATAGCCCTCGGTGCGGCCACCGAAGCCGACGAAGCAGGCCTGGTCGGGCTGGGGCAGCTCCCAGGGCCAGCCGCTCTTGAGCCACTTGTCGGTGATCTCCACCTGCCAGCCGTCGCGGATCAGCTGATCGAAGATGCCGAACTCATAGCGGATGCCATAGCCGGTGGCCGGAATCTCGAGCGAGGCCAGGGATTCGAGGAAACAGGCCGCCAGCCGTCCCAGGCCGCCATTGCCCAGGCCCGGTTCCTCCTCCACATCAAGGATGTCGTTGATGTCGTCGATGCCGAACCGTTTCAGTGCCTCAGCGGCCTCCGCCTGGATGCCCAGCATCAGCAGGTTGTTGCCGAGCTGAGGACCGATCAGGAACTCGGCCGAGAGGTAGGCCACCACCCGGGTGGGGGTCTTGCGCAGCGCTTCGATGCCCGCCAGGTAGCGGGTCATCAGCCGGTCGCGCACGGCGTAGCTCAGGGCCATGTAGAGATCGTGGCGACTGGCGGTGGGGGCCAGCTTGCCGAGCGTGAAGAACAGGTGCTCGGTCATCCCGTCGAACACGTCGGCGGCGGTGAGGCCGCTGCGGTCGGGGTCGGCGTAGCAGCCGGGGGTCGGCAGGCGCAGGGTGCTTGGTTGGGTGCTGCTCATCGTTGCTCCGTCGGGTTCCAGCGCCAGTCGTTGATGTCGGGCGAGTCCATGCCGTGGCGGTGTGCATAGGCCCGGTGGTGGAGGATGGCCTCCTTCATGCGCTCCTTGATGTGGGCGGCGCGGGAGCCGAGGGAGGGCACCCGATCGATCACATCGATCACCAGATTGAACCGGTCGATCTGGTTGTTCATCGCCAGCTCGAGCGGCGTGTTGATGTTGCCCTTCTCCTTGTAGCCGCGTACGTGGAAGTTGAGGTGGTTGGTGCGGCGGTAGGTGAGGCGGTGGATCAGCCAGGGATAGCCGTGGAAATTGAAGATCACCGGCCTGTCGGTGGTGAAGAGGCTGTTGAAGTCACTGTCGCTGAGGCCATGGGGATGCTCCCTGGGATCGGTGAGGGCGAACAGCTTGACCACGTTCAGCACCCGCACGCGCAGGTGGGGGATCTCACGGCGCAGGATCTCGACGGCGGCGAGGGTTTCCTTGGTGGGGATATCGCCGGCGCAGGCCATCACCACATCGGGATCATCGGCGGCCGTGCCCTGATCGTCGTTGCTGGCCCAGCTCCACAGACCGATGCCCTTGGCGACATGGGCGCGGGCCTGCTCGAGGCTGAGGTACTGGAGGTGCTTCTGCTTGTCGGAGACGATGATGTTGCAGACGTTGGTTTCGAGCAGGGCCTGCTCGGCCACCGCCAGCAGGCTGTTGGCGTCGGCGGGCAGATACACGCGCACCACCTCGCCGCTCTTGTTGCCGGCCAGGTCGATGAAACCCGGATCCTGGTGCGTGAAGCCGTTGTGGTCCTGCCGCCAGACGGTGGAGGAGATCAGGCAGGTCCAGGGGCCGATCGGCGCGCGCCAGGGGGCGTGATGGATGCAGCTCTCCAGCCACTTGGCGTGCTGGTTGAACATCGAGGCGATCACGTGGGCGAAGGCCTCGTAGGTGTGGAAGAAGCCGTAGCGGCCGGTGAGCAGGTAGCCCTCCATCATTCCCACCAGCGTGTGCTCCGAGAGCATCTCCACCACGCGGCCGCTGCGGGAGAGCTCGCTGCCGTTCATGTCCTCCGGCAGGAACTCCTCCATCCAGACTTTCTTGCTCACCGCATAGATGGCCTGCAGGCGGTTGGAGGCGGTCTCATCCGGCCCGAACACCCGCAGCGAATCGGGGTTGGCCGCGATCGCATCGCGCAGCAGCTCGCCGAGGGGGTGGGTGTTCTCGGCTTCGCTCTGGCCCGGCAGGGCCACGGGAACGGCGTAGGCCTCCACCGGCGGCAGGTTCAGCTTGCGGCGCAGCAGGCCACCGTTGGCATGGGGGTTGGAACCCATCCGCCGGTTGCCGCTGGGTGAGAGGGCCTGCAGCTCGGGCCGCAGGCTGCCCTGGTCGTCAAACAGCTCCCAGGGGCGATAGCTCTTCAGCCAGGCCTCGAGCTGCTGCAGCTGGGCGGTGTCCTGGCGGGGATTGGGCAGGGGCACCTGGTGGGCCCGCCAGAAGTTCTCCAGCTTCTTGTCGCCCAGGGCGGCCGGCCCGGTCCAGCCCTTGGGGGAGCGCAACACGATCATCGGCCAGATCGGCCGGCTGACGCTGGTGGGATCACCGCTGCGGCGGGCCTCGGCCCGGATCGTCAGGATGCGAGCGGTGGCCTCATCCATGGCGGCGGCCATGGCGGCGTGCATCGCCATCGGCTCACTGCCCTCCACGAAGAGTGGTTCCCAGCCGTAGCCGCGCAGCAGGCTGGTCAGTTCCTGCCGCGGGATGCGGGCCAGCAGGGTGGGGTTGGCGATCTTGTAGCCGTTGAGGTGCAGCACCGGCAGCACGGCGCCGTCGCTGCAGGGGTTGAGGAATTTGTTGATGTGCCAGCTGGTGGCCAGCGGTCCGGTCTCGGCCTCCCCGTCGCCGACGCAGGCGATGGCGATCAGCTCGGGGTTGTCGAACACCGCGCCGCAGGCGTGGGAGAGCACGTAGCCGAGTTCCCCGCCTTCGTGGATCGATCCCGGCGTTTCAGGGGTGCAGTGGCTGCCGATGTGCCCCGGAAAGGAGAACTGCTTCATGAACCGCCGCATGCCCTCGGCGTCCTGGGATTTGTCCGGGTAGATCTCGCTGTAGGACCCGTCGAGGTAGGTGGGGGCCAGCACGCCGGGGGCACCGTGGCCCGGACCCGACAGGTAGATCATGTCGAGATCACACTGGCGGATCAGCCGGTTGGCATGGGCCCAGATGAAGGCCTGGCCCGGACTGGAGCCCCAGTGACCGAGCAGGCGGTTCTTGATGTGCTCCGGCTGCAGCGGTTCGGCCAGCAGGGGGTTGTTCTGCAGGTAGATCATGCCCACCGCCAGGTAGTTGGCGGCACGCCACCAGGCGTCGATCCGCTCCAGTTCCGCCGGCGTCGCTGCGACGGGCAGGGGGCTGGCCGTCTGGAGCTCGGTGTTGCTGGGGTGCTGGTGGGTCATGACGATGGGGGGTGCCATGGCTTGCGCCTTTGGACGGTAGCCGTGGCAGCCACGGCTGCCCCCCGCGGCCGGCTAGGGAACAGGATCCGCTGACCGGGCCAGGCGCCTTAGCGTCAATCCCACGCCTCCCCGCCCACGTGCCATCGCTCATGAATCTGCCTGCCCCGTTGCCCCTGCCGGTTCTGCTGCTCGAAACGGGCGGCCATCAGCTCGAGGTGGCTGAAACGCTGATCTCGGTGGGCGAATTCGTGGTGATCTTCATCGCCGCCCGCGCCCTGGCCGAACTGATGGTGCGGATCCAGCTGCCCACCATCCTCGGCGAGCTGCTGGCGGGCGTGCTGGTGGGTGTATCGGGCCTGCATCTGATCGTGCCTCCTGACACCCAGGCCCAGCTGAGCGGGATGGCCACGGGGCTGCTGAGCTCCCTGGCGGACGTCAGTCCGGAGGTTCTCTCCGATCTCTACCGAGACTCGTTCCCCAGCCTGCAGGCTGTTTCGCAGATCGGCCTGTTCGCCTTGCTGTTCCTCACCGGCCTGGAGAGTGAGCTGGATGAGCTGGTGGCGGTCGGTGCGCAGGCCACCACCGTGGCGCTGACCGGCGTGGTGCTGCCCTTCGCCCTCGGTACGGCCGGCCTGTACTACCTCTTCGATGTGCCCCTGATCCCGGCGATCTTTGCCGGGGCGGCGATGACGGCCACGTCGATCGGCATCACCGCCAGTGTGTTCGGCGAGCTGAAGTTCCTCAAGACCCGCGAGGGCCAGACCGTGATCGGTGCCGCCGTGCTCGATGACATCCTCGGCATCGTGATCCTGGCGGTGGTGGTGAGCCTGGCCGGAGGCGAAGGTTTCTCGCTGGGTCCGATTGTCCGCCTGGTGGCGGCCGCCGGGGTGTTCGTGGCGGCGGCCCTGTTCCTCAGTCGCACGGCAGCACCCGCCTTCGACTGGGTGCTCGACCAGCTCAAGGCCCCCGGAGAGGCCGCGGTGGCCTCCTTCCTCGTGCTCACCCTCTGCTGCTTCGCTGCCCAGGCGATCGGCCTGGAGGCAGCCCTGGGCGCCTTTGCCGCCGGCCTGATCCTCAGCGCCAGCCGCCACGCCCACGCAATCGATGCCGCGGTCAAGCCGCTGGTGGCCCTGTTCGCCACGATCTTCTTCGTGCTGATTGGCACCGGCATGGATCTTTCGGTGCTCAATCCCTTCGATCCGGCCAACCGGGAGGGGTTGATCGTGGCCGCCTTCCTGCTCACCGTGGCGATTCTGGGCAAGGTGGCCGCCGGCTGGAGCTACGTGAGCAAGCAGAAGACCAACCGGCTGGTGGTGGGCCTGGGGATGATGCCGCGCGGCGAGGTGGGCCTGATCTTTCTCGGTCTGGGCACCCAGGCCGGCCTGCTCACCAAGCCCCTGGAAGCCGCCATCCTGTTGATGGTGATCGGCACCACCTTCCTGGCGCCGATCCTGCTGCGGCTGGTGTTGCGCGGTACCAGTGGAGGCCCCGACCTTGACCCTCTCGCCGAAGTCCCCACCTGAGATGGATCGCTCCTCCCCCAGGCCAGGCGCCCTGCTGCGGCGCTGGGGCGTGACCTGGGGCGGCTGGCTGGACAACCGCCGCGGTGAATGGTGGCTGCTGGCCCAGCTCAGCCTGATTGCCGCCCACCTGTTGCCGCCCTGGCCGGCCCCCGGCAGCTGGGGGTACGCCTGGCCCCTGCCGCTGGCGGCAGCTGGAGCGGCGCTGTTTCTGCTGGGCCTGCTCCTGGCGCTGCAGGCCCTGCTGCGCCTGGGGCCGAGCCTGACGCCGCTGCCCGAACCGATGGCCGGCGCGGCCCTGGTCACCACGGGGGCCTACGCCCGCTGCCGTCACCCCCTGTATCAGGCGGTGCTGGTCTGCTCGCTCGGGGTGAGCCTGGCCCTGGGCAGCCTGCTGCACCTGGCCCTGCTGCTCGGCCTCTGCGCCGTGCTGGGGGGGAAGGCCCGGCGGGAGGAACGGGCCCTGTTGCGCGCTCACTCCGACTACGCGGCCTATCAGGCCCGCACGGCGGCGATCATTCCCCGCTGTCCCTGGCTCGACTGGCGAGCGCTGTGAACAGCCCCCAGCCGGCGGCCATCAGGCCAAGGCTGGTGGCCCAGCCCGGGCCCAGGGCCCAGCCCAGGGCCAGGTCGGTGAGGGTGCCGATCGCCAGGGCGAGCGCCAGGCTTGCCAGCACCAGCAGCAGCTGCTGCAGATCCCCGTCGAGCGAGCCGGCCGCCAGGCTCTGCTCCAGCCGCGACAGCGGCAGGCTCAGCGGCAGGTAGAGGGCCAGCGCCCAGAGGGCGATGCCGGGCAGCAGGGCGATCCAGTCGGGGCCGACAGCGGGCAAGGGGCTGGCGCGAATCTCCCTAGCATCGACCCCCGCCCGCCGCTGCGCTGCCCGTGTCGTCTGATCTGTGCCCCGATCCAGGCTGCGATCCGGTCGCCTCCGGGCGGTCCTGGCGGTTTCAGGGGCACCCGGTGCATGCGCTGCAGGCCGGACCGGAGCGGCCGCAGGGCCCGGCGGTGCTGCTGGTGCATGGCTTCGGGGCCAGCACCGACCACTGGCGCCACAACATTCCGGTGCTGGCCGCCCGGCACGAGGTGCACGCCCTTGATCTGCTCGGTTTCGGCCGCAGCGCCAAGCCTGCCGGTCTCCCCTACGGCGGCGACCTCTGGCGCGATCAGCTGACGACCTATGTGAGCGAACGGATCGGCCGGCCCACGGTGCTCGTGGGCAACTCCCTCGGTGGCTTTGCCTGCCTGGCGGCCGGCGCCGCCCTGGGGGACGGGGCAGCCGGGGTGGTGCTGCTCAATGCCGCCGGACCGTTCAGCGACGAGCAGGCTCCGCCCAGGGGCTGGGGTGCGATCGCTCGCCAGACGATCGGCGGCGCCCTGCTGAGGAGCCCGGTGCTGCAGCGGCTGCTGTTCGAGAACCTGCGGCGGCCGGCCACGATCCGCCGCACCCTCAACCAGGTGTACATCGACCGCACCAACGTCGATGAGGCGCTGGTCGAGGCGATTCGCCGGCCGTCCCTTGATCCGGGGGCATTCGGGGTGTTCCGCACCGTGTTCGACATTCCCCGCGGTCAGCCGCTCGACGAGCTGTTTGCCCAGCTGGTCTGTCCGCTGCTGCTGCTGTGGGGCATCCGCGATCCCTGGATCAACGCCGCCGGCCGCCGTGCCGCTTTCCAGCGCCATGCCCCGGCGGCCACCAGCGAGGTGGTGCTGGAGGCGGGCCACTGCCCCCATGACGAGGTGCCGGAGCAGGTGAACGCCGCGTTGCTCGACTGGCTGGGCGCCCTGGCGGAGCCGTTGGCGTCCGGCCTGCAGCCCGGCGCATTCAGCGCGGCGGCTGAATGCCCGGCAGCCGGCCGCGGGCCAGTTGCTGCTTCGGGTCGAACTGGCGCTTGATCGCCTCGATCAACGGCCGGGAGGGGGCATCCAGCCAGGCGGGAAGACTGCTGCCGGCGGGCTGCAGCAGCACACTCAGATGGCCGCCGAGCTCCCGGCAGCGCTGCCGCAGGCCCTCCACCTGGCCGGCCTGCAGGCTCGCCGCCGGCGCCCAGGCCCAGCCGAGGCCGCTGCCGGCTCCCATCTCCAGGGGGATGCCGGCCAGGGCCGGATCGGCCAGCAGGCTCTGCAGACGGGCTGGTTGCACACCGAGCCGCAACAGCCAGAACGGGTCTGGGCCACCGCCCAGCTCCTGATCGCCCAGCCGCTGGGCAAGCGCCTCCGGGGCGAGTCGGGCAGCAGTCACACCCGCCGCCGCGGCGCGCTCCTCCAGGCAGCGCAGCTGCTCCTCGAGGGTGTCGGCCTGGATGCCGGCCAGGCTCACCAGCAGGGCCTCCGCCGCCGCGCCGGCCCCGCGCCGCCAGTCGATCCGCTCCGGGCTGAGGCTGGAGTCCAGCAGCCAGCGGGCCAACGGCCCGAGACGCTCCAGCGGTCCGCCCAGCTCCAGGCCTTGCCGCAGGGGAGGGAGTGGCAGGGTGCGCAGGGTCACGTCGGTGATCAGGGCCAGCGATCCCCAGCTGCCGCACAGCAGCCGCATCAGGTCGTAGCCCGCCACGTTCTTCACCACCCTGCCGCCGGCCCGGGCCACGGTGCCGTCGCTGCGCATCAGCGTGATGCCGATCAGCTGGTCGCGCACCCCCAGGTAGCGCTGGCGGTAGCCGCCGGCCAGACCCCTTGCCACCAGCCCGCCGATGCTGCCGGCGCCCGGGCCCCAGGGGCGATCGAGGGCCAGCCACTGCCCCTCCCTGGCCAGGGCGGCCTGCAGGGCATCGAGGGGCATGCCCGCCTGCACGGTGACGGTGAAATCACCGGGGCTGTGCTCGATGATCCGCTCGAGCCGGGCCGTGCTCAGCACCAGCGGCTCAGCCTGGCCGGGTCCGGGCTGCACGGGCGGTCCCCAGGCCAGCCGACTGCCGCAGCCCGCCGGCAGCCAGGCGGTGCCCTGCCGGTGCAGATCCCGCACCAGCTCCTGCAGCTCGCTGGGCTCAGGGGTCATCACGGCACGATGGTGCCATGGCCGCCTTCCTCAAGATCGTCGTGCTGGACGACGACCCCACCGGCTCCCAGACGTTGCACGGCTGCCCGCTGCTGCTGCGCTGGGATGCCGCCAGCCTGCGCAGCGGTCTGGCCCATCCCTCCCCGTTCCTGTTCCTGCTGGCCAATACCCGGGCCCTTGATCCGGCGGCCGCGCGCGCCCGGGTCGAGGCGATTCTGGCGGCCCTGCTGCCGGCGCTTGCCGCCGCCGCCGCCGCCGGGCACCTGGAGCACTGGCTGATCGTCAGCCGGGGCGATTCGACCCTGCGCGGGCATTGCCCGCTGGAGCTGGAGACGATTGCCGCCGCGCTGCCCGAGCCCCCCGACGCCTGTCTGCTGGTGCCCGCTTTCCTGCCCGGCGGACGCACCACGCGCCAGGGCGTGCACCTGCTGGATGGGGTTCCCGTGCACACCACCCCGTTCGGGCGCGATCGGTTGTTCGGCTACGGCACCAGCGCCCTGCCCGCCTGGCTGGCCGAGAAGAGCGGCGGGCGGATCGCGGCGGCCGGCGTGCAGCGGATCGCGCTGGCCGAGCTGGATCGGGCGGCGGCAGGCGGTGAGGGGTTCGAGAGGCTGTGCCGCCGTCTGGCGGCGCTGGAGCGTGCTGTCTGGGTGGCGGTGGACGCGGAGCGGCCGGCGCAGCTGGCGGCGCTGGGGGCGGCGGTGCGGGAGCTGACGGCCCCTTCTGCCGCAGGCCGCTGGGGCCGGCCGCGGCGGTTTCTGTTTCAGTCGGCTGCCAGCCTGCTGAATGGTCTGGCGGAGATCGGTGACCAGC
Source organism: Cyanobium sp. NIES-981 (assembly GCA_945901765.1). Classification (GTDB taxonomy): domain Bacteria; phylum Cyanobacteriota; class Cyanobacteriia; order PCC-6307; family Cyanobiaceae; genus NIES-981. The sequence continues at coordinate 1,179 of CAMDLO010000071.1, read as the reverse complement.
CCCTCGATGGCGCTGGTCTGGTCGGCCTGCGCCGCCGGGGCGGCAGCGGCACGCCGCTGCCGGGGCTGGTGCTGGTGGGCTCCCATGTGCCCCTGGCCGACAGCCAGCTGGCGCGACTGCTGGCCGATCCGGGCTGCGGCGCTGTGGAGCTGCCGGTGGCGACAGTGGCGCGGGTGTTGGAGGGGCCGGCGCCGGCGGCCCTGCTCGCCAGCCTGGAGCGGGACTGGGCCGGCCGGCTGGCGGCGGAGCTGGCGGAAGGCCGCACGCCGGTCCTCCACACCAGCCGGGGCGAATGGCGCTGCCGCCATGCCGCCGAGCGGCGCCGGCTCGGGCTGGCCCTGGCGGCGCTGATGGCCCGGCTGGCGGCGGCCTTGGCCCCCCGGCTCGGGTATCTGATCAGCAAGGGGGGAATCACCACCCAGACCCTGCTGGCGGACGGGTTGGGCCTGGGGCAGGTGGAGTTGCAGGGCCAGCTGCTGCCGGGCCTCTCGCTGGTGCTGACCCCTGCCGCCGCGGCCGTGCCGCGGCTGCCCGTGCTCACCTTCCCCGGCAATCTCGGCGCCGATGAAACGCTCTGGCAGGCCTGGGCCCTGATGGAGGGTGCCGCCCCTGCCGATCGGTGATCGCCGATCAGGGCTGCAGCTGAGGCGCCCGGCTCCGGGGCGGGGCGCTGGCCGGCAGCCTGGCCAGATGGTCCTTCACCGGGATCGGCCGCGTCTGGGCGTAGCCGACCGGCAGCCAGAGGTCGCCGGCCTCGGTGTGGACGTGGATTTCCCAGTGGTACAGGCCGGTGTAGGCGCGCGGGTCGTCCCTGAGCAGGGCGGCGTAGTGGAGCACCGCCCGACCGTAGCGATCGCTGTTGTTGTAGCCCCACAGCCCCTTGCGGATGTCCTGGAGGCCGCCGCGGCGCACCAGGTAGCGGGCGGCGGCCTGGATCGCGTCGTGGGGGTCGCGGATGTTGCCGGCACCCACGCCGGCCTGGGCCCAGGTGGTGGGCAGGAACTGCATCGGCCCCTGGGCGTTGGCCACCGACACCCCGTCGATGCGGCCCATGCCCGACTCCACCAGATTGATCGCCGCCAGCACCTCCCAGTCGATGCCGGTGGCGGCGGCCGCCTTGCGGTAGTGGGCCAGCAGCTCCTCGGCCGGCGCGGGCGGGATGATCCGCCAGGCCGGCAG
>CAMDLO010000070.1 GCA_945901765.1 Cyanobium sp. NIES-981 | reverse complement strand
CCGGCCCACCGCACAGTCTGAGCGCTCAGCGCAGCTGGCGGGGCAGACGCCGGCGGTAGGCCAGGAACAGCTCGCGGGCCTCATCGCGCAGCGGCTGATCCAGCACCAATCCCTGGCCGGCAATGCCGGCCAGACCGGACTGGCCCGAGGGGAACACCTCCCCCCAGTTCTCGCCCCACACCCGCTGGGCGAAGCGGTTGTTGCTGGCCCCGAATCGCTGCTGCAACAGGGCCGGCAGCCGGCCCTGCCAGCCATCGAAACGCTCGGCCACCCAGCCCCGCTGGCGGGCCAGCTGGCGGAGCTGCTCCACCAGCCGGTTGAGTCCGTGGCCGGCGATCAGCTGGTTGCGGCGCACCGGCAACGCGTCCAGCTCACGGTTGAGCAGATAGGCCAGCCCCAGCCCGCGCCGCCCCAGCTGTTCGTTGGCCTGCGCGGCCGGCGCGGCCCGCCAGCCGGCCGGCGGCGGCTGCAGCTCCAGCACATCCAGCAGCTGGGCGAAGGGATCCTGCCGGCGCGGCCGAAAGGGCAGATAGCTCTGGCGCAGCCCCTCGGCCGCCAGCGGAGCAGCAAAACGCCGCTCGAAATCCAGCAGCTGGGGAGCGTGGCGGATCCAGCGCCGCCGCGAAGGCCCGCTCAGGCGGCGACCGTCCAGCTGGGCCCGCACATAGACCCGGAAGCTGGGGGCGCCGTAGAGCCGGCCCAGCCCGTGGGCATACAGGGAATTGAGCAGCTCGTCCTGGGGGCGCACGAAATTGATCACGTGCAGCTCGAAGCCATCGGCGGCGGCACAGCGGAGCAAGCGGGCCAGGGCCTGGGGGTCAGCGATCAAGGGCGCGAAGTGCTCAGCGCTCAGCAGCAGATCGCCGCTCCAGCGCCGCTGCTGCCCGAGCAGCCGCTCCAGCGCCTCAAAGCGGCCTGCCTGCAGCTGCCGGGCCAGATGCCGGTGCGAGTGCTCCCCCCACGGCGTGTGGTAGCGCAGGCCAAGGGTCTCCAGCCGACGCCGGTTGACCTGCAACCGAGCCTGCAGGTAGGTGCTGGCAGTCTTGTGGGGACCGGCGTGCAGGTGAAGCGTGCGACCGGGCGGGGCCGGAGCCATGGGGCGAAGCCCGGAGCCCTGGGGAGAGGACGGCGCACCGGGTTCAGGGCATGATCGCCCAGCACAGGCCCGGCCCCCCGGGGCAGCAGCGTGAGTCAACCCGCCCTCCCAGCGACCGACCGATCGGCCGGCAGCCCATCACGCCGGCAGCTGCGGCTGATCTCCCTCGCCTGGGCCCTGCTGGCCGGGACGGCCGCCCTCGCTCTGGGGCTGACCTTCGGGCTGGGACCGGCCCTGCGGGCCGGCGGCTGCGGCTTTCTCTACGGCCTGCTGGCCTTCCATCTGCAGCGGGTCGACCCCGACGACAGCCACCTGCAGGCGGGGCTGGTCGGGGCGGTGTGCGGCATTCACAGCCTGGCGCTGCCGGCGCTCACCGACTGGCCGGCGGAGCTGCCGCCTGGGACCGCGCTGCTCGCGGTCGCGCCAACTGTGATGATGGGGCTCATTCGTGCCTGGGTGCCCCTGGTCGGCGCTGCCCTGCTGCTGCACCTGACGTTGCACCTGCTCCCGCACGGATCGCCCCTGGTGGCGCATCGCGTTCCGTCGGCCCGCCGGCCATGAAGACCCTGGGATGAGCCTGCTGCATGCCACCTGGCTGTTCCCCCCGGAAGGAGCGGGGGGGCGCCTGTTCCTGTGGGCCGACACCTGGAAGGTGGCCAGCCCGGTGGAGCCGGCCCTCGTCGCACCGGACCATCCCTTCGCTCTCACTCCAGACGAACTGGCCGACTGGATCGACGACAACGGCTACTGGACCGAGGCACTGCGGCCCGCCCGGGCCACCCTCACCCTGCCGAGCCGCACCCAGGCGGCCCGGGGACGCCGCAGCGCAGCCGGCAGCTGGAGCGGTCTGCCGCTGCAGGCGGGTGAACCGATCCCGAAACAACTGGAATGGTGGCCCTGGCAGGTGGAGGGCTGGGCCCTCGATCCAGCCGGAGCGGCGGAGTGGCTGAGCAGCCTGCCCCTGGCCAGCGGCCATCCCGAGATGGGCGACGATCTGCGCTGGTGGACCCACCTGCAGCGCTGGGCCCTGAGCCTGATCGCCCGTGGGCGCTGGCTGCCCCAGATCGAAGCCGACCAGGGGCGCTGGTTGCCCCTGCTGAACCGGGAGGGCGACCGGCACCGCCTGGAGGAACTGGCGATGGGCATCCCCCAGGTGGCCACCTGCGCCCTGGCCGCCGGCCTGCAGGGGGATCCCAGCCTGGCCTGCAGGCGCCCCGGCAGTGGCCGCCTGCGGGTGGCGAGCCTGCTGGAGGCCCTGCTGGATGGTCAGCTGCGGGCCGGCTTCGGGGGGGACGTCGAAGGCCTGGATCCGCTGCTGCTGGCCTGGCAGAAGGGGTTGGGCAAGGGCGATGGCCACCTCAACCTCGAGGCGGAGGACCTGGAGCGGCTCACGATCGCCACCCACCACTGGCGGGAGGCGGTGGCCGGCCGGGTGGCACCGGCGCGCACCTGCCTCGAACTGTTCACACCGGCGGAAGGGGAGGAACTGTGGGAGCTGCGCTTCGGCCTGCAGGCGGAAGCGGATCCGAGCCTGCGGGTGCCGGCGGCGGTGGCCTGGGCAACTGGCGACCACGCCCTGCAGCTGGGGGAGGTGGCGGTGCCCCAGCCCAGCGAGCTGCTGCTGGAGGGCCTGGGCCGGGCCCTCACCGTGTTCGAACCCATCGAGCGCGGCCTGGATTCCGCCACCCCCGAAACGATGCAGCTCACCCCAGCGGAGGCGTTCGTGCTGGTGCGCACCGCCGCCGCCCAGCTGCGGGATGTGGGGGTGGGCGTGGTGCTGCCGGAAAGCCTGTCCGGTGGCCTGGCCAGCCGCCTCGGACTGGCGATCAAAGCCGACCTGCCCGAGCGCTCCCGCGGCTTCACCCTCGGCGAGAGTCTGACCTGGGAGTGGGAGTTCATGATCGGCGGGGTGACGCTCAGCCTCAAGGATCTGGAGCGTCTCCGGGCCAAGCGCAGCCCGCTGGTGCAGCACAAAGGGGTCTGGATCGAACTGCGCCCGAGCGACGAACGCAACGCCGAGCGGTTCTGCGCCACCGAGCCAGGCCTCAGCCTCGACGACGCCCTGCGCCTCACCGCCAGCGAAGGCGACACCTTCCACCGCCTGCCGGTGCACCGCTTCGACCCCGGTCCGCGACTGAAAGGCGTGCTGGAGCAGTACCACCAGCAGAAGGCTCCCGACCCGCTGCCGGCACCCCCCGGCTTCGCCGGCCAGCTGCGGCCGTACCAGGAGCGGGGCCTGGGCTGGCTGGCCTTCCTGCACCGCTTCGATCAGGGTGCCTGCCTGGCCGATGACATGGGCCTGGGCAAGACGATCCAGCTGCTGGCCTTTCTGCAGCACCTCAAGGCTGAGGAGGAGCTGAAGCGCCCCGTGCTGCTGGTGGCGCCCACGTCCGTGCTCACCAACTGGAAACGGGAGGCAGCGGCCTTCACACCGGAGCTGACGGTGAGGGAGCACTACGGCCCACGCCGCCCGAGCACGGAAGCAGCCCTGAAGAAGGCCCTCAAGGGGGTCGATCTGGTGCTCACCAGCTACGGCCTGCTCCAGCGCGACAGCGAACTGCTCGAGAGCACCGACTGGCAGGGGGTGGTGATCGATGAAGCCCAGGCGATCAAGAACCCGATCGCCAAGCAATCGATGGCGGCGCGCGACCTGGGCCGTCCTCTGCGCAGCAGCAAGGGGGGCGGCAGCCGTTTTCGCATCGCCCTCACCGGCACACCGGTGGAGAACCGCGTCAGCGAACTGTGGGCACTGATGGACTTCCTCAATCCCAGGGTGCTCGGCGATGAACCGTTCTTCCGCCAGCGCTACCGGCTGCCGATCGAGCGCTACGGCGACATGGCCTCCCTGCGCGACCTGAAGGCCCGCGTGGGGCCCTTCATCCTGCGGCGTCTCAAGACCGACCGCTCGATCATCTCGGACCTGCCCGAGAAGGTGGAGCTGCACGAGTGGGTGGGCCTGAGCCCCGAGCAGAAGACGCTCTACAACCGCACCGTCGAGCAGAGCCTCGATGCGATCGCCCGCGCCCCGCTCGGCCAGAAGCACGGCCAGGTGCTGGCCCTGCTCACCAGGCTCAAGCAGGTGTGCAACCACCCCGCCCTGGCCCTGGGCGAGGACGTGCAGATGGCAACGGGCAACGGCGCAGCGTCGGCGTTTGTGTCGCGCAGCGCCAAGTTGCAACGCCTCGAGGAGATTCTCGAGGAGGTGATCGAAGCGGGGGACCGGGCCTTGCTGTTCACCCAGTTCGCCGAGTGGGGCCATCTGCTCCAGGCTCACCTGCAGCACCGCTGGCGCCAGGAGGTGCCCTTCCTCTACGGCAACACCAGCAAGGGCGAGCGCCAGGCGATGGTCGACCGCTTCCAGGAGGACCCACGCGGCCCCCAGCTGTTTCTGCTCTCGCTCAAGGCCGGCGGTGTGGGCCTGAACCTCACCCGCGCCAGCCACGTGTTCCACATCGACCGCTGGTGGAACCCGGCCGTGGAAAACCAGGCCACCGACCGGGCGTACCGCATCGGCCAGCAGAAGCGGGTGCTGGTGCACAAATTCATCACCAGCGGCTCGGTGGAGGAGCGCATCGACCGGATGATCAAGGAGAAGTCGAAGCTGGCCGAAGACATCGTCGGCTCCGGCGAAGACTGGCTGGGCGGCCTGGAGGTGGGCCAGCTGCGCGATCTGGTGGCCCTGCAGGAGCCGGAGTGAGCGCACGGGTGTGATCGACCTCTACTGCGAACGGCTGGGGCCAGGCCCGTTGGCCGAACCGCTGAATGCCCTCACCAACAGCGCCTTCCTGGTCTCAGCCTGGTGGCTGTTGCAGCTGGCCCGGCGCGGCGGTGCGCGAGGCGGCTGGGATCGGGGCCTGCTGATGCTGGCGGGTCTGGCCCTGGCGATCGGCGTGGGCAGCACCCTGTTCCACACCGTCGCCACGGGCTGGGCCCTCGCGGCCGATGTGATCCCGATCCTGCTGTTCCAGCTGCTGGTGCTGCTGCTCTACCTGCGGCGCCACGTGGGCCTGCCGGTCATGCCGGCGTCGGGGCTCTGCCTGGCCTTCCTGCTGGCCTGCCTGGCAGGGCGGTCATGGCCGACCGTGCTGAACGGTTCGCTGGCCTACGCCCCCACCCTGCTGGTGCTGGCGCTGCTGGCCTGGCACCAGCAGCGCAGCGGTGCGCCGGCCAGCCTGGGCTGGGCCTGCGGCCTGTTCAGCCTCTCCCTGCTGCTGCGCAGCCTCGACAACCTGCTCTGTGCGCTCTGGCCGATCGGCACCCACCTGTTCTGGCATCTGCTCAACGCGGTGGTGCTGGTGCTGAGCGGCACTGCCCTGCTCTCCAGCGGCAGACACACCGGCCGGAATAATGGAACGGTCCAAGGGGCTTGGCGATGACCGTTTCCTCCGCCGCCATCACCACCCAGCTGGGCAATGAGGGCCTGGGGCAGCAGCCCTGGTGGGTGCAGCACTGGATGGAGCTGATCCACGCCTACCGCTTCAAGAAACGGTTGGAACGGGCCTGGGAATATGCCCGCAGCGGCAACGTCACCTCGATCCGCTTCGAGGGCAGGCGCGTGCATGCACGGGTGCAGGGCAGTGGCGAGGAGCCCTACAAGGTGAAGCTCTGGCTGGATGTGCTCAACGACGAAGACTGGGGCTACGTGCTCGATGCCCTCACCCAGAAAGCCCGCTGGTCGGCCCAGCTGCTGGCAGGGGTGATGCCCGAGGACATCGAACGGGCCTTCGCCGCCAGTGGCAAGCGGCTGTTTCCGTTCAAGCTCCAGGAGGTGCGCAGCGAATGCACCTGCCCCGACAAGGTCAATCCGTGCAAGCACGTGAGCGCCGTCTTCTATCTGATGGGCGACCGTTTCAGTGAAGACCCTTTCGTGCTGTTCCAACTGCGGGGCCGCACCCGCGCCCAGCTGCTGGCCGACCTGGCCAAGCGCCGCCAGCGCGCCATGGCCCGGCAGGTGCGCCAGGCCCGGGACCAACCGGCCGAGGCCGCCCCGGTCCCCCATGTGCACGGTGCCATCACCGACCCCAGCCGGTGGTGGCGCTACGACGCCGCCCTGGATCCCGATCTGGTGGTGATCACTCCGGCGATGGAGGGCGACACGGGCCTCGACCAGGCCGGTCCCCTGCCCCTGGCCGAAGACGCTCGCTTCCCGGACGCCAACCAGCGCTTTCTGGCCCGGGTGCGCAGCCACGGTGAGGCGATGGCCGCGCAGGCGATGGCCCGGGCCATGGACGCCCCGAGCCGCGATGGGGATGCAGAGACAAGCTGAAGCACCACCGCCAGCGGCTGGCGTCGCACCCGCCCCGTGGCTGACGCCGGCGGCCCAGAGCGTGGCCGCCCAGATCCTCGCCAGTCACCGCCTCGCCTACGGCCGGCCGCTGCTGGTGGGCCTGCCCGCCGACGCCACCCCGCTGCAGTGGGCCCAGGCCCTGTTCGCCGCCGCGGTGGTGGTGCTGGCCCACGACGGCGCCGATCCAGCGGCGGACCCTGGGCCGCGGCTGATCTACGCCAACCGGGCCGCCCTCACGCTCTGGCGCCGGCCCTGGCACGACCTGGTGGGCATGCCCTCTCGCCTCACCGCCGAACCGGCTGAGCGGAGCGCTCGCGCCCGCGACCTGGCCGGGGTGCGACGGCAGCAGGCGATCCGCGGCTACAGCGGCGTGCGGGTCGACAGCGGCGGACGGCGCTTCCGCATCGCCAGCGCCCGGGTGTGGACACTGCTGGATGGCTGTCCTGCCAGCGCCCGCGAGCCCTGCGGCCAGGCGGCGGCCTTCAACGACTGGTGGTGGCTCGATTAACACACACCGCAGGAAAAACCCGTCTGGTGAGGCAATCCAATCACAGACGGATCAACACCACAACAGAGACAAACCGGTCACAAAATCGATGTATTCGGCACTACCCGGAAGCCCGTTGTTAACTGAAGTTTAATCAGGCGCTTTTCGTCAACTGCGAAGTTTGCAGGTCAACGCACGTTGAATCCCTGTGGCACTCACCTTCGCGCCGGTAGCTCCCCCCTTGAGCGCCATCAGCGGTGTGCTCGATCTGGCGGTCGAAGCGCTCGGCGCCAACGCCGAAATCACCGCCTACAACTCCGGTTCCGGCTATGCCTACACCGTGGGGGGCAGCTCCGGCGCCGTTGTGGTGATCGATGCGCGGGATGCGGCCAACCCCCAGGCCGTGGCGGTGGCCAAACCGATCGACAGCAGCGAAACCCTTCAGAGCGCAGCCGTCTTCGGCAAGCTGCTGGCTATCGCCGTACAGAACACGGTCAAGACCGATCCTGGTTTTGTTCAGTTCTACGACCTGAACAATCCAGTCCTGCCCGTTCACATCAGCACCGTCAGCGTCGGCGCCCTGCCCGACATGGTGAAGTTCAGCGCTGATGGCAGCAAGCTGCTGGTCACCAACGAAGGCGAGTCCAATTCGCTCTACACGATCGATCCGGAGGGATCGATCTCGGTGATCAAAACCGGCGGCTACCTGGCTGCCACGCCGGTGGCCCCGGCCCAGGCCGATGTGCAGACCATCGGTTTCACCGCCTGGGAGAACCGCCGCGAGGAGCTGATCAACCGCGGCATCCGTATCGGTGAGCGCCTGGGGGTGACCACCACGGTGGCCCAGGACATTGAGACCGAAGCCATCGCCATCAGTGCTGACGGCAAGACCGCCTGGATCTCCCTCCAGGAGAACAACGGCTTCGCGGTGCTCGATCTCAGCGGCGCCACGCCGGTGATCAAGGAGATCTTCTCCGCCGGCATCAAGGACTGGAGCCGCGGCATCGCCAGCGCCGAGAACGTCAGCTACGAGCTGGAGTACGCCGCCGGTGCCGCCAACCTGCCGGATGGCGTGCTGGCGGGCGGTCTCTCAGGCCTCACCTTCGCCGGCCAGGAATCGGTCGACGGGGTCATCCTCGACATTTACTACTCGATCACCGACCGGGGCCCCAATGGCGATCTGGTGGCCGGCAAGCGCGAATTCCTCGATCCCGACTTCCAGCCCACGATCTACAAGCTGGGCATGAACCGGGCCACCGGCGCCATCAGCGAATTGACCCGCATCGGCCTCAATCGCCCTGATGGCACTGCCCTCACTGGCCTGCCCCAGCTGGCAATCAAGGATGACGCGCCGATCGATGGCGACGGCAATCCGCTGGCCTATGACCCGTTCGGCATCGACTCCGAGACGGTGTCTCTGTTCACCCTCAACATCGGTGGCAGCGAGCGGCAGGTGTTCGCCGTCGGCGACGAGTACCGCGGCCAGATCGCCATCTTCGATGCCGCCAGCGGCAACCTGATTCAGCGCTACATCCCCGGCGGCCAGAAGGCCCAGCTGGAGGCGCAGCACAACGTGGCTGGCGCCACCCCGATCGGCGCCGAGACGATCGACAGCCTGCCCGCCGTCTACGGCAACCGCTGGAGCAACCGCGGCATCGAGGGCATGGCCTTCAACCCCACCGATGGGCTGCTCTATGCCTTCATGCAGAGCCCCCTGGACGTGGATGCCAACGGTGATGGCGTCACCGAAGGACGCAGCCGCTCCGAACTCACCCGAATCCTGGCGATCAATCCCGCCACCGGCACGCCGGTGAAGGAGCACCTGTATCTGCTCAGCGGCCGCACCGGTCAGGACAAGATCGGCGATGTGGCCTTCGATCCGGCCCGCGGCGTGTTCCTGGTGATCGAGCGCGACAGCAGCCGCAGCCTCACCGGCTTCAAGCATGTGTTCGAGGTGGACCTGCGCGGCGCCACCGATACCCTGCCCCTCACCACGACCAACGGCTGGCAGGCGGCGATCGGCAAGGTCAGCCCTGAGCTGCTCGACAACCGCCGCACGCTCGTCGATCACGACAGCGATTCGCTCACCCCTGAGATCTTCAGCACCTCCAGCGCTGACGCCCTGGCTGCGGCCGGCATCCGCCTGGCCAACAAGATCGAGCTGTTCAACCTGCCCTCGATCGGCGGCACGCTGGCGTTCGACAAGGCTGAAGGCATCACCGTCCGCGAGGACGGCGCCGTGGTGATCAACTACGACAACGACTTCGGCACCGAAGGCGCCAGCGGCAATGCCTTCACCGTGGTGAGCTTCGACGGCGCCGGTTTCGACAGCTCCGACCGGGACGTCAACGGCAGCTCCGCTGGGGGCAACCAATACCGGCCCATCAGCGGTCTGCCGGTGTACGGATTGCCAATGCCCGACGGCATTGCCTCCTTCACCGACAGCCAGGGTCGCCAGTTCCTCCTCGCAGCAGGGGAAGGCGACTCCCGCGAATACGAGCCCGATAAAGGCAACATTTTCTACGACCTCACCCGGGCCGATGCCAGCACGGCGATCAACGGCACCGCCTTCCGCGACCACCCCGGCGTCAGCGCCCTGAATGCCGCCTTCAACGCCGCCACCGGCATCAGCCGCACCCGCCTCAATCTGCTCAACGACACCGGCGACATCAACGCCGATGGCCTGATCGACAAGGCCTTCAGCATCGGCTCCCGCTCGCTGCGCATCTACGACGACAAGGGCAACGTGGTGTTTGATTCCAGCGACGCCCTGGAAAACCTGGCCAACAGCCTCGGCCTGATGGCCAGCAACCGCGACGACGACAAGGGCACCGAGCCCGAAATGGTGGAGATCGCCACCGTGGCCGGCCGCACCTATGCCTTCGTGGCCCTGGAGCGCACCACCTCCAGCGTGGCGGCCACATTCGACGTGAGCGATCCCTACAACGTGGTGCCAGTGGATCCGGTGGTGTTCCCGGGGGCCCAGCGCATCGAGGGCATCACCTTCCTGCGCAGCGACGCCGGCCAGCCCTCCGGCCTGATCGCCAGCAGCGAGGGCAACGACGTGGTCAGCATCACTGCCGCTGACCCCCTGGCTGACGGCAGCGCCTTCAAGCTCCAGCTGTTCCACCTGGCCGACCAGGAAGGCAACGTCTCGGCCCTCGACGATGCCCCCCGCCTCTCCGGGGTGCTCAATGCCCTGCGCGCCCAGGACGTCGACGGCGACGGCATCCCTGGCTTCGTCAACACCCTCACCCTCTCCAGCGGTGACGCCTGGATCCCTGGCCTGGCCTATGGCGCCTCAGCCCAGGCCTACGGCGCCGTTGGTCGCGGCGATGTGCTGATCCAGAACGCCCTGGGCATCCAGGCGATCGCCCTGGGCAACCACGAGTTCGATCAGGGCACCAGCGTGCTGAAAAACCTGATCAGCGCCAATGCCGCCGCCGGCTATCCCGGCACCGCCTTCCCCTATCTGAGCGGCAACCTCGATTTCAGCACCGACAGCAACCTGGCCGGCCTGGTGGTGCCCGACGGCCAGGCGCCGAAGGCCAACAGCCTCACCGGCAGCGTCGTGTTCGACGTCAACGGCGAGCAGGTGGGCGTCGTGGGCGCCACCACTCCCTGGCTCAAGGCCATCTCCAGCCCGGGCAACGTGGGCATCACGCCGGCACCGTTCAGCGGCACCCCCACACCGGCTGAGCTCGACGCCCTGGCCGCCGTGATCCAGGCCGATGTGGATGCCCTGATCGCCGCCAACCCGGGCCTGAACAAGGTGATCCTGCTGGCCCACATGCAGCAGCTCAGCATCGAGCAGGCCCTGGCCGAGCGCCTGCGCCATGTGGACATCATCGTGGGCGGTGGTTCCAACAGCCGCCTGTTCGACAGCGATGACACCGCAAGGCCCGGTGACAGCACCCAGGGCGTGTACCCGATCCTCAAGACCGATGCCGACGGCAAGCCGGTGGCGGTGGTGAACACCGACGGCAACTACAAGTACCTGGGCCGTCTGGTGCTCGATTTCGATGCCGCCGGCACCATCATCCCCGAGAGCTACGACCCCAGTATCAGCGGCGCCTACCGCACCGATGCCACCGGCCTGGCCGCCCTTGAGGCCGAAGCGTTCATCGATGCCCGCGTGCAGGCGGTGGCCGACAGCCTGCGCGAGGTGATCGTCGCCCAGGAATCGGAATGGTTCGGCGTCAGCGATGTGTACCTCAATGGCAACCGCAACCCCGGCGTGCGCAGCGAGGAGACCAACCTCGGCAACCTCACCGCCGCCGCCAACCTGGCCTTCGCCCGCTCGGTCGACCCCACGGTGATGGTGTCGCTCAAGAACGGCGGCGGCATCCGCAACGCCATCGGCCAGTCGCTGGTGCCCACCGGTTCGGTGGACGGCAAGCCGGAGCTGCTGCCCACCGCGGCAGTGTTCGATGCCCAGGGCAATGAGGTGAAGCCGGAGGGGGGCATCTCCCGCAACGACATCGCCAACGCCCTCAGCTTCAACAACGGCCTCTCGCTGGTGAGCGTCACTGCCAGCGAACTGAAGGACCTGATGGAGTTCGGTGTGGCCGCCGGCACCGGCGGCGGCCGTTTCCCCCAGGTGGGCGGCATGGCCTTCAGCTACGACCTCAGCCGCCCCGCTGGCACGCGGGTGCAGACCCTGGCGATCCAGGACGCCGATGGCAACGACCTCGACATCGTGGTGCGCGACGGCGCCGTGGTGGGCGATCCGGCCCGCTCGATCCGCATGGTGACCCTCAACTTCCTGGCCGGCGGCGGGGACGGCTACCCCTTCACCACCCTCACCAACCCCAACAGGGTGGATCTCACGGCGAGCGATAGCGCCCCCCGCACGGGTGTGGCCACCTTCGCCGCCGACGGTTCCGAGCAGGATGCCCTGGCCGAATATCTGGCGGCCAACCACAGCCCTGCCACCCCCTACGCCGAGGCCGATACGGCGCAACCGCTCGACACCCGCCTGCAGAACCTGGCGGTGCGCAGCGATGCGGTGATCGATCCGGTGCGGGTCGGCACCAGCGGTGACGACACCACCCTGCCGGGCGTCTCCACCATCCCCGGCTTCGACGGCCGGCTCGACACCGTGTTCAGCGGCGCCGGCGCTGACGAGATTGACGTGGCCCTCACCGGCGGCAGCGACAACACGATCTTCGCCGGCTCCGGCGCCAACACCGTCTACGCCGGCACCCGTGATCTGGTCACCGGCGGCAACGATCGCGACGCCTTCAACGCCACCGCCGGCGGCGGCAATCGCCTCAGCGGCCTGGGCGGCGACGACGACTTCGTGATCGGCAGCGCCGCCAACCGGGCCCTCGGGGGCGACGGCAACGACGTGTTCACCATCCTCGCTGGCGCTGGCATGAACTACCTCAATGGTGGCGCCGGCAGCGACCAGTTCTGGCTGGTGAGCGGCCCCGGCGATCGGCCCGCCGCCGAGCAGGTGGTGATGGACTTCAGTGCCGGTGT
>CAMDLO010000069.1 GCA_945901765.1 Cyanobium sp. NIES-981 | reverse complement strand
AGGCCCATCGCCAGTTCGCCGTAGAGCTTGAGCGCCTGGCGGATGAGCCTGTCGCGCACGGCGGGATCGCTGAGAACCCAGGCAGCAGCAGCCCCGAGAGCCGCCCAGAGCAGGGCCTGCTGCATCGCCTGGCCTCCGGCGCCGGCACTGGGCGGCGGCCCACCGCCTGTGCTGAGCAAGCGCCGCAGCGCGGCCTCCAACACCTCCTGGTTGATGCGGCTGCCGCCGTCGCTGGGGTGATCCATGGGGATAGCCGGCGGATCCGATCGCCTCTGCCAACGCTGATCGGGGCCCTGGCGTCTGAGCCGTGCTGCTGCGGGATCACGGCGATCTGCACCACCGGCACCCCGGCAGCGGGTCCCTGGGGCGACCAACCTGAAGACACACCCCCGGAGCGATGGCTCTGCCCCTGGCGGATCTGGCCGTGCTGCTGCTCAACATCGGGCAGCCGCCGCAGCGACGTCGCTGGTTCACGGCCGCACGGCTGCACGCCGGCTGCCAGGCGCCGCCCAGGGGCTCGGCAGCGGAACACGCCTTCGCCGTTGCCGTGCAGCAGCGGTTCAGCGCGCAACCCGGGGTGCGCTGGGCCCGCTGGAACAGCGGCACGCGGCGCCTGGTGATCGACGGCCCCGCCGTGGATGACGAACCCGCGGCGCTGCTGACCCAGATCGCCGACCTGGAGCCGCCCCAGGCAGGACGCGCCCCGACCGCCGGCCACGACCGCGATCACCCCGCCGACCTGGAGCCGATCCTCCGCTCCGCCGTGGAGATCCTGGCGGAGCTGATCGGCCTGGGGCTGGGGCTGGGCCTGGGGCGGCAGGCCCAGCCCGGCTTTCGCCGGCTTGGCATCGACCTGGCCGCCGCCCGCCGGATGCTGGAAACCCTGCCGCCCCTGCGGGAGAGCCTGGATCGACGGCTGGGTGGTGGCACGGCGGAACTGCTGCTGCGCCTGGCTGCCGCCCTGGAAAGCGGCCTGTTGCCAGGGGTGGCCGGTCCGCTGGTGGACCTGCTGGCCGGGGGCCTGCGGTTGCGCAGCCGCCTGCAGCAGCGCCGCCGCTGGCAGCTGTGCGAAGCCGGCTGGAACGCCCAGCCCGACGACCACCCAGCGGTCCTGGACGAACCGGAGCCGCGCCCCTCACCCCCGCCGGCGGGACCGCTTGAGCGCTATGCCGCCAGGGCCTCGCTGCTGGCCCTGGCGACCTTCGGCTGGGGGGTGGCACGGCTGCAGCGGCCGGAGGGCCCCGCGGCCGCTCTGCTGGCCGGCCTGCCCCGACCGGCCCTGCTGGCCCGCGAGGTGTTCTGCCTGGAACTGGGGCAGCGGCTGGCACAGCTCGGCGGCCTGCTGCTGGATCCCAGCGCCCTGGAGCGGCTCGATCGGCTTGACACGGTGGTGCTCGATTCCAGCCTGGAGGCGCTGCCGTGGCGGCAGAGTCTGCTGGCCGTGATCCACCAGGCAGGGCTCACTCGCGTGGAGGCGGCTGAGCCGTTGGCGGCGGTACGCTCCCTGCAGGCCCGGGGCCACGGCGTGCTGGTGATCAGCCAGACCGCAGGACCAGCGCTGGCCGCCGCCGATCTGGCGATCGGGCTGGTGCGGCCCGGCGGCACGCCACCCTGGCAGGCGCACCTGCTCTGCCCGGCCTCACCCCAGGTGTGCTGGCTGCTGCTGCCGGCCTGCGCCGCTGCCCGGCGCTGCAGCGAGCGAGGCGTGGCGGTCTCGCTGCTGGATGCGGCGGTGGGACTGGCCCTGGCCCTCGATGGCATCGGCAGCCGCACCAGCGCCAGCATCAACCAGGCCACCAACCTGCTCAGCCTGGTGGCGATGGCCCAGGGACTGCAGCTGGCCCGCGGCCTCAGGGCCGCCGCCCCGCCACCGCCGGCCGCCGCCCTGCCCTGGCACGCCCTGACGGCGGCCGAAGTGCTGGCGGCGCTCGGCAGCGATGCCGAGGGGCTCCGGCACGTGACGGCTTCGCCGGCCGGCAGCCAGCAGCGGCAACAGCCCGGTCCGGGCGACCTGCTGCTGGCTGAACTCGACACCCCGCTCACCCCGCTGCTGGCCAGCGGCGCGGTGCTCTCCGGCCTGGTGGGGCAGCCGGCTGACGCGGCCCTGATCCTGGCGGTGCTGGGGTTGAACGGGCTGATCGGCGCCCGGCAGCGCCAGCAGATGGAAGGTCGGGTCGCCCTGCTGATGCGGCGCCAGGCCGCCGATGCCTGGGTGCG
This sequence comes from Cyanobium sp. NIES-981, assembly GCA_945901765.1. Taxonomy (GTDB): domain Bacteria; phylum Cyanobacteriota; class Cyanobacteriia; order PCC-6307; family Cyanobiaceae; genus NIES-981. Next base: position 10,245 of record CAMDLO010000069.1, on the reverse strand, counting down.
ACGCGACGGCGAGCTGCAGCGGCTCTCCGACCGCGACCTGCAGTGCGGCGACGTGATCGTGCTGGAAGCAGGGGAGGTGGTGCCGGCCGACTGCCGGTTGCTGGAGGCGGCGGGCCTGCAGCTGGATGAGGCGCTGCTCACGGGCGAACCCTTCCCGGTGAGCAAGGATCCGCGCCCCTGCCCTGGCCTGGAGCTCTCGGATCGTCACTGCATGGTGTACCAGGGGTGCACGGTGGTGGCGGGGCAGGCCACAGCCGTGGTGGTGGCCATCGGCGATGCCACCGAGGCGCGGCGGGCCCTGGCCGCCAGCGAGGGGGCCCGCAGCGCTGGTGGAGTGGAGGCCCGGCTGACGGAACTGAACGCCACCACCACGCCGGTGGCGATGCTGGGCGGCGCCGTGCTGCTGCTCCACGCCCTGCTGAGCGGCCATGATCCGCGCACTGCCCTGGCTGAAGCGGTGGCCCTCACCGTCGCCGCCGTGCCGGAGGGGCTGCCGCTGCTCGCCAGCGTGGCCCAGGCCGCGGCGGCGGGCCGGCTGGCGCAACAGGGGGTCCTGGTGCGCAATCCGCGGGTGCTGGAGGCCCTCGGCCGGGTGAACCTGCTCTGCCTCGACAAGACCGGCACGCTCACCTCCGGACGCATCCAGCTGCGTCAGGTCTGGGCGGGGGGCCGGGCCTGGCCGCTGGCCGACCTGCCCGAGACCGGCCGGCGGGTGCTGCAGGTGGCGCTGCAGGCCACGCCGCGGCCGGAGCCGGGGCGCCCTCTGGCCCACCCCACCGACCGGGCCCTGCGCGAGGGAGCGCGGCGGGCGGGGCTGAACGATCACGGCTGGCAGGTGCTGCACACCCTGGCCTTCGGGCCGGAGCGGGGGTACCACGCCTGCAGCGGCCGCCAGCCTGGCCAGGCAGAGGCGGCGACCCTGTGCCTGAAGGGGGCCCCCGAGGTGGTGCTGGCGGCCTGCCGCGATGCCCCCGCCGCGGCCTGGGGGGAGGTGGCTCGCCTGGCGGCGAGCGGACTGCGGGTGCTGGCGGTGGCCGAGCGACCGTTGACGGATGCCGATGCGCTGGACGAGCGCCAGGTGCACGACCTGCACTTCGCCGGCTTCCTGCTGTTTGCCGATCCGATCCGGCCCACGGCCCGCGCCGCCGTACAGGAGCTGGGCGACGCCGGCATCGCCGTGAAGCTGATCACCGGCGACCATCCCGCCACGGCGCTGGCGATCGCCGCCGAACTGGGGCTGAACGCCCCCGGCCGCGTGCTCACCGGGGCCGACCTGGAGCGGCTCGACGATCAAGCCCTGCTGCCGGCGTTGCGGCGCACCGCCGTCTGCGCCCGGGTCACCGCCCTGCAGAAACTGCGGCTGGTGAAGGTGCTGCAGGCGGCCGGCGACACGGTGGCGATGGGTGGCGACGGCGCCAATGACGCGGCGGCGATCCGCCTGGCCCAGGTGGGAATCGCCCTGGGGGAAGGGGCCACCGACGCCGCCCGGCTGGCCGCCGATCTGGTGGTGACCGATGGCCGTGTGGAGGCGCTGGGGCAGGCGGTGCTGGAGGGGCGCTGCCTGTGGCGTTCCGTGCGCACCGCCGTGGGGCTGCTGGTGGGCGGCAACCTCGGGGAAATCGGCTTCACGGTGCTCACGGCCCTGGGCAATGGCCGCGCCTGCCTGAACACCCGCCAGTTGCTGCTCGCCAACCTGCTCACCGATGTGGCCCCAGCCCTGACCATCGCCGCCCGTCCGCCGGATCCCGGTGCCGCCGAGCGGCTGCGGCAGGACGGACCCGACGCCGGCCTCGGCGCCGAGCTCGACCGGGAGATCCTGCGGCGCGCCGTCGCCACCGCCCTGACGGCCTGGCTGGCCCAGGGTCTGGCACGGCGACGCGGCTCAGCGGCGGCCGACACGGTGGGGCTGGTGAGCCTGATCGGCACCCAGCTGATCCAGATGGCCTGCAGCAGCGCCGGTGACCGCAGCACCGGCCTGGCCGCCCTGGGGTCCTGGGCGGCCTTGCTGGGGCTGGTGCAGAGCCCGTCCCTGGCGGCGCTGTGCGGCTGCAGGCCTCTCAGCGGCACCGACCTGATCGAAGCGGGCCTGATGGCAGGCCTGGGGGCGGTGGCAAGCCGGTGATGGATCACCCTGCAGACGGAGCCAACGGCCGGTCCGCCCAGGCACCTGTTCAGCGCGCCGCCCAGTAGGCACAGCGATGCACCGAGGCCTCGGCAACCGTGAAGGGTCGCTGCCAGATGGCGCAGCGACAGATCGGTGCCGGGAAACCCTGCAGGTGTCGACAGGCGATGCAGGACGTCATGCCATGGCCTCCGCCGCGCGCAACCGACTGGGATCCGATCAGGCTAGACGGGTTGATCCATCGCCACGGACCACCACGGACACCACCCCCCTGGTGCTGATGCACGGGCTGCTCGACACCCCGGCGGTGTTCAACGGGCTCAAACGAGCGCTGGGCGGGCGCCGCCAGCCGCTGCTGCTGCCTGCCCTGCCGCTGCGGCAGGGGCGGACGCCGATCCTGGAAGCCGCCCAGCTGCTGGGCGGCCACATCGAGGCCGCCTTCGGTCTGGAGGAGCCGATCGACCTGCTCGGTTACTCGATGGGCGGTGTGATCGCCCGGTGCTGGGTGCAGCTGGGCGGCGGGCACCGACGCACCCGGCGGCTGATCAGCGTCGGCAGCCCCCAGCAGGGCACCCTCACGGCCCTGCCCTGGCCGGGCCGGCTGTTCGCCGGCATCGCCGACCTGAAGTGGGGAAGCCCCCTGCTGAAGCGCCTCAACGGCGAGCCCGGCAGCCTGGCCAGGATCCAGTGCCACAGCTTTTACTCCGCCATCGATCTGGTGGTGCTGCCCGGCTGGGGGGCGGTGCTGCCGGTGGGGGCGCGCACGATGCTGCCCGTGCTCACCCATCCACAGCTGCTGCGCGATCAGGCGGCGATCCAGCCACTCGCGCGGGAACTGCTGCGCCCCTGATGCAACGGCGGGCAGCCAGGGTCGATCAGCCGCTCCTAGCGTGAGGAAGGCTCTGCTGCTCGGAGGGATCGGGCCCTGACGCTGCTGTCGGCCTCCCTGCTGGTGCGCTGGCTGCTCGGCTGGGCACTGGCGCTGCGGCTGCCGGGGTTGCCGCCGCTGGAGCCGAGCGGCGACCCACGCCCGGCCGTGTTGATTCCGGCGCGCAACGAAGCCGCCACCCTGCCGCATCTGCTCGCCGGCCTGGCGCGGCAACGGCTGAGCCCGCTGGAGGTGATCGTGATCGACGATCACTCCAGCGATGGCACCGCCGCCTGCGCCAGCGCCGCTGGCCAGGCCCTCGGGCTGCCGGTGCGGGTGATCCAGCCACCGCCGCTGCCCGAGGGCTGGTGCGGCAAGACCTGGGCGCTGCACCACGGAGTGCTGGCCAGCAGCGGCGATCCGCTGGTGTTTCTCGATGCCGATACGGAGCCCGAGCCCGACTGCCTGACGCGCCTGCTCGGCGTGCATGGCCAGCTGGGCGGGCTGGTGTCGGTGCAGCCGTATCACCGCACCGAGCAGCCCTACGAGCAACTGTCGGTGCTGTTCAACCTGGTGGGGCTGATGGCCGTGCCGCTGGGTTCAGGCTGCGGGGTGGCGTTCGGGCCGGCGATGGTGAGCAGCCGGGCCGACTACGCCCGCAGCGGCGGCCACGCGGCCGTGGCCGGCCGGGTGGTGGAGGACTGGTTCCTGGCCCACTGCTACGAGCGGGCCGGTCTGCCGGTGAGCGCCTTCATCGGCGCCGGCCAGATCGCCTACCGGATGTACCCCGGCGGCCTGGGCGACCTGGTGGTGGGGTTCGACAAGAATTTCGCCACCGCGGCCGGAGAAGTGCGCTGGCCCTGGATGCTGGCGGTGCTGCTCTGGCTCTCGGGGCTGTTCTGGGCGGCCTGGTGCCTGCCGGCAGCGCTGCTGCACTGGCCCCTGGTGGGGGATCCGGGCCTCGCCGCCAACGCTGTGCTGTACGGCGCCCATGCCCTGCAGCTGCTGGTGCTGACCCGGCGGGTGGGCCGGTTCCGGTGGATCAACCTGGTGTTTCCGCTGCCGGTGCTGTTCTTTCTCGGCGTGTTCCTGCTGGCGATCGTGAACCTGGAGAGGGGCGAGATCCGCTGGAAAGGGCGGCGCTGCCGCACCCGCTGATGCGCACCCCTGCCCTGCTGGTGGTGCTCGGTTCCGCCGCGCTCTGGCTGTTGGCCTCCCTGCTGGTGGGCACGGCAGCCAACCGGCTGCCGGAGCGCTGGCTGCAGGGGCGGGCGCAGGCCAGCGGGGCCCCCAGCTGGCCCCGGCTGGGGATCCGGGTGTGGAAGCGCTGGATTCCCGATGCCGGCCCGGCGCTGACAGGCGGTGTGGCCAAGGCGAGCCTGGTGCGCCGGGACCCGGCGGCCCTGCAACGGCTGGCGGTGGAGACGCGGCGGGCGGAACTGGTGCACTGGGTCCTCTGGCCCGTGTGGCTGCTGACGCTGCCCTGGCTGCCACCGGCCGGGGTGCTGGCGAATCTGCTGTTCGCCTGCCTGTTCAACCTGCCCTGCGTGCTGGTGCAGCGGCACAACCGGGGCCGCATCGCGGCGATCCTGGGCCGATGCCGGGCACTCAGGCCTCCGCCCCCGGCCTGAGCGAAAGCAGCAGCCCGAGGGTGGCCTGCCCATCCCGCAGCGGCCGCAGCACCAGCTGATGGGCAGCGCCGGCGGGCTGAAGCCTGACCAGGCCGTGGAGTGGCTCCCCTCCACCAGCGAGGGCCACCTGCGCCCCCTCGCGGAGCGAGGCCGGGGCGTCGTTGCCCTCGGCGAAGCAGAGATGGGCCGCCAGGACATCGAGGGGCTGCCCCTCCAGATCCGCACGGGCGCGGCCGAGCAGCAGGGCGAGGCGCTCCGCCACCGTCACCAGGGTCAGCGAGCGATCCAGCAGTGCCACAAGGGCCACCCCTTCGGCGCTGATCGCTTCGAAGGCACAGCGGAACAGCCGCCCGCGCAACCGGACACGCTCCTGGTCGGTGACATCGGTGAGGGTGCCGACCACCTCACCGACCACACCATCGGGATGGCCCTGATCGAGCACGGTGGCCACCTCGTTGACCACGCGCTCCTCACCATCCCGACGGCGCAGCCGGTAGGTGACCGCCCAACCGTCCAGACCCGCCTGCCGTGCCGCCTCGACCCCGGCACGATCGTGGGGATGGATCGCGTCGTCGAACAACCGGGCATCGGCGATCAGCTCGAGCGCACTCCAGCCGGTGAGGGGCTCGACCCGGCGATTGAGGTAAAGAAAGCGCTTCGACGTGTGGTCCCGCTTCCACACCACCTGCTCCAGGGCATCAGCCAGGCTGGCGAACTCCTGCAGCGAGGCCTCCGCCGCCACGCGCAACGCCACCAGTTCGCTGACGTCGGTGAGGGTGAGGATGGCCCCCAGCACCAGCCCTGCCCCGTTGCGATAGGGCATCAGCTGCACCAGGTAGGAGACATCGTCACCGCTGGCCTCCAGGCTGAGGCGGCCCTGGGAGCCGATCACCTCCAGCAGGGAGTCCCGCAGCCCCGGGATCGGCACCGTGGTGGGGATGCCGATCAGGGGCTGACCAAGATCGCTGGGCACCAGCCCGAAAACGCGCACCGCCAGGGGGGAGTAGCGACTGATGCGCAGCTCCTGGTCGACGATCACCATCCCCTGGCTGAGGGACGTCTGGATGTTCTCCATGTCGGTGTTGAGCCGCTCGAGCTCGTCACCGCGCGCCCGCAACTGCTGGTTCAGCGCGGCCAGTTCGTCGTTGGTGGCCTGCAGCTCCTCGTTCGAGGCCTCCAGCTCCTCATTCGACGACTGCAGCTCCTCCGCCGACGCCTGCAGCTCCTCGGACGACGCCTCCAGCTCCTGGTTGGCCTGCTCCAGATCGACCATCGAGCGCCGCAGGGTGTCCTGGCTGGAGAGCAGCTCCCGCTCCAGCCGCTCGATCTCCCGTGCGAAGGCCACATCGCGGTCGGCGCTGGTGAGCCCGGCCACCGGTGAGGCATCCGCATCCGGATCCTGATGAAACGACAGGATCGTGAGGGCCTGATCGGCCACCCGCAATGGAGCCGCCTCCAGCCAGACCGGGGAGCTCACGCCCGGCAACCGCAGGCTGCAGCTGCGCACGGCCGACCGGTCGGCCCGCACCAGCAGGAACAGGGCACGCGCTTCCGATTGCAGCTCTTCCCGCAGGAAGGTGCTCGCATCAGCGGTGATCCGGCCGGCGGGAATCCGGCAGTAGGGCGAGACATCACCGATCACCTCCAGCAGATGGTGGTTCTCATCCAGCACCAGCGATGGCCGCACGAACCGGCGCACCAGCACCTCGAGCAGCTGGATGTGCTGGGCTGGCACGGGCGAGGGCCCATGGGCCGGGTCGACGGAGGGCCGCTCCGGAGTGGAGGGCCGTCTGGTCTGCATCGCCCGGGCTGTGCGCCGCCGCGGCCGGGGCTCCACCGTGCGCTCATAGAGACGCTGCACGGGGTTGAGCAGGCGAAAGCCGGCGGCAGGGCTGAGGGATTCCGAACTGCCCAGGAGCAGCAGGCCGCCCGGACGCAGCGCGATCCCCAGCAGATCGATCACCTGCGCCTGTAGATCGGCAGTGAAATAGATCAGCAGATTGCGGCAGGAAACCAGGTCAATGTTCGAAAATGGGGGGTCATCGCAGATGTTGTGCCGGGCAAACACAATGCAACTCCGCAGTTCCTTGCTGATCTCAAATTCATGCCCCTTGCTGTGGATGTAGCGCTGCTGCAACCCCTTGGGAATAGCCCGGGCAGCGGAGAGCGGATACACCCCCCGCCGGGCGATACGCAGGCTCCGTTCATCGAGATCGGTGGCAAAGATCTTGAGCTCGCGGGTCAGCTGATGGGGATGCCCCATCGCCTCACTCAGCGCCATGCCGATCGAGTACACCTCCTCACCGGTGGCGCAGCCGGGCACCCACACCCGGAACGGCTCATCGGCATCGCGGGCCGCCAGCAACGGTTTCAGGGCGGGCACCAGGGCCGAGAAGGCATCCGGATTGCGGAAAAAGGAAGTGACCGTGACCAGCAGGTTCTGCATCAGGGTCTGGCATTCGCCGGCATCGCTGCGCAGCAGGGCCAGATAGTCCTCCATGCCGGCCAGGCCAAGGATGGCGAGCCGGCGCTGGATCTGGCGCCGCAGCGTCGACTCCTTGTAGAGGGAAAAATCGATGCCGGTGCGCTTCTTCAGCTGGGCGACCGCATTGGGAAGCATCAACCCATCCATCTCCGCCACGCCTGCGGCAGCCGGGGATTCCGGCCGGCAGTGCAGCCTCTGGAGGTGGGAACCGAGGGCCGCCGGATCAGCGATCAGATCAGCGCCGCCCATGGCGATGGCGGCCAGCGGCATGCTGGTGAAGCGGGCACTCTCCGGGCTCTGCACCAGGGTGAGGCCGCCTGCGGCACCCACCGCCCGCAGACCGCAGGCCCCATCCGATCCGGTGCCGGAGAGCACCACGGCCACGCCCCGATCGCCCCATTGCACCGCCAGGGAATCCAGCAGCTGATCGATGGACGGGCTCGGGCCGTAGCACCGCTGCGGCGGGGTGAGCCGCAGCGTCTCTCCCTCCAGACTGGCGTTGCATCCCGGGGGAATCACCAGGATCAGCCCGGGCTCCAGCAGGGCGCCATCCACCGCCGCCTCCACCGGCAACCGGGCCCCGCGCCGCAGCAGATCCACCAGCTGGCTGGGCTGGTCCGGCGCCAGATGCTGGGCGACCACGAAGGCCGCGGGGACCCCCTTGAGCAAACGGCCCACCAGCTCCTGCAGGGCCTCCAGGCCACCGGAGGAGGCCCCGATCACCACAACCCGCGCGATGCGATCCGCGGCCGCCGCTGCGCTGGTGCCCGACCGCAACCGCTTCGCCATGGTGACGCTCGAACACAGCTCAACGGTAAGGGCGCCGCCGCATCAAGACCGACAACGCAGCAGGTGGGTTCAGCAGATCAGCTCAGCAGGCGAGCCCAGCATCTGCAGATCAGGGCTGCATACCGCAGCGTGCCTTCATCGTCGCGAAGCGAAAGTGCTGCACACAGAGAGTAAGATTTTTAACCATCGGCACGGGATAACAGTGCAGGAAAAATGCATCCTTGAAACAATGGCGCAAAACCGCCGCCGCCGCCCGCAGCTTGATCAACACCCGAGGGCAGGAGGGTGCTTGAATCGCTTTTACCCCTGATTCGCCTCCAATGAATGCCGATTTCCGCGATGCAATCAGCCCCGTCTCAATTCTGAGCACACAAAATAGAATGAAGGAAGCGCAGATATTCCGCAAACCAGTACGCGTGACGATCACGATCAACCACGCCACCTACAGCGAACTGGAGCAGCGAAGCAGCGAGCAGGGCCGCTCCCTCTCCAACCTGGCCGCCTTCCTGCTCGAAGCATCCCTGCAGGGGCCCTCTCGCTGAACGCATCAGCCCGAATCAACACTGCATGAGTGCCATCGAGACCACCACTCGCACCCCCAACCCTTTCCAGTTCCATCTCCACCCCGTTCCAGCTTCGGGAGCGATGGACATCTGGCGATCGACCCTCCCTCTGCTGATCCACGCGGGTTCACCACTGGATGCACCGGGCTACGCCAGCTTTCTGCTGCTGCTGGACAGCATGAAGGTGCTGGCCCTGGAGGGGCCGGCCTGCAGGCACCGCCTTGACCTCCGTGACCGTGTGGCCGCCATCGTGCTGACCAGCGGGGCCGCCTGCATGAGCCAGGGTAAGGGCCTGTGGCAGCTGAACAGGGGCGACTGCCTGATCACACCGGGGGGCAGCCTGGATTGGAGCAGCACGGCCTTCAGTGCCACCTTCCTGGTGTTTTCCCAGCACCTGCTCACCGAGGTGGTCCGGGCCCTGAAACTGCCGCTTGCGGATCCATCCCTGCGCCGCCCGACCGAACTGCTTGATGGGGTGCTGTGTCGATCCAGCGATGGGGCGGAGGTGGCCTCCCTGCTCCAGGCGATCCATCTGCTGCTCTGCATCAGCAGCGATCTGCAGGCCTCCTCCCCTTGCCTGCTGCCCCATCTCGGGCTCGATCAGCAACTGGGAATCCTCAGTGCGCTGCTGGCCTTCCCGGATCTGCGCCATTCGGTCCACAGCAGAACCGGCAGGCTGCCGGGCAGTGACCACACGCTGGATCCCGTGATCAATTACATCGAGGCCCATCTGTCGGAACCACTGAGCCTGGCCGCGATCGCAGCCCATAGCCACTACTCCCGGCGAGCCCTGCAATATGCATTTCGCCGCACCTATGGCTGCACGGTCACCCAATGGATTCGCGCCCGGCGTCTCGACCTGGCCCACGGCCGCCTCAGACTGGCAGCGGCAGGCGAGCGGGTGAGCGAGATCGCCAGGGCCTGTGGCTATCGCTCGATGAGCCTGTTCAGCATCGAATTCCAGCAGCGCTTTCACATCAGGCCGTCTGAGCTGTTGCGTCAGGGCAGGGCTGACGCCGCCGCCAGCCCCCCGGGATGGACCAGGGACGACCAGCGCGACACGCCCTGAACAGCTCAGTCAGCCAACACCGCCGCCACGCACTGCACGGGCATCGCCAGGCCCGGATCATCCGCATGGCGCGCCAGCACCAGCCGGTGCTCTCCCGGTTCGATCATGAATCGGTCGCGCTGCGCGTCAAAGAAGGCGAGCCGGCCCTGCGGCACCAGCAAGCGAATCCGGCGCTGCCGGCCGCTGGCCAGCTTCACCCGCCTGAAGGCCACCAGCGTGCGCCGCGGCCGGATCGTGAGCAGACCGGGAGGCTCGAGATACAGCTGCAGCACCTCAGCGGCGGCGATCGGGCCCGTGTTGTGCACCGAGACCAGCACCACCAGATCCTGCCGTTCGCCGGGGTCCAGCCAGTGCAGGCAGGGATCGGTCCAGCCAAAGTGGCTGTAGGTGAGGCCGAAGCCGAAGGGGTAGGCAGCCCGCTGACCCTGCTGCTGCAGGCGCCGGTACCCGTGCCAGAGGTCGTAGACCACCCGGCGGGCGCGCGGTTCGAAAGGGGGCAGCTGCTCCTGCCGGCAGGGCACGGCAAAGGGCAGCCGCCCGCAGGGGGATACCTTGCCGAACAGCACATCCGCCAGCGCATGGCCGCCCTGCTCACCGGGGTACCAGAGCAGCAGCAGCGCCGGCACCAGCCGATCCCAGTCGGCGCTGAGGATCGCGCCCCCACCCATCAGCACCACGACGGTGCGCGGGTTGGCAGCAGCAACGGCGCCGATCAGGC
>CAMDLO010000068.1 GCA_945901765.1 Cyanobium sp. NIES-981 | reverse complement strand
CAGCGGCGCCCCAGCGGTCATCGCCAGGCGGCGGGATCGAGAAACGCACCCGGCGGCGCTGGACCGGCCAGAACCTGCTCAGCCGCAGGATCGATCGGGCCGGCCAGCAGCTCGGCCGCTTCGATCCTCACCCCAGCGGGGAGCACGGGCTGGTCGGGATCAAAGCCGGTGGGATGGGTGGTGCTGCTGGAGAACCCGCGGTAAATCAGCAGCTCGTAGGGCTCTTCAACGGCCCCCGTCGACACCAGCACCCCGCGCAGGCGCAGCACCCGGTCGGGCCTGTCGCGACTGCAGGCCTCGAGGGCTGCGATCGGTGCTGGGGCCGGCATCGCTCAGAACTCACCGGCCACCCGGCCCTGCTTGGGCAGGCGCACCAGCAGCCACTGCAGCAGGCCGACGCCATAGGCCAGCAGTCCCACATAGCCGATGAAGGCTGCCACGGGCGGGGTCCAGCGGCCGCCGAACAGAAAGCCGAACACGGTTTCGATCACGGCGTGGAGCTCGAGCGGTGGCTGGAGCCAGGCCGCGCAGCGTGGGCTCGTCAACCGGGCCGCATCCAGGCAGACCAGAGCCGTGGCGCTGAAGGCGGCGCCGATCAGCCCTGCGATGGTGAGCGCCCAGCGCCAGATGCGCACGGTGAGGGGCAGGGGACGCCAGGGGGGCAGATCGGCCAGCTCCTCGTTGAGATCCACCCAGAACCACAGCGTGGCCACCACCAGCAGCTGGGCGAGCACCGCCAGCAGGAAGCCGAGGGGCCGGCGGTCGCTCAGCAGCAGCACGCTGATCAGCAGCAGGCTGGCCACCTTCCAGTACAGGCCCATCAGTCGCACCAGCGCCTGCTCCCGCCGCAGGCTGGCCCAGACCAGCAGCACCAGGGGCACCCCCACGCTGAACAGCACCGCGACGCGCAGATCCAGCCAAACCAGGGAGCGATACAGCGGATCCGGCACGGAAGCGGTACGGGAAGTCGCCATTATCCGCCTACCCCGGCAGGCGATAGGGTCCGCTCATGGCTGCTTTCCCTCTGCCCGACTGGCTGAGCCGCCGTGCCGGCGGCCATCAGGCCTGGTGCCGCACCGCCCTGGCCTGCGAACCCTCGCTGGAGGCCTGCGTGGCGGCACTGGGCCGGCAGCTCGGCGGCGCCGGCAATGCAGACCTGGCCCTGGTGTTCGTTTCCGCCAGCTTCGCCAGCGATCTGCCCCGCCTGCTGCCGCTGCTGCGCCAGCGGTTGCAGGCAGACCACTGGCTGGGCTGCCTGGCCGGCGGCGTGATCGGCACGGCACCGGGCCAGCCCCCCCGGGAGGTGGAGCAGCAGCCCGCGATCAGCCTCACCCTGCTGCACCTGCCAGGGGCCCGCCTGCAGCCCTTTGCGATCGACACCGATCAGCTTCCGGATCTCGACGGGCCGGCCGAACCCTGGCGCGCGCTGCTCAACAGCGAAGCCGAGACCAGCGCCCCCTCCCTGCTGCTGCTGCTCGACCCCGGCTTCAGCGGCATCAACGATCTGATCGCCGGCCTCGATTACGCCTGGCCCCAGGCCGCCAAACTGGGGGGCATCGCCGGGCCCCACAGTGCGCCGCACGGTTCGCTGCTGCTCGGAGATCAGGTGCGAACGGGTGCGGTCGGCTGCCTGATCGATGGGGCCTGGAGCCTGGATCCCGTGGTGGCCCAGGGTTGTCGGCCGATCGGCCCGGTGTTCGAGGTGGAGCAGGCCCAGCGCAACGTGGTGCTTGAGCTCAGCCGCGGCGGCCAGCGCAACACCCCGGTCGCCGCCCTGCAGGCGATCCTCACCGAGCTCAGCCCCGCCGAACGGGAGCTGGTGAAGCAGTCGCTGTTCCTCGGGGTGGGCCACAGCAGTTTCAGCCTGGCGCATGCGGGCAGCGGCGAGCCCCCCCCCTTTCTGGTGCGCAACCTGATGGGGGTGGACCCGCGCAACGGTGCCGTGGCCGTGGCGGAGCGGATGCGCCCGGGCCAGCAGGTGCAGTTCCAGCTGCGCGATGGCCAGGCGTCGCAGCAGGAGCTCACCGGCCTGCTGGAGCGGCAGCGGCGTCGCCAGCCCGCCCCGCTCGCCGCGCTGCTCTTCGCCTGCCTGGGCCGGGGTACGGGGCTGTACGGCCACGGCGATGGCGATGTGGGTCTCTGCCGTGCCCAGTTCCCCGACCTGCCGATCGCCGGGGCCTTCTGCAACGGCGAGATCGGACCGGTGGCGGGCAGCACCCACCTGCACGGTTACACGGCCAGCTGGGCCTTCGTGGTGCCGCGGCATCCGTCTGGGGAGCCGGACTGATGGTGCGTCAGCACGTCAATCCGCTCAGCCGCTTCCATCAACAGCCGCGGGCGCTGCCATTGCTGGCGGAGCTGTTCGCGGAGCCGGAGCGGCCGCTGCACCTCGACATCGGCGCGGCCCGCGGCCGTTTCCTGCTGGAGCTGGCCCAGCTGGAGCCGCAGCGCAACTATCTGGGGGTGGAGATCCGCCGCCCCCTGGTGGAGGCAGCGGAAACAGAACGGCGCAGCCTCGGGCTCGGCCACCTGCACTACCTGTTCTGCAATGCCAACGTCAGCCTGCAGAACTGGCTGGCCCTGCTGCCCCCAGGACTGCTGGAGCGGGTCTCGATTCAGTTCCCCGACCCCTGGTTCAAGACAAGGCACCACAAGCGACGGGTGCTGCAGCCCAGCCTGCTGCTGGCCCTGGCCGCCGCGCTGGCACCGGAGCGGCAGCTGTTCCTGCAGAGCGACGTGCCGGCGGTGATCGCGCCGATGGTGTCCCTGGTCGAGGCCAGCGGCTGTTTCGTCCGCCCGCCCGCCGACACCCGCCCCTGGCGTCAGGACAACCCCCTGCCCGTCCCCACCGAACGGGAGCGGCTGGTGCTGAGCCAGGGGCTGCCCGTGTACCGGGTGCTGTTCCTGCGCAACGAACAACAGCCGCCGCCGCTGACAACACTCGAACAGAGCCTGGTTGCCACCGATAATCCGGCCTGATCAGCCAGGTCATCCGTGGGCGATTCCGCCGGTTCCACCGCTCCACCGTTGTTGTTGCGCTGGCAGGGCCTGCTCAGTGACTGGTCTGCCGGACCGCTGGCCGCGCGCCTCCTGCCGGTGGCGGGCCTGGTGCTCTGCGCCCTGCTGGCCGGGCTGCCGCTCGTGACCCGCAGCGGCCTCTCCCTGCTGATCCTGGCCTGCGCCCTGCTGTGGCTGCTGCTGGCCCTGCGGCGGCCGAGCAACGGCAGCGTCGGGGAGATCAACGGCTGGATCCTGGCGATCCTGGCGGTGGCCCTGCTCGCCACGGGCTTCTCCCCCGTGCCGGCCGCCGCCGCCAAGGGCCTGCTCAAACTGGCCAGCTATCTGGGCGTGTATGCGCTGATGCATGAGCTGCTGAGCCGGGCGCCGCGCTGGTGGGATCGGCTTGTGGCCTGCCTGCTGACCGGATCACTGCTCACCAGCGTGATCGGCATCCGCCAGCTCTACGGCGACACCAGCGCCCTGGCCCGCTGGTCGGATCCCAACTCGGTGGCCCGGGGCACGGTGCGGATCTACAGCACCCTCGAGAACCCGAACCTGCTGGCGGGCTACCTGCTGCCGGTGCTGCCGCTTGCCCTGGTGGCCCTGCTGCGCTGGCGCCGGCCCGCCGCCCGGCTGTTCGCGTTGGCCTGCCTGGTGATCGGCAGCATCGCCCTGGTGCTCACCTTCAGCCGGGGGGCCTGGATGGGCCTGGTGGCCGCCGGGGCCGTGATCCTGCTGCTGCTGATGCTGCGGCTCAGCCGCCGCTGGCCGCCGCTCTGGCGCCGCCTGGCGCCGTTGCTGGTGCTCGGTGGCGGCGCGCTGCTGCTGGTGCTGGTGGTGTGGCTGGTGGAACCGCTGCGGGTACGGGTGCTCAGCCTGGTGGCCGGCCGGGAGGACAGCTCCAACAACTTCCGGATCAACGTGTGGCTGGCCGTGCTCGACATGATTCAGGCCAGGCCCTGGCTGGGGATCGGGCCGGGCAATGACGCCTTCAACATCATTTACCCGCTGTATCAACAACCCAAGTTCAACGCCCTCAGCGCCTACTCGATCCCGCTGGAGCTCACGGTGGAGGCCGGCATTCCCGGGCTGGTGGCGGGGCTGGGACTGGTGGTGGTGAGTCTGCGCCGCGCCCTGCACCTGGCCAGCGCCGGCGGGGCCTTCGCGGCACCGGCGATCGGCATCGCCGGTGCGATCACAGCCCTGGCGGTGCAGGGGCTCACCGACACGATCTTCTTCCGGCCCGAGGTGCAGCTGAGCTTCTGGTTCTGCCTGGCCACCCTGGCGGCGGCGCCGGAGCCGGCCCCGGACCGCAGGTGAGCGACCCCGTGATCGCCGGTTTCGATGCCGGCCAGACCCACACCAGCTGCCGGCTGGCCCGCCGCCGGGCCGACGGGGGCTTGATCCACCTCGCCGAGGGGTGCGGTCCCGGCGTCAGCCATCTGGCCGCTCCGGGGGGAGAGGAGCGGTTCAGCGCCGCCCTGCGCCTCAGCCTGGCTGCGGCAATCGAACAAGGCGGGCTGCAGGGCACGACCCCCGCCGCCGCCGGCATCGGTGCCAGCGGCATCGAGGTGGGCAGCCGCGTGCAGGATCGGGGCCACCAGCTGGCCGCCAGCGCCCTTGACCTGCCTGCGGACCGGGTGCTGGTGAGTGGGGATGAGCGCACAGCCCTGCGCGGCGCCTTTGGGGATCGCCCCGGCATCCTGGTGATCAGCGGCACCGGCTGCATCGCCGTGGGGCGCAACGCCGAAGGCCGCGAACACCGCTGCGGCGGCTGGGGCTGGCTGCTCGACGGCGGTGGCTCCGCCATGGACATCGGCCGCGATGGCCTGATGCAGAGCGTGCGCATGGCCGACGGGCGGGAGCCGGAAACGGCGCTGCGGGATGCGCTCTGGCGGGAGCTGGCCATCAGCAGTGCCCAGGAGTTGAAGGCGCGGGTGGTGCAGGCCGATTTCGGGGCGGCGGGCTTCGCCGCCCTGGCCCCCTGCATCGACCGCCTGGCGGCGGCAGGGGATCCGGTCGCCGCCGCGATCATCGAGACCTCCGCAGCCGCTCTGGTGGAGCTGGTGAGCGGTGTCGCCGGCACGCTGGCGCTGGGCGCTCCCGCCGTGGCGGCGGTGGGCGGTGCCATCACCCACCTGCCGGTGCTGCGCCAGCGCTATCGCACCGGCCTGGCGACCCGCCTGCCCGATGCGGTGCACGTCGATCCCCTTGGCGACGCCTGCCACGGCGGCCTGCTGATGGCGGAGTCCCTGCTGCTGCCGGGCTGAACGCCGCGATCAGGCGGCGTTGAGATGCTCCTCAGCGGTGGCGGCGAGCTGGCGAGCCCACTGATCGACCAGGGCGGCCTCGGCCGCTTCCACCATCACCCGCAGCAGCGGTTCGGTGCCGCTCGCCCGCACCAGCACCCGGCCCTGGCCCTGCATCTGGGTCTCGGCGTCGGCCACGGCACGGCGCAGGGGCTCGCACTCCTGCCAGCGCTGACGCCGGTTGCGATCGAGCACACGCACGTTCACCAGGGTCTGGGGGTAGGGGCGGAAGCTTTCATCCAGCCAGGCGGCCAGACTGCAGCCATCGGCATGGAGCAGCGTCGCCACCTGCAGCGCGGTGAGCAGCCCGTCACCGCTCATGCCGTGGCGGGCCGAAAGGATGTGGCCAGACTGCTCGCCGCCCAGACCTGCGCCCAGTTCCTCCATGGCGCGGTGCACGTGCTGATCCCCCACAGCCGTGCGTTCCAGCACCCCGCCGCGGGCCTGCCAGGCCCGCTCGAAGCCCAGGTTGGACATCACCGTGGCGACGATGCGCCGCTCCGGCAGGGCCCCTGCGGCCAGCAGGGCCGAACCCCACAGGTAGAGCACCTGATCGCCATCAACGGTGCGGCCACGCCCGTCGACGGCAAGCATGCGATCGGCGTCACCATCAAAGGCAAACCCCATCGCCGCGCCCCGTTCGAGCACGGCCCTGCGCAGGGGCTCCAGGTGGGTGCTGCCGCAGTCGACATTGATCTGGCGGCCGTCAGGCTCGCCATGCAACACGGTCACATCGGCACCGAGGGCCCGGAACACCGCCTCACCGCAGGCGGTGGCCGAACCGTGGCAGAGGTCGAGCACGATCGCGCAGCCATCCAGCCGGCGCCCTTCAACGCTGTCGACCAGGCTGTCGCGGTAAGAGGCCAGCAGGTCCTGCCGGTTGTCGCTGCTGCCGGCGCCGTGGAACACCGGAGCAGCAGCCAGACCGGCCAGGCCGGCTTCGATCGCGCCCTGCTGCGAGGCATTGAGCTTGGCGCCGGAGGCGCCGAACACCTTGATGCCGTTGTCGCTTGGCGGGTTGTGGCTGGCGGACACCATCAGACCACCGGCAGCGCCGCAGCGCCGGATCGCCCCCGGCACGGCCGGCGTGGGGCAGATGCCGAGGTGCCACACCTCCCGGCCGGCGGCCGTGAGGCCAGCGGTGAGGGCGGCGGCGAGCATCGGTCCGCTGCTGCGGCTGTCCATGCCGATCAGCACCGGGCCTTCGGGGGGCAGCACGGCGCCGCACCAGTAGCCGACCTGCAGAGCCAGGGCCGGGGTCACCTGCGTGCCCACGGCGCCACGGATGCCATCGGTGCCGAAACCGGCCACCGCCTCGCCCAGGGGCGGGCCCACCGGCAGGCGATCAGCACCCGGCTGAGGGCTCACGGCACGACCTGCGCCGGAGGCCCTGGTCTCGGAAGAATCTTGCCCAGGGGAACAGTCCGGCCCGGATGACGGCAGAGCCATGCACACTCCCTGAACGGCCACAGGATACGTGCACTGCTCAGCGCCAGCGACGGGGACGCCAGAGCAGCAGCATCCCCTCCGCGAGGGCCCACAGCAACAGGGCACCCACCAGCCAGCCCGGCGCCAGGCGGAAGGGCGCCAGCGGCCGCAGCAGGACCGTCACGGCGGCCAGCACGACCGCCGCCAGCGCGCGCAGGCGCTGAGCGCTGCCGGGCAGGCGGGTGAGTGCGGGGGGGAGCGATGGCAGCCGCAGCACCGCGGAGCGGATCGGAGAGCTTGTCCAGAATGCCGGTTCAGCCGTTCTCAGGCCCCGTGCCCCCCCTCTCTCTGCTGCTGACCGGCACCTGCCTGGGCAGCTTCGCCGTGCTGCTGGTCGGCCGGCCGCTGCTGCTGCACCTGCAGCCCCCGCTCACGGCGGCTCAGACACCGCAGCACCTGCAGCGGACCTGGCAGCTGGACCCCGATCCGCAACGCCGGCGCGAGGCCGCCCTGCTGCTCGCAGCCAAGGCCGGAGAGGGCCCGGCCGACCCAGCCCGGCAGCGCCGCTGGCTGCGCCACCGGGGCTGGGGGAACGACCCTCTGGCGGCGCTGGTGCTCAAACGCCAGGCCCAGCTCGACACCCAGCTGGGCGAGCCGGACCGGGCCGATCGGCACTGGCGGGACCTGCTGGCACGCTTTCCCACCGATCCGGCCAGCGCTGATGCCCTGTACAGCCTCGGCCGGCGACAGCCTGCACTGCGTCAGCAGCTGCTGCAGCGCTTTGCCGCCCATCCGGCCGCCCTGGCGGCGGCGGTGGAGCAGGGAAACGGCAGGGGCGCGCTGCACCTGAGCCGCTGGGGCGAGCGCTGGCCGGGCGCGGAAGCCGAGATCGCCCGGCGCTGCGCCGAACCGGCAGTCCTCAACCCGGCAGAACGGGATCAGCTGGCGGGAGCCCTGGCCCGGCTGGGCCGCCCCCAACCCGCCGAGCGCTGCCTGGCTGGCACCGCTGGCAGCCCCGAAACGGAGCTGGCGCTGGCCCGGGCCCTGCTCAGGGAACCGGGCCAGGGCCCGGCCGCCGAAGTCCGCCTGCTGAATCTGGCGCGCCGAGCACCGCAGACGGCCGCCGCGACCGAGGCCGTGCGCCTGCTCAGCGACGCTGAGGGCCCCGCCAGCCTGGCGGCGCTGGGGCAATTGCCGACTGGGCTGCAGGCCAGTGCACCGGTTCAGGCCCGGCGCGCGCTGGAGTCAGGCAGCCTGCCGCAGATCCAGTCTGTGCTGCGCCGCTGGCCGGACGATCCCGCCAGCTGGGAGCTGCAGTGGCGCCAGGCCCGCCAGCTGGCCCTGGCGGGCAACTGGGCCGCCAGCCTGCAGCTGCTCGATCAGGCCAGCCCGCAGCAGCGGCTGCCGGCCGTCCTGGAGGCACGCCGCCTGTTCTGGGTGGGACTGGCCCAGCAGGAGCTGGGCCGCACCGATCAGGCGCGCCGCAGCTGGCAGGAGCTGCTGGAGCGGTTCCCGGGCGGGTACTACGGCTGGCGCGCCGCCGCCCGGCTGGGCCAGGGCGATCTCAATCTGGCGGCCGATGCCCCCCAGCCCCTGCCGGCCGCGGACTGGCACCCCCTGGGCAGCGACGACCCCGCTCTGGAGCGGCTCTGGCGGCTCGGTCAGAGCGACGAGGCCTGGGAACACTGGCGCGTGCGGCAGGGCGGCCGCAGCCCGGCAACACCCCAGGAGCTGCTGCTGGAGGGTCGGCTGCGCCGGGCCGTGGGAGACGACTGGCTCGGGCTCGGGCAGCTGGAGCAGGCCAGCCTGCGACTGCCCGGATCAGATTGCCGCCTCGGCAGGGTGCTGGAACGGGAGCTGCACAGACCTTCCTACCGGACCGAACTGGAACAGGCCGGCCAGGCTGCCGGGGTGCCGGCGCCCCTGCTGGCCGCCGTGGCCAAGCAGGAATCGCGCTTCAGCGCCGGCGTGCGCTCCGCCGCAGGGGCAGTGGGCCTGCTGCAGCTGATGCCGGCGACGGCAGCCGAGGTGGCCGGCCGACCGATGGGTGGCTCGAGCCTGGAGCAACCCGGCCCCAACGCCGCCCTGGGGGCCCGCTATCTCAAGGGACTGCTGGAGCGCTGGCAGGGCAATCCCCTGCTGGCGGTGGCCAGCTACAACGCCGGACCGGGGGCGGTGGAGCGCTGGATCAACCCGCGCCTGCAGGGCCAGCCCGAGCTCTGGGTCGAAGCGATTCCCTACCCCGAAACCCGTCTGTACGTCAAGAAGGTGCTCGGCAACCACTGGAGCATGGAGCGCCCGCGCCCTCCGGCCTGTCCCAGGCCCGGGGCGCTCAGGTGACCAACCAGCGCCCGAGGGTGGCCCCGCCCAGCACCAGCAGGTTGAGGCCAAGAGCCACCACCCACGGGGGTGGGCCGACCCGGATCCGAGCCAGATCCAGGCGCGCCAGCAGCACGGCGCAGGCCAGGATCAGCACGTTGGAGAGCACGTTCAGGTGCAGCATGTAGAGGCCGCCGACGGTGACCGTGAGCAGGGTGATCACCAGGCTCATCACCCGGCTGGCCGCCATCAGATTGGAGACCCGCTGCAACAGCAGATCCGGCATCGTGCAGATCACCACCACCAGCACGGCCTGGAGGCACTCCAGCAACCAGTCCAGCGAGGCGACCGATGGCGAGCGGCTCCAGTGCATGCCCTCGTAGACCGCGATGCCGAACAGCACCAGCAGCAGCGGCGCCCGCAACGGCAGCAGGATCAGGCGAAACAGAGCTGGAAACACCGGATCGGGGTGTGGGGAGATCCTGCCGCCAAGCATGACCGGTCGCTGCCAGGACAGCCACTGCTCAGGTGGGCTCCAGCACAAGGGCGATGGCACTGAACGGGCAGCTGGGAATGCACTGCTCACAGACCAGACAGCGCTGTGCATCGAAGTGCAGGTGCCAGGCCGGTGCCTTGCTCTTGAGGGCGCCACTGGGGCAGACGCTGGAGCAGATGCCGCAGTCGACACATCGGTCCCGGTCGACGACGATCTGGCCGGGGGCCCGGTTGAGGGAAAGCCCCTGGCTTTCCAGCCAGGACTCGGCGGCTTCGAGCTCGTCGATGTCACCCGAGAGTTCCACCACCATCGTGCCGCTCTGATTCGGAGCGATCTGGGCGCGCAGGATCTTGGCGGCGATGTCGAAGTCCACCGCCAGGCGGTAGGTGATCGGCAGATGCACCGCTTCCCGGGGGAAGTGCAGGGTGAGGCGACGCTTCACGGCAGGAGCGGGCGGGGGTGGCGCTGGCGCACTGCCACCAGCCTGGGCCATGCTGCCCCGATCGCCAAGCGAACGACCCATGCACAGCCCCGCACCGGAGGCTGGCCCCGGCCAGCGCGAACGGTTGATCCTGCTGGGGATTGCCATTGTGCTGGCGGCGGCGGTGCTCTGGCTGCGGGGCGGACTGCAACCCCAGGCGCCGCTGGAAGCCCTGGCGCGCCGCTCCCCCGAGCTGTCCGTGGCCCTGGCCAGCGGCAAGCCCACCCTGGTGGAGTTCTATGCCGACTGGTGTGAAGCCTGCCGCAGCATGGCGCCGGCGATGGACGCCGTGGAGACGCGCAGCCGCGATCAGCTCAACGTGGTGCTGCTGAACGTGGACAACCCCCGCTGGCTGCCGGAGGTCGAGCGCTATGAGGTGAACGGCATCCCCCACCTGGAGCTGTTCGACGGCAGCGGCAGCCCAGTGGGTCGGGCGATCGGCGTGCGCAGCCGCGGCGAGCTGGAGTCCCTGGCTCAGGCGCTGATCAATGGCCAGCCCCTGCCCGCCCTGGCCGGGGTCGGCGTCACCAGCAGCCTGGCTGAGGGCCCGGCTGAAGGGTCACCGGAACGTTCCGCCACGACCGTGTCAGCGACCCAGGCCGGTCCGCGCAGCCACGGCTGAGCCGCCAGCCTCCCGTCCATTCGAATCCGCCTGCTTCGCCCGCCATGGACCCCCGTTTCCAGGTCGTCTGCCTGAGCGCCACACCGAATCCCCAGCAGTGCATCTACGCCGCGATGCACCAGGACTACAGCGAGGGCTTCGTGGCGGCAGGCCGCGCCGACTGGCCGGATGAGCAGCGCGCCGGCGAGATCTGCGTGAAGCGCCTGCTGGCCGGCGAGCGCGGCCATTACGGTCCGCTGGAGCACGCCCAGATCGTGCTCAACGTGGGCTGGTTCCCCCATTCGGTGATGCAGCAGGCGCGCACCCACCGGGTGGGCGTGAGTTTCGATGTGCAATCGATGCGTTACACCGGCGAGCGCATCTGCCGCGCCGCCCGCGGTGACTTAGAGCTCGAAGAAGTGTTCTACCTAAGGCCCGTGGGCGACTACAGCGACCGCCAGGGCAAGAAGTATCACTATTCAATCGACCAACGGGCGATCGATCTCGATCTCTGCCGCGCCGCCGCCGAGCGCTACCGCGACCTGCTCGCTGCCGGCTATGCCGAGGAGCACGCCCGCGGCATCCTGCCGTTCGACTACCGCCAGCACTTCGTGGTGAGCTTCAGCCTGCGGGCCTTCCTGCACTTCCTCGACCTGCGCGCCAAGCTCGATGCCCAACAGGAGATCCGCGCCCTCTGCGACCTGATGTGGCCCCACCTGCAGAGCTGGACGCCCCAGTTCGCCGACTGGTACGAGAAGAGCCGGCTGCACAAGGCCCGGCTGGCGCCGTAGCCCGAGCCAGTGCAGGTCGCTTCGAGCCCGGCCGCCTGGGCGGAGTGGCTCAGTTCGCCTGCGACCAGGTGGCCAGGTCTGCAGGGGCCGTGCAATCCAGCAGTGCTTCTGCCGATGCCTCCGGTTGCTCCAGCGACAGCACCTGGTTCCGGGCAGTGATGTCGGGGCTCAGGGGGCCGCAACGGCGACAGTCATCGGGGTGGCATTCCACCACTTCATCCACCGCTTGATCGGCAGCGGCTCAGGCCCGGATCCGGGATGGGCCGGCTGCCTGCCGCGTTTGCGACACTGCCCTTGCGCCGCTCCGGCGGCTTAAACCCCGGCCCATGGCTGGAGGGTGGCTTGGAGTAGATGAGTTCGCGAGCTGCGGCCGATCCGCTCCCGCAGACTGACCAGTTCACCTACCAGGGCGATCAGTGGGCCGCGGAGCTGCTTGATCTCTTAGTGCTGAGCGAGGATCAGCGTTCTGACGCTGGCTGGTGATGCCAGCCAATCCGCTTCTGGAATCCCGGAGGGAGGCAAGGCCATCACAGACGGTCTCTACCCGAGACGCAACCGGGAATCAAGCCACCGTTAAAGGTCCAGCAAGCACGATGTTCGCTCCGAGCCGTCTCGCCCTCTGAACGGTTACTTTTCGTCTTCGCCAAGGCTGATTTCCAGCAGCGAACAACACAGCCCAACACCACTGATTCAATTAGATTTCTTTCAACTCGTCTTTGAGCCGAATGGCTGGCCCATCCCTAGGTACAAACCTGCATGGGCTTGTCGACTGGACGACTGCATTCCCCTTCCTGAACCTGTTTCGCCAGTCCCGGCCCTGGTATACGCAGACAGATGAGGTCTTCGACACCGAACAGGCGGATCTTCTGGATCTGGATGAGCGCGGCTGGGTGCGGGCCTTCACCCAGACAGGCAGCGCGGCACCATTCAGCAGGGTGGCGACAATCCTGCTGACCTCCGATGCTGGGATCGTCAAGCCCGGGACTTACGAGCTGGTGTGGCAGGGCTCAGGCGAGCTCAATCTTGATTTCGTGCCGGAATCTCAGATCATCTCCCGCAAAGCCAACAGGATCGTCTTCAGCCTCACCCAGGGTGCG
>CAMDLO010000067.1 GCA_945901765.1 Cyanobium sp. NIES-981 | reverse complement strand
GATGCCCTGCTGTTCACCGAGATGGTGAACGCCACCAGCCTGGAGCTCGGCCACGGCCTGATCAAGGTGGAGGAACTGGCCAGCGAGCCGGGGCCGATCGGCGTGCAGCTGTTCGATCACCGGCCAGGGGCCATGGCCGAGGCCGCCCGCCGCGCCGAGGCGGCCGGGGCTTTTCTGATCGACATCAACATGGGCTGCCCGGTGAAAAAGATCGCCAAGAAGGGGGGCGGCAGCGGCCTGATCCGCGAGCCCGAGCTGGCCGCCCGCATCGTGGAAACCGTGGCGGCGGCGGTGCGCATCCCGGTCACGGTGAAGACGCGGCTGGGCTGGTGCGGCAGCGCTGCCGATCCAGTGAACTGGTGCCGCAGGCTGGAGGCCGCCGGCGCCCAGTTGCTCACCCTGCACGGCCGCACCCGCGAGCAGGGCTTCAAGGGCCGCGCCGACTGGGGGGCCATCGCCGCCGTGAAACAGGCGCTCACCATCCCTGTGATCGCCAACGGCGACATCAACAGCCCCGCTGATGCCCGCCGCTGCCTGGCGCAGACAGGCGCCGACGGCGTGATGGTGGGCCGCGGCACCATGGGCGCGCCCTGGCTGGTGGGCCAGATCGATGCGGCGCTGAGCGGCCGGCCAATCCCGCCCACACCTGGCGCGGCCGCCAAACTGGCCCTGGCCGCCGAGCAGTTGCGGTCCCTAGTGGCCGCCAGGGGCGACCACGGCCTGCTGATCGCCCGCAAACACCTCAGCTGGACCTGCAACGGCTTTGCAGGAGCCCCCCAGCTGCGCCATGCCCTGATGCGCACACCCACACCCGCAGAGGCACTGGCGCTGCTGGACAAGGCTCAGCAGCAGCTGTGATTCACGGGCTGCAACACCCGCACGGCAACTGGTCTGACAGCAACTTGCTCAAGGCAACACCTCGGGCCAGCCCTGGCGGATCAGCAGCAGCGAGAAGTAGGGCTGCTCCTCGCCCGGCACCGCCGCGGCCGGGGCGAGCAGCTGATCGGGCCAGCCCACCCGCTGGGCGAACAGCGCCCCCGCCAGCAGGCCCCGCTCCGCCAGCAGCGGCCGCACCCAGCTCCAGCGGTGGCCGAGCTTGAGCAGAGCCAGCACGGTGCCGTCACCGGCGGAGCGCTCCAGCTGCTGCAGCAGCTGGGCAGGCCCCTCGGGGGTGGGGCGGATCAGCAGGCCCTCGCTCTGCAGGGCCAGGGGCCAGGCGATCCCCTCGGCGGCAGCGGCAGCCGCAGCCGCACACACCGCCGGCACCCCAGGGATCAGCCGCAGGGGGCAGGTCGGGTGACGCCGGCGCAGGGCCAGCAGCACATAGGAGCTGCTGGCGAACAGCGACACGTCGCCCTCGCACAGCAACACCACCCGCTCACCGGCGGCCACGGCCGCCGCCAGGGCATCGGCGGCGGCATGCCAGGCGGCGATCCGCGGCGCAGCATCCGCCACCATCGGGAACAGCAGTGGCAGGCGTCTCTGCCCGGGGACGAGCCAGCAGCTGGCGATCGCCGCGGCCATGCCCTCAGCGCCCTCGCGGGCCACCGGGAAAGCCACCCGGTCGGCAGCCTGGATCGCCCGCACCGCCGCCACGGTGAGCAGCTCAGGGTCGCCTGGCCCGACCCCCACCAAGGTGAGACCCGCCGCCCCTTCCGCCGGCGCGGTTCCTAGGTTGGGCCTCTGCGGTCCGAACGCCATGAGTCTGCTTGCCCTGTACCGGCACGATGCCAGCACGCCGGTGGCCGAGCTGGTCACCCGTGACGCCGAGCGCATCCAGGAGGAACTGGCCAGTCGCGGCATCCGCTTCCAGCGCTGGCCAGCCCGGGCCGAACTGCCCGCCGGGGCCAGCCAGGAACAGATCCTGGCGGCCTACAGCCCCGAGATCGCCCGGGTGCAGGCCGATGGCGGGTACCCCACGGTGGATGCCATCCGCCTGGCCCCCGACCACCCCGAGCGCGACAGCCTGCGCCAGACGTTCCTGGCCGAACACACCCACAGCGAAGACGAAGTGCGCTTCTTTGTGGAGGGGCGGGGGCTGTTCTGCCTGCACCTGGGCGAGGAGGTGCTGCAGCTGATCTGCGAGGCGGGCGACTGGATCGCCGTGCCCGCCGGCACCCGCCACTGGTTCGACATGGGGCCCGAGCCCAGCTTCTGCGCCCTGCGCTTCTTCAACAATCCCGAGGGCTGGGTGGCCCAGTTCACCGGTGATCCCATCGCCGGGGGCTACCCCCTGCTGGATCAGCTGGCCGTGTCGGCGGCCTGAACGGCGCCAGCGCTCACACCCACCGCATGCATGCGCACCTGTTCGGGGTCGCGCAGAGAACCCTGCAGGGCCTTGGTCTCCAGGGCAGCCAGCTCCGCCAGCCGCGCGGCCGTGACCTGCCGCCCGAAGCGCTCTTCACTGAGCAGCCAGTAGATGCCGAAGTGGCGGGCTTCACTGGCCAGCAACGCGCCGTAGAGACCCCGCAGCTCGGCGTCGGGCATGTGTTCGGCCAGCAGGGCCATGCGCTCGTGGCTGCGGGCCTCGATCAGCCCCGCCACCAGAAAGGAATCCAGCATGCGCAGCGGTTCCTGACGGCGCACCACCTCGCTGAGGGCGGCCCCATAGCCCGGAGCCCGCAGGGGCCTCAGGGCGATGCCGCGCCGCCGCATCAACGCCAGCACCAGTTCGAAGTGTTCGAGCTCCTCGCGAGCCAGGGGGCTGAGGGCCTGCGCCAGCCCCTCCTCAGCCGGATAACGGAACATCAGCTGCAGGGCCACCCCAGCCGCCTTGCGCTCGCAGTGGGCGTGATCGATCAGCAGCAGATCGGGCCGGCGGATCGCCAGCTCCAGCCAGGCCGCACTGGTGGGAGCGGCCAGCCAGCGAATGCGGGCGGTCGAAGCGGCGCCGGAAACAACGCTCAAGGCCTCGCTCGAATCAGCAGGGACAGCCACAGCGGCACGAGGCATGATCAGACCTGAGCGCGCAGGTGGCTCACCAGTCCCTCCAGCGCCAGACCGTAGCTGGCGGGCCCGAAGCCACAGATCACCCCCACGGCCCGATCCGCCAGGACGGAGTGGTGGCGGAAGGTCTCGCGGGCATGGGTGTTGCTCAGGTGCAGCTCCACATAGGGGATGGCCACCGCCAGCAGGGCATCGCGCAGGGCGATCGAGGTGTGGGTGTAAGCACCGGCGTTGATCAGGATGCCGGCCGTCTGGCCCCGGGCCGCCTGGATGCGGTCCACCAGCTCACCTTCGTGATTGCTCTGGAAGCAGTCGATCCCAGCCCCGAGGGCCATCGCCCGCTCCCGCAGCGCGGCATTGATCTGCTCCAGGGTGGCGCTGCCGTAGAGCCCCGGCTCCCGCGTACCGAGCAGGTTGAGGTTGGGGCCGTGGAGGACAAGCAGCTGCATGGAGAGGCCGACTGGTAAGTTCTTGGGGTGTGGTTCGGGTCGGTGCCCGAGTGGTTAATGGGGGCGGACTGTAAATCCGCTGGCTCTGCCTACGTTGGTTCAAATCCAACCCGGCCCACCTTCCACATGCCCTTGTAGCTCAGCGGTAGAGCACTCCCTTGGTAAGGGAGAGGTCACGAGTTCAAGTCTCGTCAAGGGCTTGATGCCCAGCCAACCAGCTCAGCGCTGAGCTGGCTCAGGATGAGACGGTTCAGCGGCGTTTGCGCCGGTGAGCCCTGCATGCGGGCGCCTTGCATGCGGGCACTCTGCATGCAAGGCGACAAATGCCTGCCCCTGCCGCTTGATGCTGTCGCCAGGCTGCCTCCGGAGTTGCTGCGGTGAGGCGGCTGCTCTCGATGGGCCCGTCGGTTTACCCAGTGGGTTGCGTGACGGGTTGCTGAGCGGGTTGCTCAGCGGCTTGGCCGTGCGTTTGCCAGGGTGAACCACCCAGCCGGCCGACCATGACCTCCTCCCTGGTGCTTTCTGCATCGATCGACGCCATGCGGGAGCCGGTCAACCGGGGGGAGACCCGACCGCTGGCCTGGCGGCTGGAGCAGCTGCAGCGGCTGCAGACCCTGCTGCAGCGCCATGAGCAGGCGGTGATCGAAGCTCTCGCAGCTGATCTGGGCAAGCCGCCTCTGGAGGCCTGCTTCGAACTGGTGGCGATCCGCCAGGAACTGCGTCTGACCAGGCGCCGGCTGAGGCGCTGGATGGCCCGGCGCTCCTTCCCGGTGGATCTGGCCCTGCGACCGGGTCGCACCTTCCAGATCGCCGAACCGCTCGGCTGTGTGCTGATCATCGGCCCCTGGAACTATCCCTTCCAGCTCTGCCTGCACCCCCTGGTGAGCGCCCTGGCCGCCGGCAATGCCGTGGTGCTCAAACCCTCAGAGCACGCCCCCCGCACCGCGGCGCTGATCGCCCAGGCGATCGCCGACTGCTTCCCACCAGAGGTGGTGCAGGTGGTCTGCGGCGACGGGGCCGTGGCCGCCCGTCTGCTGGAGGAACGGTTCGATCACATCTTCTTCACCGGGGGCGGCCGGGTCGGACGGCTGGTGATGGCCGCCGCAGCCCGCCACCTGACGCCGGTGACACTGGAGCTGGGCGGCAAAAGTCCGGCGATCGTGCTGGCTGATGCCGACCTGGCCGTGACCGCCCGACGCCTGGCCTGGGGCCGCAACCTCAACGCCGGCCAGACCTGCATCGCCCCAGACCACGTGCTGGTGGAGGCGGCGGTGCGGCAGCCGCTCGTGGAAGCCCTGGCGGCGGAACTGACGCGCTTTTACGGCAGCGATCCTCTCGCCAGCGCCGATCTGGGCAGCATCGTCAATCAGGCGCAGTACGAGCGCCTTGCCGCTCTGCTGACAGGAGCGCGGCAGCGAGGCCAGGTGCTGCACGGCGGCCGCTGCGATGCGACGCGGCGCCGGATCGAACCGACCGTGCTGGCCGTCAACGGCGGCGACGACCCGCTCATGCAGGAGGAGATCTTCGGGCCGCTGCTGCCGATCCAGTCCGTGAACAGCCTGGATCAGGCCCTCAGCGAGGTGCGCAGCCGGCCCAAGCCGCTGGCTCTGTACCTGTTCAGCAATGACCATGGGGCCCGGCGGCGGGTGCTGGACGAAACCAGCTCCGGTGGAGTGGCCTTCAACGATGTGGTGCTGCAGGCCGGCTCCAGCGCGCTGCCCTTCGGGGGCGTCGGAGAGAGCGGCATGGGTGCTTACCACGGGGAGGCAGGGTTTCTGGCCTTCTCCCACCGCCGCAGTGTGCTGGCGCGGCCGTTCTGGCTCGACCTGCCCCTGCGCTACCCCCCCTATGCCGGCAAACTCCCGCTGGTGCGCCGGCTGCTCGGGTGAGATCAGCAGGGGTAATCGCATCTGCCACTGGAAGCGCCCTGGCATGACCCTTAACGTTCGGCCAGCGATCTGCAGACTCGATGCGCTCCACCCTTGCAGCCCTGGTGCTGGCAACAGCCCTGCCACTGGCCGGAGTTCTCTCTCCTGCCGCGAGGGCCCAGCAGGCGGTGGTGGTGCGCTCCGGTGAGACCCTCTCGGAGATCGCCGACCGGCACGGCGTCAGCCTCTCCCGGCTGATGCAGGCCAACGGCATCAGCAACGCTGACCTGGTGCAGGTCGGCCAGCGGCTCACCATTCCGGGCGGAGCCAGCGCCGTGAGCCGGCCTGTCATCAGCTCTGGCGGCGCGTACACCGTCAAAGACGGGGAAACCCTTTCGGAAATCGCCGACCGTCAGGGCATCAGCCTCTCCCGGCTGATGCAGGCCAACGGCATCGGCAACGCCGACCTCGTGCAGGTCGGCCAGCGGCTCACCATCCCGGGCAATGCCGCGGTGGCGGCCCGGCCCAGCCAGCCCACGGCGCCCTACACGGTGAAAAGCGGCGAAACCCTCTCGGACCTCGCCGCCCGGTTCGACACCAGCACCGAACGGCTGATGCAGATCAACGCCATCCGTGATCCCGACCTGGTGGTGAGCGGCACCCGTCTGCAGGTGCCCCTGGTGCCGGGCCGTCGCCCCAGCGCGGGGAACAGTGCTGCCCCTAAAACCAACGCCAATGCGTCCGCCGGCAACCGCCAGGCCACTGAGCACACCGTGCAGTCCGGCGAGAGCCTGTCGCTGATCGCCGAGCGCTACGGCACCAGCGTCGACAGGCTGGCAGCCCTCAACCAACTGCAGGATCCAGCCCTGCTTCAGGTGGGCACCCGCCTCAAGCTGCGCGGCACCCCACAGACCGCACGCCCCGCCAGCAGCGCCGCCCCGATTGCAGCCAAACCCAGCCCGGCCAAACAAGCCACAGCAGCGGCCAGCGCCACAAAGCCGGTTCAGTCCACAACCACCCCACTCCCGTCCCGGCTGAGCCAGACCACCAGCGCCGTTCCCAGCGCCACCACAACAGCATCCGCAGCAACAGCATCCGCGGCACCAGCATCCGTAGCAACGGCATCCGCGGCACCAGCATCGGCCGCCACCAAGACGGTTGCGACCGCTGCGGCTGCGACCACCCCAGCTGCCACCCCAGCTGCCACCATCCCAACCCGATCAGCAGCTGCAACCGCCCCAGCCCAGGCCCAGAGCAGCACGACCAGCGCCACGCTTCCAGCAACCGCCACCACCGCAGCCAGACCCCTCAACGCCTCAACCCGGCCGTCGACCGGTGCTGCGATCGCAACGACAACCTCACCCAGCACGGCCGCGCGAGGCGTCACCAGGAGCAGCAGCAACAGCGGCTCCCTGGCCAGTGCCCGGCCAACCAACGGCGACTGGCGCAGCTACGGCCCCCTGCAGGTCGACTGGTCAAACCTGCAACCGATGGGAGGCAGCTTCGTGGCTCCGAGCGTCAACGGAGATGGGCAGGCTCTCTACGTGGCCGTGAACTGCACCGCCCGCAAGCTCAACGTCACCAGCCAGGCGGGCCAGTGGAAAACCTGGGAATCCCCGGGCCAGGACTTCGAACAGCGGCTGGTGCAGGACATCTGCCTGGCCAAGGCCAGCTGACGGCGGGCTTGCCCTCTGCCGGACACACCGGCGGCAAGCAGCTCAGATCGCCCAGTGAAGCGGCCAGGGATGTTGCAGAAAGCGGCGACCCGACTCCCGCAGGTAGAGGCGCTGGGCTCCGTCATCGCTCTCGCCCACCAGCTGCTCCTGCACGAGCCGCCGGGCCAGCCAGGTCCAGTCGAGGCGCCCGGGTGGCAGCGACGCGGCGACCTCCTGTCCTTCCAGATCTTCGGCAATCAGGCGCAGCTCCCGGCCATCACGGGCCTCCAGGCGGCGCAGGAGCAGAACAGCCGGCGCAGACCAATCGGGGCGGGGAGAGCGGTCTGTACCGGCCGCCAGGCAGCGGTCGCAGCGACCGCACGGGCCCACAAGCTCGCCTACGGCCAGCAGCAGAGCCTGCTCCCGGCAACCATCGCCCTCGGCCACCGCCTCCATCCGCCGGAGTTGGCGCTGACCCAGTTCCAACCGCTCCCGATCCTCAAGCGGGTCAGCCGCAGCTGCCTGACCCGCCGCCCGCATCGCCCAGCTGAGGCTGACCCGATCGGCCGGATCGAAGAGCACCAGACAGGATGCCGGCTGACCATCACGCCCAGCCCGGCCTGACTCCTGCAGGTAACCCTCCGCACTGGCTGGCAGGTCCAGGTGCAGCACCAGACCCACGTCCGGGCGGTCCACCCCCATCCCGAAGGCCACCGTCGCCACCAGCACCGGGCTGGGTTCCTCCTGGAAATGGGCCAGGGCCAGCTGACGGCTCTCTCCGTCCATCCCGGCGTGATAGGCGATGGCGCAGACACCCGCTTCGTTCAGACGGGTGGTCCACTGCTCGACAGAGCGGCGGGTGCGGGCATAGATCAACACCGCACCACGCGCGGCAGAGATGGCCGCCAGCAGCTCCGGCAAGGGATCGGCGGGGCGACGCCGCATCGCGTAGGTGAGGTTCGGCCGCCGGGCAGAACGCACCTGGATCAGCGGTCTGCGCAACTGCAGCAGCCGGATGATGTCGGCACGGACCCGCGGAGCGGCCGTGGCGCTGAGGGCCACCATCGGCACCCCCGGACAGAGGCGCCGCAAGGCGCCGAGCCGGCGGTAATCGGGCCGGAAGTCATGCCCCCAGGCACTGATGCAGTGGGCTTCATCCACCGCCAGCCCCACCAGCAGGCCCTCGCTGAGCAACTCATCGATCAGCTGGCGGGTCGCCTCCACCCGCAGGCGCTCGGGGGCGAGATACAGCAGCCGCAGCTGCCGATCGCGGATGCGGCGCACCAGCTGCAGCCGCTCGGAAGCCGCCAGACCGCGATGGAGGCAGGCTGCCGGGATGCCGCGGCGCTGCAGCTGGGCCACCTGGTCCTGCATCAGCGCCACCAGCGGAGAGATCACCAGCACCAGGCCATCCCGCACGAGGGCAGGCAACTGGAAACACAGCGACTTCCCCGCTCCGGTGGGCAGCACGGCCAGGCAGTCCCGACCGGCGAGCAGGGCCTCCACCACCGGGCGCTGCCCGGGCCGAAAACCAGACCAGCCGAAATGGCGCTGCAGGGACAGGGCCAGGCCGTCCTGCTCTGGTGCATCCGGGTCCTGCGGGCAGGGCGAGGCCGTCACGATCACCATCGCCAGTGCCACCAGACGATAGGTGGCACCAGATCTGGTGGCTGAGCCGGTCAGGGGAGCGGCTCAGGCAAGGCAGGAGGCTCCAGCTGATCCGGTGCCTCTTCCACCAGCTGCAGCCGCACCCGCTTCCCACCGGCCAGCTCCCCCAGCGAGACCCTCAGGGTGTGTCCGCTCAGCGACTGCAGAGCGGTGAGCAAGGCGCGCAGGTGGGGGGTGCTGCTGCCGCTCTCCACCCAGAGGCGATCCTGCAGCCCCCCAAGCCGGCGCCAGCTGGTGTGCAGCTTCAGCACGGCAGCCTCGAGAGCCTGGGCCTGGCCCACGGCGTCGGCCAGCAGGCCGAGGGCATCGAGGCGCTGGGCCTCCTGCAGCGCCTTCTCGAAATCGAGCTGGTCCCCTTGAAACGCCCGCACCGCCAGGGCCGCCTCAGCCGCTTTCGTGAGCCAGCGCGCCGTGTGGGTCACCTCCCGCACCCGTTCCAGCTCGGGCTCCTCCCGCAGCACCCGGCGCAGATCATCCTGCTGCTCCTCCGGCAAGCGGGCCAGTTCCTTGACCAGGGGCGCCACCGCCCGCGGCGGCAGCAGATTCTCGGCGGTGCGCTGGCGGATCTCCTCCGGCAGCAGTGGACTGGTGGCGGCGGTGAACTCATCGGCCAGCCGGCGCACCTGCTTGCGGGTGATCTCCTGACCCTCGTTGGCGGCCTCAGCGATCATCTGCTGCACCTCGGGATCCGCCTGAGCCGTCTCCAGAAAGGCGCGCTTGGAGAAGTTGTTGACGCTCGCGTGCTCCAGCATCCCCTCGCCCACCAGGCTGTCGGCCGAATCGGCCAGCTGAATCAGGGTGTAGGCGCGGGTCTTGCTGATCTCCTGCTCCCTGAGCCATTGCAGAAACCCGGTGCCGCGTCCCTCACCGCCGCGCTTCTCCCGGTCTCGCACCGCCCGCAGGATGCGCCCACGCCAGATCTCGGTCTGCAGGTCGAAGCGATCACACACCGCCCACGCCTGCTCCAGCCGGGCGAGGAATTCCATCGTGCTGATCGAGTCGCTCTCCGGATCGGGCAACTCAAGGTTGAGGACCGGAGCCTGCGGATCGTCCAGCACCATGGCGCGAGGGCGCAAACAGCGATGCTGCCATCCGGAGGCAGGAAGGGCGACGAATCGTGACGTCCCCGCCTGCAGCCCCAGCAGGGCCGGGTATCTTCCCTCTGGCAGCCTCCGATTCCAGCGCAGCGATGGCCATTTCCCGCGGCGACAAAGTGCGCATCAAGCGCCCTGAGTCCTACTGGTTCAACGACGTCGGCACCGTCGCTTCGATCGATACCTCCGGCATCCGTTACCCGGTGGTGGTGCGCTTCGAGAAGGTGAACTACAACGGCTACAGCGGCTCGGAAGGCGGCATCAATACGAACAACTTCGCCGAAAGCGAGCTCGAGAAGGCCTGAGCAGCTCGGCAGATCGCCGATCAGCAGCCCGGGGCGCAGCTTATGCGCCCCGGATCTCCGGTACGGCTGACCCTGACCGATGGGATGGTCTGGTGGACAGCCAAGCCGATCCCATTGCCCAGACAAGGTGCCTGCTTGCTCCGGCCGGATCAGGGCCCGGTTCACCACCGTTGGTCTCGCTGCTGAAGCCTCTGATGGGTTGAAGCCCCCCATGCCTCAGTGTTGATGCGGTCCTGGCGTTGCAGGACGCTCGGAGGACGCCCCGGATCTCCTGTGAGAACCTGAGGTCTGGCCCACGCCGTGATCCATGCCAGAGCTGCCCGAAGTCGAAACCGTACGGCGCGGCCTGGAACAGCAGACTCTGCATCTCCCGATCGCCCGAATCGAAGTGCTCAGGGCGCGGGCGGTAGCCAGTCCGCCTGATCCCGACGCCTTCGCGGCGGCCCTGGTCCACTGCAGCGTGGTGGCCTGGCATCGCCGGGGCAAGTATCTGATCGGTGAGCTGCACCGGCACAACCAACCAGCGGGTCACTGGGGCGTGCATCTGCGCATGACCGGCCAGTTCCAACTGGTCCGTCAGAGTGACTCCGCCTGTGCCTCAGCGCCCTGCCCCCATACCCGGGTGCGCATCTGGACCGCCGACGGCAACGAACTGCGCTTTGTCGACGTGCGCAGCTTCGGTCAGATGTGGTGGGTTCCTCCCGGAGCTGCCCTTGACAGCGTGATCACCGGCATGGGGAAGCTGGGGCCCGAACCATTCAGCGACAGCTTCGATGCCACCTATCTGCAGAGGGCACTGCAGGGATCGCAGCGGCCGATCAAGACGGCACTGCTCGATCAGAGTCTGGTGGCGGGAGTCGGCAACATCTACGCCGACGAATCCCTGTTTGCAGCTGGCATCCGACCCGACACCCCCAGCGGCCGGTTGAACGGGCGTCAGCTGAACAACTTGCACACCGCCCTGGTGGATGTGCTCCAACGCAGCATCGGAGCGGGGGGCACCACCTTCAGTGACTTTCGGGATCTGAGCGGCACCAACGGCAACTACGGAGGCGTGGCTCTGGTCTACAGGCGCACCGGTCAACCCTGCCGCCACTGCGGGACGCCGATCCGCCGCGATCGACTTGGGGGACGAAGCAGCCACTGGTGTCCAGACTGTCAGCATTGATCGGGTGCCCACCTGCACTCCATCCCAACGCTGCCGTGATGTCTGCATCAGCTCCTGCGGGGCTTCTGGCCCACAAGCTCAGCGCCGCGATGACGGCCATCCACGCCCGGGGCTGGTGCGATGGAACCGGCGGTAATTTCAGCTGCCTGCTGAGCCGGGAGCCGTTGCTGCTGCTGATGGCACCCAGCGGCGTCGACAAAGGATCCGTATCCGCAGCAGACCTGATCGTGGTTGATGGCAAAGCGCAGGTTCGGCGTGGAAGTGGCCGCGCCAGCGCCGAGACCCTCCTTCACCTGGCGATCGTTGAACACAGCGGTGCCGGAGCTGTGCTGCACACACACTCCCAGGCCGGAACGCTCCTTTCCCGGCATTACGGGCCAGCAGACGACGGCGTGGGCTGGCTGGAACTGGGCGACCTGGAGATGCTGAAAGGGCTGCAGGGGATCAGCACCCATGCCACGCAGATCGCAGTGCCGGTGCTCGCGAACGACCAGAACCTGGCGCAGCTGAGCCAGCGGGCTGCACCCCTGCTGGCGGCAGCCCCGCAAGGGCTGCTGATCGCCGGCCACGGCCTCTACGCCTGGGGCAGAGATCTGCCGGAGGCGCAACGCCATCTGGAAATCCTGGAGTTTCTTCTGGAACAGCACTGGCGTCAGCTGCTGCTGCGTGCCCTGAGCGACCAGGGACGGCGGCAGTCAGCTCAATTGGAACAAACCTGAACCCATGACCGACATCAACGGCATCAGCCATCTGCTGCTGGATATCGAGGGCACCACCTGCCCTGTGAGCTTTGTCGCGCAAACGCTTTTCCCCTACGCAGCGAGCAGGTTGGAGCCGTTTCTGCTGGAGCATGCAGACCAGGAGCCGGTGCAATCCCTGCTTCAGGATGTGGAGGACGCCTGGCAGGCCGACAGCGACGCGCAGGCCATGGTCCTGCGGCGCAGCACAGGCCAGCTGCAACAGTCAGCCGTGGAAGATGGAGGCTCCACTGTGGTGAGCAAGGCTGCCTATCTGCGCCTGTTGATTGAGCAGGACCGCAAACTGACTGCCCTCAAAGATCTACAGGGATTGATCTGGGAAGCGGGCTACACCAACGGTGATCTTGTCGCCCCACTTTTCGCCGAGGTTTCGGCAGCACTACGGCGCTGGAGCAGCGCTGGACTGGAGCTTGCGGTCTATTCCTCTGGCTCCGTCTGGGCTCAGCAGTTGCTTTACGCCCACAGCTCATCCGGCGACCTGCGGCACCTCTTCAAGCACTGGTTCGATACACGCATCGGCGCCAAACAGAAACCGGCAAGTTATCTCAATATTGCCGAAGCCATGGGTGCGGCAGCTGAGAAGGTGCTATTCATCAGCGATGCCCTGGCGGAATGCGAGGCGGCTCAAAGCGCTGGCATGCGAGTGCTCTTCAGCAGCAGACCAGGCAACCCCGGCCGCGATCCAGGCCCTTTCGAACCAATCGAGGATTTCAGCACTCTGCTGCCCTGAGCTCCTGCCGCAAGCCACCAGCAGCCAGGCACAAAAAAGCACCCGTCCAGCGGGTGCTTCTTCAGGCAGGCAATGACAACGGCACGGCTTCAGCCAGTCCCTCATCATCTTGGTCACTGGCCTGATGATCATCAAGCCAGTGGAACGCATGCTGACAATCAACAGCCTGTTG
>CAMDLO010000066.1 GCA_945901765.1 Cyanobium sp. NIES-981 | reverse complement strand
CCATTCACCGGATCGTCGAAGAAGAAGGAGCGGTAGGGATCCAGATCGAGCAGCTCCCCCACCACCACGCCGGCGCTGATCAGCTCCTGCCGCCGTGCTTCCAGGGCCGCCAGCGAGGGGCAGCGGAAGGCGAAGTGAAAGGTGCCCGTGGGCACGCCCAGGCCGTGGTTGATGCCGCTGTCGTAATCGCTCGGCACCCCGGGCACCGCCTGCCACTGCATGAAGGCCAGGGCGCAGTCGCCGCCGCAGTCAAAGAAGATGTGCTCCACGGTGCCCCCCTCCTGCATCAGCATCCGCTCGTGGATCAGCACCGGAAACCCCAGCTGTCCCTCGTAGAAGGCGCGGGTGGCCGTGATGTCGTGGGTGCCGAAGCTGAGATGGTCGAGGGTCATGGCGAGGCGGGGAAAGGGGCCGGGCAGGTCAGGGCAAGCCAGGCAAGACCTGCTCGGCCGTGGCCTGGATGAACTGATTCACGGTGTGGAGATACCGCTCGGGGTCTTCAAAGAACGGCATGTGGGAACACCCCGGAAACAGGGCCAGGCTGGCGTTGGGCAGGCGGTCGCGGGCCATGGCGGCCAGGTCGGGCACGATGTAGTCGTGCTCGCCGTGCACCAGCAGCACAGGCATCGTCACCGACTCCAGATCGTCCATCCGGTCCCAGTGGCGCAGTGAGCCGCTGCACTGAAAGAAATAGGGGCCAAACATCCTGGCAAACACCTCCACCCCCAGGTTCTGCAGACACCAGTGCAGCGCTTCGGGCCAGGGGTGGCAGCGGCAGACATGGCGGTGCATCAGCAGGGTCACCGCGGCCTGATATTCCGGATGGTCGGTGCTGCCCCCGGCTTCATGGCGGGCCATCATCGCCACGGTTTCACTGCCGAGGGCCTGCTTCTTCTGCTCGAAGCCCCGCTCCATGCGGGGCAGGTCGAAGGCGGTGTCGGCCGCGATTAGGCTGCGCACCCGATCAGGGAACCGCAGGCTGAACTCCAGCGCCAGCACCCCACCCCACGACTGACCCAGCACATCGACGCGGGCCAGATCCAGGGCATCCAGCACTGCAGCCATCTCCTCGACGAACCGCTCGAGGCGCCACAGGGCTGGATCCTGGGGCCGGTCGGATTCACCGCAACCCAGCTGGTCCCAGGTGAGGAGCCGCAGGCCTGGCTGCAGCAAGGCTTGATGGCTGTCGCGCAGGTAGCGCGAGGGGCAGCCTGGCCCGCCATGCACCAGCAGCAGGGTGCGGGGGCCCTCGCCGGCTGAGAAGGTCATCACCTGGTGGCCAGCCACGCCAACGGCCTGGCGCGTCCACTCAGCCATGGCTGCCATGCTCACAGGCTCGTGCGTCCCAGCGTATGGCCTCCGCCCCGTCTGCCCGGCTCCTGCGGGTCGGCCTCGCCGGTGTGGGGCGGTTCGGCCAGCTGCATGCCGGCGTGCTGGCCGATCTGCCGGGGGTGGAGCTGGCCGCCCTGGCCGATCCCGATCCGGTCTGCCTGGCCCGGGTGGCTGACCGCCATGGGGTGGAGACGCGGTATGGCGATGCCCTGGAGCTGATCGCGGACGACAGCCTGGATGCCGTCGTGCTGGCAACCCCGGATGACCAGCATGGCCCCCAGGCCAGGGCGGCGCTGGCCCGCGGGCGGCACCTGTTCGTGGAGAAACCGCTCGCCGCCAGCTGGCAGGACGCCAGGGAGCTGCAGCGGCTGGCGGTTATGGCCGGTGTGACCCTGCAGACGGGCCTGATCCTGCGCTACGAACCCTCCCATCGCTGGCTGCAGCAGCAGATCGCCGCGGGCGCCTTTGGCGAGCTGGTGTCGATCCGGGCCCGGCGCAACTGCAGCCGCACGTCCTTTGCCGCCATCGCCGATCGCATCCACACGGTGCATCGCACCCTGATCCACGACATCGACCTGGTGCTCTGGCTCAGCCGCAGCCGGGTGACGTCGGTGATGGCGATGGAGGTGCGCCAGGGGGATCACCTGGCCCCCCAGGGTTGCTTTGCCCTGCTGCGACTCGCCAATGGTGCTGTAGCCCAGCTGGAGAGCAGTTGGACCGTGCCCGCCCAGGCCCCCGCCAACGTGCTCACCGACCACTGGCAGGGCTGCATCGATGCCGAACTGGCGGTGGTGGGCAGCCAGCGCACGGCCCGGCTGCAGGGGCTGCAGACCCCGCTGCAGGTCTGGGGAGATCAGGGCCAGCAGCATCCGGACCTCACCCTCTGGCCCGAAACCGGTGGACGGGTGTTCGGGGCCCTGCGGGACCAGCTCGCCGATTTCACCACCTGCCTGCGGCGGGGTGAGCCTTCGGCGGTGGCCGGCCTGAACGATGCCGTTGAGTCCCTGCGAATCGCCGAGGCGCTGATCACGGCCGGCCAGCTTGGAGAGGTGGTGCGGCTGGATTCCGGCGCTCTTTGACCTGGCAGCGCAAGGCTCACATGACCTGCCTGAGCAACAGCATGCCCACAAACAGCGGGGTGAGCCAGCTCCCCAGCATCAGCTCCTCCAGGCCTCTGGAACGGCCGGACCCGGGCGTGGATGATCACCCTGAAGTCCATGACGGTCATGCCCGATGCCAGAGGCCCGAAACAGAGCAGTTTTAGAGTGGTTTCCTTGAAGAACTTCCCTCTTTATAGGGGGCGAACATGAAGACGGTTGTCATTCCTGTCGCGGTTGGCTCGATCCTCATCCTGCTCGGCAAGCCTCTTGCCGGTGCACTGATCATGAGCATTACTGTGATCTTTGGCCTCAGGCTTCTTGAGCGCCAGTTCACAGCGCGACTTGTGCAAGGTCGGCAGGTTGATCTTCGCCAGAATGCACTTTTTGCGCATTTAGCCGATACAGCCGGCTCCTTTTTGCAGCTGTTCACGAACTCTTTCTTTGCTTGCGTGTTTTGGATGACCCAGGGAAATTTGAGCCTTGCAAGCCTCGCTCACTGGAGCACAGCAACGAAAACAGGTCTTGGTGCTGCGACGATCTTGCAAATCATCCTTCAAGTGCCGAGACTATCCCCTCTCATGCATGGTCGGTGGCGAGCCTTTATTGTTACATCACTCGTGGTATCAAGTGTAGATCGCTGCGTTCATCCTGGTCATTTTGGTGGCCCCTGGGCTGAAGCGTTGGTGACAGGTATGTCGGCTTATGGGCTCAATCTGGCAATTGATTATGCCTATGAACTTTTTCTTGCTTTGCTCAAGCTCTGATGGGTTTGAAATGGCCTGGCTGTGGATTCTTGTCTATTGGTGCCAAATGACTCCAATCTGGAGCGACCAGGGCCAGCAGCATCCCGATCTGACGCTCTAAATCTGACGCTGAGGATCTGACGCTCTGGATCTGACCCTGTGGCCTGCAACCGGTGGCCGGGTGTTCGGGACCCGGCAAATCGCCGAGGCGATCATGGCGGCAGCGCGGCTGGGAAGGTGGTGTGGCTGGACTCCGGTGCGATGTGATCCAGCACCGAAGCCCCTACATGCCAGGCCTCAGCAACAGGGCCCCTGTGAACAGAGCCGTATAGATGCTCAGCAGCAACAGCCCCTGATACCAGGTGAGGCTGTTGCCTTCGGTGAGCCAGTGCACGGCGAAGGCGGTGACCCCAAGGCAGGCCAGGGCCTGGGGCGGAAAGGTGAGATGCAGAAACCGGCCCATCAGGGGGGCGGCCAGCACCAGGGCAGGCAGCACGAACAGCAGCAGCTGCACGCTCGATTCCACGGTGCTGGCCATCGCCAGGGCCATGCGCCCCTGGCTGGCGGCGCGGAAGGCCACCAGTGCTTCCGGAATGGCTGAAAACAGGGGCAGCAGCAGCATGCCCACAAATAACGGGGTGACCGAGCTCCCCATCACCAGCTCCTCCAGGCCGCTCACCAGATGCTCGGAGACCCCGGCAATGGCCAGCGCCACCAGGGCCAGGGCCAGCGCGATCGACGGCACCGATGCTCTGATGGCGGGGCCAGGGTGGCTGTTCGTTGGCTCGGTTGGGCTCAGGAACAGGTGCCGATGCGTACCGAGTTGGTAGATGTACGAGAGCAGATAGGCCGCCATCACCACCACGGCCACGATCAGGGAGTACAGGGCAAAGAGATCGAACGTTTCTCCTCCCTCACTGATTGGATCCATCGAATTCCAGAAGAACACCGATGGCACCGCCATCAGAATCACGCTGATCAACAGCTGGCGGGTGCTCAGCCCTCGGCTGTGCTGGTTCAGGTCGATCGTCAGGGCCCGCCGCCCCGCCAACATGGTGCTGACGCCCAACACCAGCAGGCTGTTGGTGATCACGGCTCCGGCGATGCTCACCACCACCAGCTCGTAGAGGCCGCTGCGCAGGGCCGTCAGGGCGATCACCAGCTCGAGCAGGTTGCCCAGGGTCACATTCAGCAGCCCGCCCAGCCGCTCGCCGACCCGTTGCACCAGGTGATCGACCAGTTCAGCGGTGAGCTGGGCCAGGGGGATCAGCGCCAGGCCGCACAGGATGAAATAGGGCAACCGCAGTCCTGAGGCTGAGGAGGGGGGCACCACGATCGCCGCGGCGCTCAGCACCAGCAGCAGCGCCTGCCGCCTCGCCAGCAGCGTTTGAACCAGCTCCATCATTCCGCAGACGCCACGGCGGCCTCCACTGTGGCTTCCAGGGCGGTACCAGGGATCTGGGTGCAGGGCCATGGCGCTCGGCTGCCACCAGTCGGGGAGCGAGTCCTCTTTCATGCAGGCCCTCTCCATGCGGAGAGGGCCGAACGGGGCAATCATGGCCGCAGTGCCGCGGTCTGCCCGTGTCCAAGCCCCTGTCTGCGCCGGTTGCCGCCTTCGCCGATCAGGGCATCCGCTGGGTGGCGATCACCTGGGTGAACCATGCCGGTGCCCCATTGGTGAAGGTGGTGCCGCTATCGGCTTTTGACGCGGCGGTGGCCGTGGGGGTGGGTTTCTCCCCCGTGTCGGATGCCTTCCGCGCCGACGGCGCCATTGATCCGGCCCATGGCCTGGCCCGCCCCGATGGCGACCTGCGCCTGCGGGCCGACCCCGCTGCCCTGGCCCTGCTGGAGCTGGGCAGTGGCTGGGCCTGGGCGCCGGGGGAGCGCTTTGAGCGCTCCGGCGAGCCCTACGTGGGAGATCAGCGCCATGGCTGCCGCCGCCAGCAGGAGCAGCTGCAGCAGGCCGGCGTGGAGCTGCGGGCCGGCTTCGAGTTGGAGTGGCTGGTGGCCACTGCCGACGCCGAGGGCGCCCCCCAGCCGGCCCTGCCCGGCGGACCCTATGGCGCCGATCGGCTGGTGGAGGGCCTGGATTACGCCACGGCCCTGCTCGATGCCCTGGAGGCCGCTGGCATTCCCTGGCTCCAGTTCCACCCGGAATACGGGGCCGGACAGTTCGAGTTGTCGCTGGCGCCGGGCACGCCCCTGGAGGCGGCCGACCGGTTGGTGCACGCCCGGCTGGTGATTCAGCGGCTGACGCGCCGCTTTGGCTGGCGCTGCAGTTTCAGCCCGAAACCCAGCCTGGAGCGGGTCGGCAACGGGGGCCATCTGCACCTGAGCCTGCAACGCGATGGCCTGCCGCTGCTGCAGGGGGGCGACGGCCCCGGGGGCCTCAGTGACCCCGGGGCTGCCGTGCTGGCGGCCCTGCTGGCGGAGCTGCCGGCCCTGCTGGCCCTGGCCTGTCCCCTGACGATGTCCTACCGGCGGCTGGCGCCCGGGTCGTGGTCGGCGCCGTTCCAGGTGTGGGGCATTGAAAACCGGGAGGCGGCCCTGCGCCTCGTCCCCGCGCTCGGGGATGGTGCTGCTGCCCACCTGGAGCTCAAGGTGGTGGACCTGGCGGCTAATCCCTACCTGGTGCTGGCGGCCGTGCAGGCGGTGGCGCTGGCGGGGCTGGACGAGGCCCGGCCTCTGCCGCTACCGGTGAGCGGCGATCCCGCCCAGCTGCCGGCCGGTGCAGCGCTGCGGTTGCCCGCCAGCCTGGCGGAGGCCTCGGCCGCGTTTGCCGCCAGTGCCTTGCTGCGTCAGGCCTTCGGCGAAGAGCTGCACACCAGCCTGATCGACAGCCAGGCCGCCGAGGTGCGTCGCTGTGCCGGCCGGGATGATGCCGAACTGGCGGCGGCCGATGCCTGGTGGCCGTTGGTGGGCGGCCTCCCCTGATCTGCAGGGGTTCCGCTTTCCGGCGGCCGACTCAACCCCGTGTTCGGGTGCTGGCAGGTTTGGAGGAGCGGTGTCCTGTATGCGGTTAGGTCGGTGGTGTCAGCCATTCCCTGGAGAAACGCCTGAAATCCCTGACGACCGTTTCGCTGTAGCGGAGCGCAAATGTGGCCATGGCCTGCTCGAAGCCGGGGTCAGCACCGATCCAGGCAGCGATCGGCGTGGCTTTGCTGGACCGGGCATGGGCCTTGGCCAGCACCCAGGCGCACAGGCGGCCGTAGTCGGTGATGCCCCTGCGTCCGAGGGCTGCCAACTTCACCGATCCTTTCCAGTCACGAAAATGCCGCCAGATCAGATCATCCCCCTTGGGACTGGTGGCCCAGCCCAGAAACGGATCACTGTGGGTCTGCATCAACCGCTGACCCTCCACGACGCGCTGACCCTGATGCTCCCAGGCCCCCGGACTGTCTGTGGGTTGCAGCACCGAGGGCAAGGCCTGCTTGCATTGCAGGATCAACACATCCTCGTCGTGGGGACCGACCCAGAGTCCGATCGAGCAGCGGGTGCCCACAGACGCCACACCAACCGCCTTCAGCGCCCAATCGCTCCACTGGAAATAGCCCAGTAACTGCTGAATATGGGAGGGGGTACTTGCCTGGTAAGACTCCATCATGTCGCGGCTCCATTGATCAGCGCTCAGAGAGCCGCGCATCTCCTTCGGGAGGGCATCAAAGCGCTGGAGGATCGGTGGCTGATGCTTGAACAGCAAGCGGCCTTCAGAATTGCGATGACACAGGCGTTCTGCGGCGTGCAATGTGTCGCGTTCGCGGGCGGCAGCCGTGACGTCGCGCAGATGCCTGCGGAAGCTGCGTGATCCTGACCCCTTCAGCACCTTCTCCAAGTTGATGCGAGCTCCCCACATCTGCATCAGTGGCAGGCCCGCCAGCCACTCGATCGTTGATCGGTAGTGCCGCGCCACGGCGATGGCCGCCTGTTCGCAATGTTCCTGTGCCACGCCACGGTCTTGAAGCACCAGTACCAGACTGGTGAGCAGGCGCTTCAGATCCCACTCAAAGGGACCTGGGTAGGTTTCATCAAAATCGACGATGTCAAACAGCAGGGTGCGCTCAGGTGAGGCATAGAAGCCGAAGTTGAGCAGGTGCGCATCGCCACACAGTTGGACCACCACGCCAGAGTGTGCTCCGTAGTCGAGATCGGAGGCCATAAAGGCCGCCCCACCCCTGAAAAACTCAAACACACCGGCTCCCATACGCTCATGGCGAATCGGCAGCAGCCAGGGGATTCGCGTTCTCTCCTGTTCTTTCAGGATGCCCAGGGGACAGCGACGATCACTGGGCTCGACCCAGTGGCCAAGCACATCCCATGGTTGGTTTTGAACGGTTGATTGCATGGGCCCTTGGACCTGACAGGGTGATTGTTGTGCGTCACTTCGGTTGGCCCACAGCCCGTTTCACCGCTGAAGGCTGCGGGGAAAGACAATGGGTCGCTCAGCCGTGCAAGGCTGTTTGCCAGCCAGAATTTCAGATTGACGCCATTGCCTGACTGTTGGTGCCGCAGACTGAGATGGGTATGTAAGTTGATAGATCAGATCATAATCGTCGTCGGCAATGGGCGGCATGGATGGCCAGCCCAGTCCCTGGGCGAGTTGCGGCAGATGGCGATGTTCCCAGAAAACAACCAGGCCACTGTTTTCATACGCAGCGCTGTTGAGAAAAGTCTCGCCTACCTGTTTCGAGTCGGCCATGGAACTCCGATTGATGCGGATATTGATTCGGCTCGCGACAGCAAGGGGCACTGCAGTCTGGTAACTGCGCCCATTCTTTCCCGAGTCAGCATCTAGAAAATAGACCTCAATGTGTGTTGGCATGCCAAAGCAGGCTGGAAGCATGCTGGCGAGTGCCAAGGCTCGCTGGAAGCCGAGTGGTGATAAATTGTAGCTTGGATCGGTGATATCTTTGTGTCCGTGCCGCATCAGCAGAACCTGTCTTGGCTTGGCCTGAAGATCGCCCTGAAAGCCGGTAAAGATAGCCAGGAGGGTGATGAGGAGCTGAGTTCTTTGCAGGAGTGATCTGCGCAATGAGGATGTATCTTTGCGGGAAGAAAACAGTTGATTAATCGGATTGCTGGGGTCCACGGCTGTCAGGTTGAATGTTGGAGGTGCGGGAATTCATGGCCGAAGCTTCGGGTATTCATGGCCAAAGCTTGCCCTGCATGGGCCGAACTTCTGGCGGCATTGCCCTTAACGATGCGGGGCAACACGTTTAGGCACGGTAATGCCTGGTGCCCTCATGCTGCAATCGGCTGCGGCAGGGCCTCCCAGGCCCGGAGTTCATCCACAACCGCGCAGTGGCGTAGAATGGCTTCATCGTGAAATAGCGCCCCGCGCACCGTTGTATCTGGGTCGTACAGGGTTGCGTAAAGTCGAAGAGCGACCGCCAGGCATCGCAGAGCTCCCAGTTGAAGATCCCTGCGAGCTTCGCTCAGGGAATAATCAGCCACCCCATTGGCTTGAAGATCGCCATGCCAGAGATAGAGGAGCTCCTCAAGGTGTCCGCTACGCTCTGCTAGTGGCTCGCTGCCGCCCAGAAGATAGGCCAGATCCAGTGCACCCAGGCTGGAACTGGCACTCTGCCAGTCAAGAATGGTGGGGCGAGGATTGTGATCCTCGCCGATGAACATCACATTATCTGCCCGTAGATCTCCATGGACAAGCGTGAAAGGCCTGCAGGCGATCGCGGCGTCAATCTCGGCAAGCTGGGCCAAGCACTCCGCCATCACTGTTGATACCCGCTCTCCGATGCGGCGACTGTAGTCATGCAGGAATGGGGTCAGCAAGCTGTGATCTACCTCTGAAAACCAATACAGATTGGCTGGAAGCCAGCTGTAGTTTGTCAGCTCTGAACTCAGCCAGA
The DNA here is from genome assembly GCA_945901765.1 of Cyanobium sp. NIES-981. Taxonomy (GTDB): domain Bacteria; phylum Cyanobacteriota; class Cyanobacteriia; order PCC-6307; family Cyanobiaceae; genus NIES-981. The sequence goes on along the minus strand of CAMDLO010000066.1, from coordinate 4,022 downwards.
ATTGAGCATGGATCGATGCCATGGCGCGAACCACAGCCCTCACTTCATCTTGGGATAGTCCTCGCACCTGATCGCCAGCGCGATGATCGATCAGGTCTTCCATCAGCAGCCAGCAATCATCGGCGTTGCCCATCGCATAGATGCGCGGAACTGGGGCCTTGATCGCTGGAGCTATGGTTTGATAGAAGGCGATCTCGCGTGCGAATGCGTTTCGCTTTCGTGCGATGGCTTGAAACAATGGTTGAGAGCTTTCGCTTTTGAGCACCAGGCTGCTCGGCAGAGCTGACGCTGGATCGGTCTGCAGCTGCACACGCCAGGTCGTCGATAGAAATCCACGGCTTGCGCCGATTTCCAGACTCTCCATGGCGGTGATGGTCTGGCCCAGCACTTCCGAGAGCCACACCAGTTCCGGGCGTCTGATCGCTGCAGCTGCAGGGTCTGGCATGGAATCCGGCACGGCGCTTTCCGAGCTGTCTCCTCTTATGGCCTTGGTTGCGCGGATGGTCATGTCGGCTCCTTGTTGAGGGCGGGGCCCGGCAGGCCCCCACGCTGCTCACTTCAGGGGAGCCCAAGCCAGGGTGGCGTTGGCCATTCGGCACCAGATCAGCAGCGACCCGAAGGTTTTCACGTCAACACCCGCCGGCAGGGTGTAGGTCTGCGGCCCTTTGGCACTCTTCAACGGAGCCACCAGGGTGAAACGACCCACCGGCAGAGGATAACTGGGAGGTTTCAGTCCCACCAGAGGGGTGTTCGACTGCATCAGCACCACCTGGAGATCAGGTGCCTGGGGATTGGTGGCGAAGTCCTTGCTGAACACCAGCAGTGTTTTGCCATTCTGCTGCTTGATGGTGAAGCTGCCGGTCACTGGTGCTTCAGCTTTCTGGAAGGCAATCGCTTTGCCCTGGGCAGCGGTGATCAGCTGTTGCATCGCTGGCGTAACGGCGCCCACACTCGGCATGGAGGCGATTGCTCCGAGGCTCAATGCACAGATCACAGTTGACTTGAACATGGTGCGGAGATGTCAGTAAATGGGCTTTTTTTGGCTAGGTGTGAAAATGTTTATGAGCTCGCTTCTGTTTGCTTCCGCATCGCCTGATTCCTTGTTGCCCGAGCCCTCGCGGCTGCCTGGATCCAAGCCCTGTGATGGGCCGATTGTGAAATCATGCTTGCTGCCAGCAAGCGAGAGTCCCGGTTCAAGGTGCTGTTTTGTTGGCAAGCGGCGGGCAGACTCTGGCGGTCCAGTCGCATTTGTAAAGCGTGGGCTTTTGCCAGCCCAGTGGGATCTCCAGTAGATCGCGAGTGCCGGTGATGCCCTGGATTGTGAACAGCACAGCTGCCAGCACGTTTGCGGCAACGTGAATTCTGCGCCAGCGCAGCTGGCGCAGAATCTCTGGCCTTGCTCCCAGCGAAAACAGCATCAGGCCGGTCACCGCAACCCCTGCCCAATAGTGAGACTGCCAGAATTTGGGATCCAGGGGGTTGTCGCTCAGCCTCCACACCTCAGGCTGCGCACCGAGGCTGATCACGCCCAGCCAGGTGAGCAGGACGAACAGCAGCCGCAGGGCCTTGCTGGTTGCGTGCCACAACGCAATCAAGGAGATGCTTGTGCCCACCACCACCAGCAGCAGCAGCAGCCCCCGGTTCAACCCACCAGCGAGCTGGTTCAGTGGTTGGTTCGTGACGATGGCTGTGATCAGTGCAATCAGCACGAGGATCACCACCCCAGCCGAGAGCCAACGGCCCAGATCCGAGTGCTCGCTTCCGCTTGTGGCTGCAATTTTGCGATCGCCGAGTCGGCGATGGCGTGCCAAGACACCGAGGCGCACCACCATCCCGATCAGTGGGTAGATCAGCACCACCGCCAGTGCGGGGTGGAGAATGGTCAACCAATCAGCGGCTTGCATGGGGCGTTGATGGGAAACCTTGCCTCAGGTTTGTCGGGGGCCTGGATCCGGTCAACGTGAGTGGCATTGATTGTCACTGATCCAGTTCACGTGTTGCACTGGCGGGTCGAGCAATGCAGATCAGCGCCGAACCGGGCCGCACCTCTGCAGTGGGCTCCGTCAGGTCAGCAACCTGGCCCTTCCGCACCCGCGTCTGGAAAAGCGTGGTACGTGCTGTTGCGGCAGCCATGCACAAACCAGAACCGTCGTTGCGGCCCCGTCTCCACAGCCGTTGTCGCCATCGCCAGCATGGGGCTGATTCCCATGCCATCAGCACCGGCTTGCTCTGGCCAGGGATCGACAGTTCAACTGTCAGGAACTGGCCCGCGAGGAAGGCGGGAAGAGTGCCACCATCCACGGGGCATGGTTCAAAGGCAGTGATCTCAGCGCTCTCAGGGTGTTTGCGCCGCGCCACAAACCGTCGCTGTCCTTGCCAGGGCCACTGGCCACCCAACCCAGCACCGGACCGGTCTGCACCAGAGCAGCCTGCCCTGCCCCCTTTGAACTGGCAGTGGATGGGGTGTGGGACTCCAGCACCGTCAGACCCGCAAAGGTGGCAACAGTGCCGGTGGCGAGGATTCAGCTATCACACCGACGCCCGCCTCGACGCAACTTGCAGCTCCTGGACGGTTGGAGGGTGTGGGGCTGCCTTGCTAGAGAAGATCGTCGAGTCTGCGGAGATTGATCCTGCGCTGACCCGATTGATCGGTGCTCACAAGGTCGGCGAAACGACGCCCCAGCTGGATGTCTCTGGTTTTGTACAGATGGGTTTGCAAGAGACTGATGCCAGTGCTCTCATCAATCCCTTCGATCAGCGGCATAATCACCGCATTGCGTCGGTTCAATTCATCAAGGCCCAGTTGAGCGATCGGACTGCTTTCGGTGAGGCGGTGCGTGAGCGTGGCGGTCTGGCTCAGCTGGGGCGTTCCTGCATTGAGAAGATCCAGGGATGTGATCCGCCGCTGCCAGAGACCAGGCTCTGGTTCATCGTCGTAGATCAGGGAGAGGCTGTAGTTCACATTCAGCCACTGGCTGCGATCGCTGGTGACAAACCGGCAAAATAAATGCCCCCCTTCCAATGAGCTCAAGCAGAGATGCCGGCTGAACACCAACGGCATCTCATTGCTGCTGAGCCTGGCGAACACCACTGCTGTCAGCGTGGACAGGGTGATCAGGCCAGCGATCAGATCCAGCAGTCCCACCACATAGGTGTAGGGGGAGTCGGGGCGGATGCCATTGAATCCATTGGCGAAGAAGCCCTCAACCGCGAATGCGAAGGTTTTGGCAACACCCATGGGCGCATCTCCAAGCAGATGCTGCTGATCAAAGCTCAGCAGTGCCGTGAACATCAGAACCACGGTCAGATAGATCATCACCATGGCCAGGAAGAACAGGGCCCAGGGCATGCGGATCAGAGCCGCAAGAGGCTGGCGCCAGAGTTCATGCCATGGCGTGTGTTGATGATCGTGACGGATCCTTCGGCGATGGAAGTCAAGCATTGAAAGCGCAAATCGGCGAATTCTTGTTGGCTTGTGATTGAGGGGGTTTCTCCCGTGTTGAAACTGGGTGTGCGCTGGGCAGGGCAGTCATTCAGACTGTATTTCAAGCTTCCGCAGTCGCCAGCGCAGGCCAATCACCCTGATGGGCAGTGTCCTTGCGCCGGTCGCTGTCGAATCTTCGCTTGAGAGGAGAGAGAATTTGGTTGTTGATGTTGTTTGGGCGCCTTCAGGGCTCACGCTCGGTTGATGGCCGTTCGTCCGGTGATTCGTCTCGGTGATCCCCGTCTGCGACAGCGGGCCAGGTCGGTGGCTGATCTGGGCGATCCTCCGTTGCGGCAACTGATCACGGATCTGCACGACACGATGACGGCCTGCTGTGGCGCAGGCCTGGCTGCTCCCCAGATCGGCGTGCCGCAGCCGCTGGCGCCGCCGCCTGCCGCTCGCCAGGGCCTGCTGGTTCCACCCCGCTTTCATTCACGTGGATCTCCCCTGTCGGGATCATCGGAAGGTGCTGCGGAATCAGCCATTGATCGCCATCTGGCAGCGCGCGATCTGGACCCGGATGCTGGCAGGCGGTGGG
>CAMDLO010000065.1 GCA_945901765.1 Cyanobium sp. NIES-981 | reverse complement strand
CCTGAACCGATCAGGTCAGGGCGGCCACGGCCTGCTGCAGGGCCTGGTGCCGGCTCAATGTGGTGCGTTCGGGCGGCAGCTTGCTGTACAGGCCGAGTTTCTCCAGCCGGCGCTGGGTCGTGTCGACCGCCCCCACCACATACACCTGGCGTCCCTTCTCAATCGCTTCCTCAACCGCATTCTCCACCGCCAGTGCCGCTGTGACGCCGAGGTGAGAGACCTCCGTGAGGTCAAAGATCACCGCCTTGCAATCGCGGATGGCATTGTGTTCGCGGGCGATGGCCTTGGCCACACCGAAGATCATGGCGCCGTTCAACTGGAAGAGCAGCACCTGGCCCCTGCCCTGATCCAGCAACGCCTTCTCCTCGTCGGGAATCATCAGATCACCGTCACCGGTACTCACCGACTTCACGCTCTTGCTCTGCAGGGCGCTCATCTTGTCGATCGTGAGGATATTGGCGATGAACACGCCGATTCCCACAGCGGCGATCAGGTCGACCAGCACGGTGAGGGCGATCACCAGATACATGATCAGCGCACCGCTGATCGAGATCCGGTGGGCTCGCTTGATGAAGCCCCAGTCGACAATGTCGACACCCACCTTGAGGGCGATACCGGCGAGCACGGCCTGGGGGATCTGGGCCGCCACACCGGTGAAGGCCAGGATCACCACCATCAGGATCACGGCGCGGCTGATCCCTGACAGGGCGCTGCGGCCGCCGGCCTGGATGTTCACCACCGTGCCCATGGTGGCGCCGGCACCGGCGATACCACCGAACAGGCCCGACACCAGGTTGCCCAGGCCCTGGCCGATCAACTCCTTGTTGGAATCGTGCTCGGTGCGGGTGATGCTGTCGGCGATGACGGCCGTGAGCAGGGCATCGATGCAACCGAGCATGCCCAGCACGGCCGCATCCACCAGCATCTTGGTGAGCTTGCTGAACTCGACATAGGGCAGCCGCAGCTGGGGAAAGCCGGAAGCGATCTCGCCGATGCGGCGGATGCCCTCGCCAGCCTCACCACCGCTGCCGCTCAACAGGGTGAGGGACAGCACCGTGCCCACCACCAGGGCAATCAGCTGAGGTGGCGCCACCTTTTTCAGCTTGGCGGGCGTGAGCCAGAGGATCGCCAGGGTGATCAGCGCCAGCAGCACCTCGGTGGGCCGGGCGTTCTGCAGCAGCTGCGGCAGAGTCGTGAGAGTGCCCATCACCCCACCTTTCGGAATGGCCTGACCGAGGAAGGGACCGAGCTGGAGGATGATCAGGATGAAGCCGATCCCGCTCATGAAGCCCGAGATCACCGTGTAGGGCATCTGGGTGATGTAGCGGCCCAGTTTCAGCAGTCCGAAGACCATCTGGAACACACCGGCGAGCATCACCACGGTGAAGGCCATCGCCAGGCCGTTCTCGGGATCGCTGGCCGTGAGGCTGGCGATCACCGCGGTCATCACCACCGTCATCGGGCCGGTGGGCTCCGAGATCAGGGTGGGGGTGCCACCGAAGAGGGCGGCGAACAGCCCCACCAGCACAGCGCCCCAGAGGCCGGCGGCGGCGCCGGCGCCGGAGGCGACACCGAAGGCCAGGGCCAGGGGCAGGGCCACGATCGCGGCCGTGACCCCGCCGAACAGATCTCCTTTGATATTGCTGGTGCTGATGTGATTCAGCACCCGCAGACCCGGGGGTCGGGGCGGCGCCGAAGAGGTGGTCATCACGACAGGCGAATGTTGGCGCGGAACCCTAGGTCCGTTGCCTGGGAACTGGGTCGGAGCCGGATCGGGCGCCCGCCCCAGCCAGTGGCGCATCGGCCCAGCCTTCTGCCACTGCCGCTCGAACCACCATGACCGTTCTGCTGCTGATCGCCCTGGGCTGGCTGGGCCTGCGCACGCTGCTGCTGCTCGCCCAGGTGGCCCGCCACAGCCCCGAAGCCCAGCTGGCGCGCAGCTTTGAGCGAGAGCTGGCTCAGCGAGGACTGCAGGCAGAGAGGGAGTCCGGAGCGGGAGAGTCCTGAGCAGCGCCGCTGCAGCGCCCCAACCGGCAGCCCCCCCTGCCTATATCCCCCGGACCCGATCGAGGTCTGATGGTTCATCCCGTGTCGTTGCTCCTGGAGGTGAGCTCCCACCAGCTTGAGGTGGCAGAAACCCTGATCGAAGTGGGGCGCTTCCTGGTGATCTTTGTGGTGGCCCGCGCCATCGCCGAACTGTTGGTGCGGCTGCAGCTGCCCACGATTCTCGGTGAACTGATCGCCGGGGTGCTGATCGGTGCTTCCGGTCTGCATCTGATCGTGCCGCCGCAGGCTCAGGCGCAACTGGGTGCTGGGGCCGCCGGGCTGCTGGCCTCCCTCGCGGATCTCACGCCGGAAACGGTGCGCGCGATCTACGACGAAACCTTTCCCAGCCTGCAGGCCGTCTCCCAGCTGGGACTGTTCGCCCTGCTGTTTCTGACAGGTCTGGAGAGTGAGCTCGACGAGCTGGTGGCGGTGGGCGCGCAAGCCACCACCGTGGCCGTGGCCGGCGTGGTGCTGCCCTTCGCCGCCGGCACCGCAGGCCTGATCGCCATCTTTCATGTGCCGCTGATTCCGGCTGTGTTCGCCGGAGCGGCCATGACAGCCACCTCGATCGGCATCACTGCCAGCGTGTTCGGCGAGCTCAGGTGGCTGAAGCGCCGTGAGGGGCAGATCGTGATCGGCGCCGCCGTGCTCGACGACATCCTCGGCATCGTGATTCTGGCGGTGGTGGTGGCCGTGGTGGGCGGCGGTGCCTTCAGCGTCGGACCGCTGGTCAAGCTGTGTCTGGCGGCCGTGGCCTTTGTGGCAGTGGCTCTGGTGCTCAGCCGCAAGGCCGCGCCCGCCTTCGACTGGGTGGTGGACCAGCTCAAGGCCCCGGGCGATGTGACCGTGGCCAGCTTCGTGGTGCTCACCCTCTGCTGCTTTGCCGCCCAGGCCATCGGCCTGGAGGCGGCACTGGGGGCGTTCGCCGCGGGCCTGATTCTCAGCGCTTCCAAGCACTCCCACGCCATCGACACCGCCGTGAAACCTCTGGTGGCCCTCTTCGCGACCGTGTTCTTCGTGTTGATCGGCACGGGCATGGATCTCTCGGTGCTCAACCCGTTCGACCCGGCCAACCGCGAAGGGCTGCTGGTGGCGGGCTTCCTGCTGGCGGTGGCGATTGCGGGCAAGGTGGCCGCCGGCTGGAGCTACCTCAGCAAGGAACCCACCAACCGGCTGGTGGTGGGGCTGGGGATGATGCCCCGCGGGGAGGTGGGCCTGATTTTTCTCGGGCTGGGCACCCAGGCCGGCATCCTGACCCCGGCCCTGGAAGCGGCGATTCTGCTGATGGTGATCGGCACCACTTTCCTGGCCCCGGTGCTGCTGCGGCTGGTGATCCCGGCCGAAGAGCCGGAAGCGGCTCAATCGCCAGCCTGAGGAGGCCATGGAAAGCAGGCGAGCACTGAGCCAGGGATGACCCCATTTCTGCCCTACGCCGGCCGGCGCATCTGTCTCACCAGCCGCCACGGCAAGGAGCGGGCGCTGGCCAGGCCCCTGCAGGTCGGACTCGGCGCATCTCTGCTGGTGAGCTCCTGTGACACCGACAGACTCGGAACCTTCAGCGGCGAGGTGGAGCGGTCCCAGGACGGCATCGCCACCTGTCGGCGCAAGGCCTGGCTCGGGCTGGAGCACAGCAGCCTCAGCTTCGGCTTGGCCAGCGAGGCGAGTTTCGGCCCCCATCCGGCCGTGCCGCTGCTGCCGGTCGGGGAGGAACTGCTGGTGTTCGTCGACCGGGAGCGGCAGCTGGAGGTGATCGAACGGCGGCTGGAGCGGCGCACCAATTTCAGTCAGCTGCGCCTGGAGGTGGGGGAGGACCCCACGGCCTGGCTTGCCGCGATGGGCTTCCCCAGCCATGCAGTGATCGCCCGACCCGCAGCCTGGACACCGGCAGACCCCAGCTTGCCCCTCTGCAAGGGGCTGGCCGGCAGGGCCGAGTTGAATGCGGCGCTGCAGCGCTGCCGAAGCGCCGATCCCCTTGGCACCGTGCTGCTGGAGAGCGACATGCGAGCCCACCACAACCCAACCCGGATGCGATCGATCCGGCGCCTGGGCTGCGCGCTGGCACGACGGCTGCGATCCCCCTGCCCGCACTGCGCCAGCCCAGGCTGGGGGCTGGTGGAAACCCGGCCTGGGCTGCCCTGCCACTGGTGTGGCACACCGACCCGCCTCACCGCCGTGGAGGTGATGGGCTGCGCCGCCTGCGGATACCAGGCCGAGCAGGGGCGACGGGATGGTCTTGCGCACGCCGATCCAGGCCACTGCGATCGTTGCAACCCCTGAGTCGGAGGGGTCGGGATCAACAGTGGGAGCGGGTCGATGGTGCAACAATCAGCGCCTGCCCGAGCAGACCATGAAACGCGCGTTCCGAACAGCAGCCTGGGCGCTCGCCTTGCTTGCAACACCGCTGGTGGGTTGCGCTCCGGACGGCGGCGGCATCCAGAGCCTCAAGCTGGCGGGTATCAAGGGCCGAGGCACGCTGATCTGCGGAGTCGACGGCAAATTGCCGGGCTTCAGCTTCGTCAATCCCGACGGCAGCTACAGCGGCCTGGATGTGGACATCTGCAAGGCGGTGGCGGCGGCCGCGCTTGGGGATCCGACCAAGGTGGATTTCCGCGACCTCAATTCCAGCGAGCGCTTCGCTGCCCTGGCCAGCGGCGAGATCGACCTGCTCTCGCGCAACACCACCCTCACCCTCAGCCGGGATGCCTCCGGCGGCAACGGCCTCAGCTTTGCACCCACCGTGTTCTTCGACGGCCAGGGGGTGATGGCACCGAAAGCCAGCGGTATCACCAGCCTCAGGGGCCTGGCCGGCAAGCCGATCTGTGTGGAGAGCGGCACCACCACCGAGCTGAACCTGGCCGACCGGATGCGGGAGATCAAGGCCCCGTACACGCCGCTGAAGTTCCAGACCGGCGACCAGACCTACGCCGCCTACCTGCAGGGCCGCTGCGTGGCGGTCACCAGCGACCGCTCCCAGCTGGCGGCCAAGCGCACCAGCTTCCCCGATCCGGCAGCCCATGTGCTGCTGCCCGAGGTGCTGAGCAAGGAACCGCTCACCCCCGCCACCGTGAACGGTGATCCCGGCTGGGCTGACGCGGTGCGCTGGACAATCTTCGGCCTGATGCAGGCGGAAGAGCTCGGCATCACCCAGGCCAACATCGACGTCAAGCTGGCCGAAGCCACGGCCAACGCCAACCAGGCCGACCTGCGCCGCTTTCTCGGCGTGGAGGGTGAATTCGGCAAGCAGCTTGGCCTGCCCGCCGACTTCGTGGTGCAGGCGGTGAAGGCCGTGGGCAACTACGGCGAGATCTTTGAGCGCAACGTGGGCCAGGGCTCCAAGCTCAAGCTGGAGCGGGGCCTCAACCGCCAGTGGACCCAGGGCGGACTGATCTACGCACCGCCGTTCCGTTGATGGGTCAGGGTGCGATCAACCCGGCCGCTGCCGGGGTCATCCCCTGGTGGCGCAACCGCCGGCTGATCCCCTGGCTGGTGCAGGGGGTGGCTGGCCTGGCGCTGCTGGTGCTGGTGGCATTCCTGGTGGGCAATCTGGTGCGCAACCTCACCAGCGCCGGCCTGCTGCTGAGCTGGAGCTGGCTGGGCAACCCGGCTGGCTTTGATGTCTCGGAGACCCTGCTGCCGTTCAACGCCGGTCTGCCCTACTGGCGGGCTCTGGCGGCGGGCCTGGTCAACACCGTCAGGGTGGTGCTGGCGGGTCTGGTAGGCGCCACCGTGCTCGGCACCCTGGTGGGGGTGGCCTCCTTCAGCAGCAACGGCCTGCTGAGGCGGCTGGCCCGGGTGTATGTGGAGCTGATCCGCAACATCCCCCTGCTGCTGCAGCTGGTGTTCTGGTATTTCGTGGTCTTTCTGGCTCTGCCGGGCGGCCGCGAGGCGATCCAGCTGCCGGGCATGGTGCTGGCCAAATCCGGTCTGTTTCTGATCCGGCCGGAGCTGGTGAACGGTGTATGGCAGGCGCCGCTGCGTCTGACGGTGGAGTTCGGGGCCCTGCTGACAGGCCTGGTGACCTACACCGCCGCCTTCATCGCCGAGGTGGTGCGCGGCGGGGTGGCCTCCGTCTCCAAGGGCCAGTGGGAAGCGGCTCGCTCCCTTGGCTTCTCGCCACTGCAGACCCTGCGGCGGATCGTGCTGCCCCAGGCCCTGCGGGTGATCGTGCCCGGCCTCAACAGCCAGTACATCTCCCTGGCCAAGAACTCGTCGCTGGCGGTGGCCTGCGGCTACACCGATCTGTATTCCGTGGCCGAGACCACCCTCAATCAGACCGGCCGCGCCGTGGAGGTGGTGCTGATCCTGCTGGCGGCCTACCTGGTGATCGACCTGCTGATCTCGGCGCTGATGAACGGCCTCAACCAGCTCGTGCAGATCCGGGAACGCTGATGAACACGCCTGGTTCCTCCCCTCTGCAGCGGCTGCGCCGCGAGCTCTTCGCCTCACCGCTCGACGGGCTGATCTCCCTGCTGCTGATCGGTTTTCTGCTGGCGGTGGGTCTGGCAGTGCTGCGCTGGATGCTGTTCCAGGCCCAGTGGGCGGTGATCCAGGCCAACAGCACCCTGTTCGCAGTCGGCCGCTATCCGGTTGACCAGCAGTGGCGCCTTTGGCTGCTCACCAGCTTGCTGGCCCTGGCGAGCGGCCTGAGCTGGGGACTGCTGCGGCGCCTGCCGCACCCGGGGCCCGCCTGGCCCCGCAACGACCGCCTGGCGGTGGGGCTGCTGATCGCTCTGGCGGTAGTGGCCCCTCTGGCTCTGCAACTGCAAGCCTCCGTCCAGCTGCGCTGGTGGCTGATCACCGCCTCCCTGATCACCAGCCGTTGGGCTGCGGGGCGCTGGGGACAGGCCATCCCCCCGGCCCTGCGGCGTTGGATCCCCCTGATCTGGCCTCTGCTGTATCTGGCGGGGATGGTGCTGATCAGCGGCGGCCTGGGCCTGGTCAGCGTGCCCCCCTCCGAGTGGGGCGGACTGTTGCTCACGCTGTTGACAGCCAGTTTTGCGATCCTGCTGTGCTTTCCCCTGGGCGTGCTGCTGGCCCTGGGGCGGCGCAGCGAGCTGCCACTGCTGCGCGGGGCCTCGGTGCTCTACATCGAGTTCATCCGCGGCGCACCGCTGATCACCCTGCTGTTCCTTGGCCAGAACATCCTCGGCTTCCTGCTGCCAGGAGGGCTGGCGCCAGATCGGGTCTGGCGGGCCGCCTGGGTGCTCACCTTCTTTGCCGCCGCCTACGTGGCCGAGGCGGTGCGCTCCGGTCTGGCCGCCCTGCCGCCGGGGCAGCTGGAGGCCGCCCGCTCCCTCGGCCTGCCGATGCCCCTGGCCCTGATCCACGTGGTGCTGCCCCAGGCCCTGCGAGTGGCCCTGCCGGCCACGGTGGGACAGTTCATCTCACTGCTGCAGGACACCACCCTGCTGTCGCTGATCGGTCTGCTGGATCTGCTGGGCACGGCCCGCACTGTGATGGCCAACCCGGCATTTCTCGGCAAGAACGGGGAGGTGTATCTGGTGCTGGCCGTGCTGTTCTGGTGCTGCTGCGCCGCCCTTGGCCTCGGCAGCCGCGCCCTGGAACATCGTCTCAACCCCCTCTCCTCCCCCGCCCAGGCATGACCAGCTCCACTCCCTCGGCTGCCGCCGTGATGATCGAAGCCCGTGGGGTCGAGAAGTGGTACCCCAATGGTTTCCAGGCCCTCCGGGGTGTGGATCTGACCGTGCACCAGGGGGAGGTGGTGGTGATCATGGGGCCCTCCGGTTCCGGCAAGAGCACCTTCATCCGCACCTTCAACGCCCTCGAAGCGTTTCAGAAGGGCTCGATCACCGTGGATGGCATGGCCCTCAGCGACGACGTTCGCAACATCGACGCCATCCGCCGCGAGGTGGGCATGGTGTTTCAACAGTTCAACCTGTTCCCGCACCTGACGGTGCTCCAGAATCTCACCCTGGCGCCGGTGCTGGTGCGGCGGCGACCGCGGCGCGAGGTGGAACGCCAGGCCCTTGATCTGCTGGAGCGGGTGGGCATCCATGAGCAGGCCCACAAGTATCCCGGTCAGCTCTCCGGCGGCCAGCAGCAACGGGTGGCGATCGCCCGCTCCCTCTGCATGGAGCCGCGCATCATGCTGTTCGACGAACCCACCAGCGCCCTGGATCCCGAGATGGTGCAGGAGGTGCTGGAGGTGATGCAGGAACTGGCGCGGGACGGCATGACGATGGTGGTGGTGACCCACGAGCTGCGGTTCGCCCGGCGGGTAGCCAGCCGCGTGGTGCTGATGGCCGACGGCGAAGTGGTCGAGGAGGCACCGCCGGAGCAGTTCTTCACCAACCCCCGGCACGAGCGCAGCCGTCAGTTTCTCAGCCAGATCCGCTGACGCCAGCTCGACCCGGTCCGGCCCTCTGCCATGGGGCGCTGGAGCCTGCGCGGCTGGCCAACAGATAGAAGGCACGGCATCACAGGCACCACTCAATCCCCAGGCGAGATCGTGGGAGCTGGGCGCAGCTCCTGGGTGGAGGCCGGCAGCGGACGGCCCGCGTCATCCGAGGCAAAGGCAAGGCCCACCACGCAACCCGCCACCGCCAGCAGAAGAGCGATGGTGGCCCGATCGCGCCAGTGCTCCCCGAGGCTGCGCTGGTGCCCATGGGCATCGGTCGGATGACCACAATCGGCGCACAGCAGGCGGTGTTGCCTGGAGCGGTCCGGGCTCAGCAACAGACAGCCGCATTTTGGGCAAGCCATCGCCCCGTCTCCAGCTCAGCAGATCAGGCTAGGGATGAACGTCTGAACGGATGTAGCGGTTCGCACCGTTGGGCAATCAGGCGGATCGGTTCAGGACATCCCCAGCTCAACCAGACCGTGCAAACCCTCCCAACCCATGTACACCCCGAGCAGCAGGGCGAACACTCCGACCAGCCACTCGGCTCTGTGCACAAGCCAGTCGTTCAGAACCACGAGCGGCCCCCGCAGCCGTTCACCGCTCACCAACCAGAGCAGTGGCGGAATCAGCAGCAGTGAGGCCGTGAACGCCACAAACACCGCACCAACTTCCAGATCGCCCTGCAGGCCGGTGCGATCGGCCAGCAGCATGCCTCCCTCCTTGGCGTAGAACACCAGATTTTCAGGACTCACCAGAGCGCAACCGGCGCCAAGGGCCAGCAGGGAGGACCCTTTCAGCTCCGGCAGGCGCGCCATCAGCTGCATGGCCCAGTTCTCCTCCCCGATCGCCACTGCCGGAGTGAGCTGGAACAATCCGAGACCGACCAGAGCGCCGGCGCCCAGGAGATCCATCAGGATCGGACCGCGACTGCCGAGCTGGTACGACCCGCTGAGCCTGCCGCCGATGGCCACAGCCAACCCCAGCGCGCCACTGTTGGCCAGGATCCAGCCAGCCAGAAAGGTGAAGCAGCGCTGCAATGGCCGGGTGCCCAGCAGGAGCACGGCCACCAGGGCAATGTTGATTGGGCTGAAAGAAATGCCCAGCCCGAAGGCGATGGTTTTGGTGAGCCAGTGAAAAGGGAGCAAGCAGGTGGCGGCCCTGTCTTCAGGGTCTCAGCTGGAACAGGACGGAAACCCTAGCCCGATTGGACTGTGAGATGCCCTGCCGGCAGGAGCGGCAGCGCTCAGAACCACTCCATCACCGCCGCGTCGCGGCTGTTGACCCGGGCGATCGGAGTGGATCGCTCGAACTCCATGCGGATCGATCGCTCCTGCTCACCATCGGCGGCGATGGCCCGGATCGGGTAGTGCTGCTGCCCATCGGGGAAGTGCACATGCACCCGGAAACTGCCGTCGGCCTGCAGCGGCACCTGCTGATCACCGATGAACAGCGTGGCTGCCGGATCAGTCGCGCCGTACACAATCAGCTCAGCATCCGCGACCAGCCAGAAGGAGCGCTGACGCTGCAGGCCACTGCCGGATTCCGTGCGTCCGCTGGCCCAGACGCCGACTCCGGAATCGTTGAGACTCAACAGGCCGGTGGACTCTGCGGATTGATCCTGAATCAGCTCGGAACCACCACCCACACGGCGGACAGAGCCGCCCATCGCCCGCTGATAGTGATGCTCGTGGGCAACCGCATCGGCAGGCCGCTGATGCACCACCTCGGCGAGGGGCCCATCGAGGCTGAAGGGCACGTACACATCGGCGACCGCGGTGCTGGGACCATCGGCAGGGATGCGTGCAACCGAGGAGAGCGCCAGCGGGAACCAGCCGCCACCGGGAAGGCGGTACCCCAGCTCGACTCGGTAGTCGCGATCGCATACAGGCACAGGCAGGAACCATTCGCAGCCGCTGGCATCCACCACCACCTCCTGAAGGGTGTGGGGGTGAACGGAACCTGGGGGCAGACCGGTCACATCGGCCAGACGCAGGCAGAGCAGATCGGCCCCGGCTGCTTCAGCGCGGCAGCGGTCTTGGGCACTGATCTGCCAAAACGCATAGGCCCACTGCGGATCGCGCGGGATGAACGTGACACTGGAACCTGAACCTGAGCCATCGTGCTGGTGGGGGACGGCGGACCGTGAATCAGAGGTCTCCCCGCCGGTCGAAGGGGCATCAGTCGAATGGGCATCAACGGAAGACCCTGCCTGCAGCGGTGAAGCGTCGCCGCGGATGTCCGGGGCATCGCTCTGCAGCAGCTCCAAGGGGGTGGCCTCGTCGCGAGTACTCATCAGGCCGACCGCCTGCTTGAGAGCCGAGCCGTTGAGCCTGCTGTAACCGGCAATCCGCAGCGATCGGGCCAACTGGCGCAGCTGCTGGAGCGTGCGGCCGGCAAGGTTGGAGTCGGGACCGAAGCGAGCCATCACAACCTCGTAACAGAAGATTGCGCAATGATCCCCTCACCGACCCGCTGACCAGGCTCACTGTCAGCAGATGGGCACGTTTGCGACCCGAACAGCGTGATTCACGGCCTCGGCGTGAGCAATCGCCAACAGCGTACGCATCGCTATCACAACGGGGCCGACCGCGATGAACCGCCAACGCGGCGACAGGCGAACGCCCCCCACAACCTCCTCTTAACCCATCCAGACCCCGGCCCACCCCAGAGTTGGGTTGTCATCTCCTTTTCCATGGCGACCAACCCTGGCAGCATCCGCCTGTTCTCCCGCGGCTCCCGTCTGCTGCTGACGGGTCTGCTGATGGCCGCGCCGGCGGCACTGCTGCCTTCCGACTCCCGGGCCCAGAGCCGGCCGGATACTCGGGTGGATGTGGTGAAGATCGGTGGCTCCAGCACAGTTTTTCCAATCGTCGAACAGTCGATCCGCAGCTTCCAGCAGGGGGGCCGCAACAGCGATGTCCGAATCGAGTTGAAGGAGACAGGGACTTCTGCAGGGTTCCGGCAGTTCTGCAGTGGCGCCATCCCCCTTGCCAACGCCTCAAGGCCGATCAACAGCAAGGAGCTGCAGGCCTGCAAGGCCCGTGACATCACCTTCATCGAGCTGCCGATCGCCTTCGACGCCATCACCGTTGCCGTGCACCCGAGCAACACCTGGGCCAAGCAGATCACCACGGCCGAACTGCGTCGCCTCTGGAACCGCCAGGCCCAGGGTCGCGTGATGCGCTGGAGCCAGGTTAACAAGAGCTGGCCTGACAAACCGATCAAACTATGCGGACCGGGCGAAGATTCTGGAACTTTTGACTATTTCAACCAGGCCATCAATGGCAGCCCAGACAACTCTCGCCAAGACTACACCGCGAGCGAAGACGACAATGTGCTGGTTCGCTGTGTTGCCAATAATCCAAACGCACTTGGTTATTTTGGCTATGCGTACTATGCAGCCAATCGCAATAAGCTGAAAGCGTTGAGCGTTGCGGGCCCTCGCGGCACGGCTGCTCCCAGCGTTAACAATGTGCAGCAGGAGAAATACGTCCCCCTGTCGCGTCCATTGTTTCTCTATGTTAACGACAAAGAGCTGCGGAAAGATGATGATCTGCGTCGTTTTCTCACCTTCACGGTTCAGAACGGCTTGAAGTTCGTCGAGCAGGTGCGCTTCGTGCCGTTGCCGGGGGACACATACCGCCTGGTGGAGGCCAAGCTCTACCGTCATGTGCTCGGCACTGCCTTTGGTGGCAACCTGCCCGTAGGCCAGAGCATCAACCAGACCCTGCGTCTAAGCCTCGACAGCGTCAGAAGGCCGGGCATCCGCAACATCCCTGCCGGCACCCCCCAGGCTCCGCTGCGCTGACCGGCTCGGTCGGGCTGGATCCATGATTCGAGCAGAGAACCCGCACGGAACCCCGCACGGGTTCCAGCCCGGCATCGTGATCGGATCGACCCCATGCAGCCGAGTCAAGCCACCACCGACGCCCTGGCGATCAGCAACGGTCGCCATGCCCATACCCTGCTGAGCCATCACTGCAGCAGGATCGTTGCTCTGCATGCCGCGGTGCTCGAGGACCGCGATCCTGAACCGCTCCATCAAATGCGCGTGGCGATGCGCCGCCTTCGCACCTGCATCAACCAGTTCGCCCCCTGCCTGGAGCTGCCGGCAACGGTGAGCGATCGCCGCCTGGCCAAGTCGGTCCGGCGGCTGGGTATGGCTCGCGATCTCGATGTACTGCGGGAGCGGCTGGAACAGTCGCTGCTGCCGGAGCTGACGGAACAGGAGCAACAGCGCCTGAAACCCGTGCGACGTCAGCTGGCCCGGGAGCGGCGACTCGCCCAGGAACACCTCGGCGAGGTGCTGAAAAGCAGCCGCCATCTGGAACTAGTGGCCGGCCTGCAGGCCTGGCTGCGCGAACCGCGGTTCACCCCTCTGGGCAGGCAGCCCCTCATGGAGTGGTGGGCGGAGTGGCATCTACCGGCCAGCTGCATGCTGATGCTCCATCCAGGCTGGTGGCTGGAACAACCGGGCCAGGATGTCGAAACCCTGCACGACCTGCGCAAACGGATCAAGACCGTGCGCTACCAGCTGGAGAATCTGGTTTCAGGAGAGCACAGCGACCTTCACATCTGGATCAGCAGGTTCAGGCAGGCCCAGCAGCAGCTGGGCGATCTCAATGATCTGGCCGTGCTGCGGGCCGCCATTGATGACCAGCTGAATCACGGCCTGGCGAAGGAGGTGCCGGATCTGGCGGCACTGCTGGACGGACTGCGTCAGCAGAGTTGGACAGC
>CAMDLO010000064.1 GCA_945901765.1 Cyanobium sp. NIES-981 | reverse complement strand
GACGCCGTGCAGGTGGTCGGACAGCAGACCGTGGACTTTGCCGCGTTACCGGTGGATCTGCTCAGCCTGGCAGCCCACAAGTTCCAGGGTCCCCGCGGCATCGGTGCCCTGCTGGTGCGGCAGGGCACCCCGCTGCAGCCCCTGCTGGCCGGCGGCGGTCAGGAGTGGGGCCTGCGGGCAGGGACCGAGCCGGTCGCCTTGGCGGCAGGTCTGGCCAGAGCACTGGAACTGAGGATGGCGGACGAGCCGCAACGCGCCGCCACCGAGGCCCTGCGCGACGCCCTGTTGCAGCAGCTGCGACCGTTAGCGGGATTGCAGCTGAGCGGCACTGATCCGCTGCGCGATCGAACCCACCGTCTGCCGCACCACATCAGTCTGCTGGTCGGCGACCGGACCGGTCGACCACTCTCCGGTCGGGCTCTGGTGCGGGAGCTCTGGCGTGAGGGGTATGCCGTCAGCAGCGGCTCTGCCTGCAGCAGCAGCGGCTCCAGTGCCAGTGCGGTGCTGCTGGCCCTCGGCTACAGCGCGGCCGAGGCCGCCAGCGGACTGCGGATCAGCCTTGGACCCTGGCTCAGCGGCACTGACCTCGCCGGCTTCCCGAACGCCCTGGACCGGGTGCGCGAACGCCTGAGCCCGAACCCGTAAGGTCCCATCCAGTGATCTCCGCCGCCATGCTGCCTGCAGACCTGCGCGCCGCCGAAGCCCAGGCTCTGGCTGCCCTTCTCGCTGCACTGCCTGCGGCATCCCGCGGCCGCTGGACCCTGGAGTGGCGTTTTGAGGGGCTGCGGATCCTGCCGGTGGCGCTGCGCCTGGCGGAATCCCTACTGGCAGCGGGTCAACAGCCCCGCCTGCTGTTTGCTGACGCGGGCGCCGCTGCCCTCGCCCGCCGCGATGCTGCGACGCTGGCTGAGCGGATCGATGACCTGCGCGCTCACCTGCGGGGCCAGCAAGCCAGGGCTGCTGCGCCCGGCGCCGCCGATCCTGAGCCTGGGCTGGCCCCAGGGGGGCATGCAGCTGAGCTGCTGCTGGCGGTCGCTCCGGCCCAGCCCGAGTACCCGGATTTTGAACAGGTGTGCCAGGCCCATCCGGGCCCGGTGGTGATCCTCAACGGCAATCTGGAGGATGCGGCGGTGGGAATCGGCAGCGTGGCCCGCCAGCGGCGCCGCGGTTTTCTGGCCGAGTGGAAACCTGCCTACGCTCTCCAGCCCCTCGAGGATCGGGCGCTGCGGTTCGCTTTCCCGGGCCCGTGGGAACTGTATCGCCGTGATCCCGACGGCTACAGGCTGGCGGCGCGTTTCAACGAGAAGCCTGATCTGGAGGAGCAGCTCAGTGTGCTCGCCACCGATCCGGCCTCGGCGATGGCGGCCGGACTGCGGAGTCTTGACGCCTTGATCGAAGGGCTGCGCAGCTGACGGTTGCCGGCGAGCTGAAGGCCTGGCCTGCAAGCGATGATCTCCGTACAGTGCGTCGACCCGTGATGGATGACCACCGTGCCTGACCAGGATCGAACCCGCCGCTGGAGTCTGCTGGATCTGGCCGCCGGTGCCGCTGTGGTGGCAGCCGTGTTCGGCGTGATCTGGAGCCCGAAGCTTTCGGGCGCCGTCGCCAGGGCGACCGGTGCCACGGTGCCGGTGCGCGTGCTGGTGGATGTGCGCGGCGTACCCGTGCAGAACCCGCAGGCGCTCCTGGAGGCAGCCCGCCAGGAGGGGAAGCTCTCGATCGTGATCCGCAACCAACCGCACGGGACCGTCAAAATCACGGCGATCGAGCCGTTGCAGCGTCGTCTCGCAGCCGTGCAACCGGACGGACGGGTGGTGACCGCCCCCGATCCGAACAAGGAGTTCTTCAGCACCCTGGATGCCCGCTTTCAGCTGGAGGGCCAGGGGCGCAAGGTTGACGGCGGCATCGTGTTCGGCAACCAGAACCTGAAGGTGGGCGCTCCGGTCGAGATTGAAGGTGCCGGCTTCCGCGTCGGCGGCAGCGTCACCGGAATCCAGCTGATCAAGGGCTGATGCCATGGCAGCTGCTCCACACCGTCGCCGCCGCACCGACAGCCTGCCCGCCAGCCTGACCAGCAGGCGCTCCCTGACCGCGCTGGTGCCGGGCCTGATGGTTCTGCTCGGTCTGCCCTCCCGGGCCCTCACTCCCGAGCAGGCCGGGCAACTGGCCTCCCCACTCACCCAACCCAGCATTCCACCGCTGCAACCGGCCCGGAAGCCGCCGGTCCCCCTGGCCAGCCTGCCAGCACCGCCGGAGGCGATGGCCCTGCCCCGGCTGCAAAGCCAGGTGCGCTGCCCGGCTTTGCAACAGCGGCTGCTTGCCAGTGTGGCTGGAGCACCCTCGGCCTGGAGCGTCAGCGTCGCCGATGCCCAGGGTCACCTGCTCGCCGATGTGAACGGTCTGCAGCCACGCCTGCCGGCCTCGAATCAGAAACTGGTGAGCACGGCGTTCGCCCTCGATCGTCTCGGGCCTGATTACCGGCTCTCCACCCGACTCTGGCGTTTGCCGGATGGTGGCTATCGCCTCACCGGTGAAGGGGATCCCGATCTGGCCCTGCCCCAGCTGCAACGCTTCGCCGCACTGGCCATGCGCTCGGTTGGCAGCAGCGGTTTCACCAGCACGTCCGTGCGCTTTGAGCTGGCTGAAGAGCCTCGCCAGCAGTGGTGGCCCGCGGGCTGGAATCCCGCTGATCGCGTCTACGCCTACGGGGCGCCGATCACCCGTCTGGCGATTACAAGCAACGCCATTGAGGACGCGGTGATGAACCCCCCCTCGCGGCTGCAGGTGCTGCTTCAGCGTGCCGTCGGTCAGGCGGGGGGTTCGGCGCAGCTGGCGGTGGTGTCATCGCGCAACCCATTGCCCGGCGGCGCGGAACTGCTGCATGAGGAGCGCTCCGCTCCGATGCACAACCTGCTCAGCCTTGCCAACAGCGACAGCCACAACTTCACGGCCGAGGTGCTGATGCGCCAGGCAGCCGGCAGCTGGGATCTGATCGAGGCCCAACGCCGCACCAACCAGTGGCTGTTCAGCCAGGACCTGCCCCTTCAGGGAGTCCGCATCGCCGATGGCAGCGGTCTCGACCGTTCCAACCGGCTCACCAGCCGCTTCCTGGCGGCCTTGCTGATGCGGATGGATCAGCATCCCTACGGTCGCCATTACCTGGCCTCGATGGCTGTGGCTGGCCAGCGAGGCACGCTGCGCAATCTCTACAACGGCGGCAGCCTCCAGGGCCGCTTCTACGGCAAGACCGGCACCCTCACCGGGGTGCGATCGATCAGCGGGGTCCTGATCACCGATGCTGGCCCCCGCTACGTCAGCGCGATCTCGAATGGGGCGGCCAATCCCAACACGGTGATCGGCCAGGTGCTCCGCACGGTGCAGAACACCCAGCTCTGCCAACCCTGATCAGCCAGCCAGGCGGCGCAGCGTGTCAGAGACACGGCGCCGCTTGCCGGCTGCTCCAGCGGGAGCAGAGCCGCGCACACCGTTCTGAGCAGTTGGCGCTTCAGCTTTGGGCTGGCTCTCCGGCATCTGCAGCCGCACCAGTTCACGGCGGCCGGCGGCGACCACCTGACCCAGCTCCTTCACCCGGCCCTCCAGCTCTCCGAGCACCTGCTCGGCATAGCGGTTGGCCCCTTCACTGATACCGGCAGCTTCCTGGCGGCTGCGGGCGACCAGCTGATCGCACTGTTGCTGGGTCTGCTGGCGGAACTGCAGGGCATCGCTGTGCAGACGTTCGGCTTCGGCCTGGCTTTCCCGCTGCACCCGCAAACCCTCCTGACGGATCTGCTCCAGCTCGGCCATCGCCTGCTGGCGGTTGCGGTCGTGCTGCTCGAGCAACTGCCGGTTCCGTTCGGCAGCCTCCTGCTCCAGCTGCTGGCGGCGAGCGGCGAACTGCTGCTCGAGCTGGGCAAGCCGGCCCTGAAGCTCCTGCTCAGCGTGGGCGGCCTGCTGACGGCCCTGCAACAACAGTTGCTCGCACTGCTGGCGAGCCTGTTCGCGCAGTTCGGCCACCTGCCGCTCGGCCTCCTGGCGGATCGAGGCGGCATTGATCAGCTGCTCCCGTTCCCGCTGGGCGTTGGCGACGATGTCTTCCGCCTGACGGCGGGCCTGGGTGATGAACTCCTCCCGCTGGCGGATCAGATCACTGGCCTGGCTGATCTGGGCGGGCAGGGATTCCCTGACCGCATCCATCAGCTCGATCGCATCCTGCTCGTTGACGAGCCTGCCACCACTGAAGGGAACGCGGGTGCCTTCCAGCAGCACCTCCTCGAGTTGGTCGAGCTGATCGAGAACGGTGATGCTGGCCTCAGCCATTGCTGCTACTGCCCCGGTAGGTATCGCCATGATTAAAAAGCCTCGCGAGGTCCTGCGCCACTCCCTGCGGTACGAGATGGCTGACATCGCCACCGAAGCGCGCCACCTCCTTGACAACTGAACTGCTCAGGAAGCTGTGCTGCACCGCGGTGGCCAGGAACAGGGTCTCGACGGCCGGCGCCAGGCTGTGATTGGTGTGGGCGATCTGCAGCTCGAATTCGAAGTCGCTCAGGGCACGCAGACCCCGCAGAATCACGCCGGCCCCGCAGCGGCGGGCATAGTCGACCGTCAGGCCATCGAAACTGCCCACCTCCACTGAGGCCAGATGGGTGGTGGCAGAGCGAATCTGCTCGAGGCGCTGCTCGAGCGGGAAGGCTGGCGTTTTGCTCGGATTCTGCAGGACGGCGACCACCAGCCCTTCAAACAGGCGACTGCCCCGCTCGATCAGATCGAGATGGCCCAGGGTGAGCGGGTCGAAGCTGCCGGGATAGAGCGCTCGCATCTCAGCAGCCTATGGGGGCTGGGGGCGGTTCCTAGAGTTTGTGGTCAGTTCCTGCTTGCCGATGGCCCCCAACTCAGCTCTGACCAGCCCTCTCAACGCCGACGCCAAGAAGACTCTGCTGCGCAAGATCCCCCACGGCGTGTTCATCTGCGGCGTGGCCGAGGGCGAGGAGGTGAACGGGTTCACCGCCAGCTGGGTGACCCAGGGCAGCTTCGAGCCCCCCCTGGTGGTGATGGCGGTGCGCGCCGACAGCACCAGCAACGGCATGATCCAGCGCACTGGCAGGTTCAGCCTCAATGTCCTCAAGGCCGACCAGAAGGACCTGGCCGCCGTGTTCTTCAAGCCCCAGAAGGGGGTGGGGGGCCGCTTCGACGCAGCCCCCTTCACCCTGGGCGAGCTGGGCCTGCCGATCCTCAACGACGCCGTGGGTGGCGTGGAGTGCGAGCTGGTGGGTCAGGTGGCCCACGGCGATCACACCGTGTTTGTGGGGGAGGTGAAGACCGCCACCCTCCATGCCGACGGGCCGGCCCTTGAGCTCGCCAGCACCGGTTGGCAGTACGGCGGCTGAGTTGAGCGTCCAGCCCCTGCTGCAGCAACCGGATCGCCTCAAGGCCCGGCTCAGGGAGGTGCCCTCCGAGCCGGGCTGCTATCTGATGCGCGATGGTGAGGATCGCATCCTTTACATCGGCAAGGCCAAGGTCCTGCGCAACCGGGTGCGCAGCTACTTCCAGAGCGGCAGCGGCCACGGCCACAGCCCCCGCATCCGCCTGATGGTGCGGCAGGTGTGCGAGATCGAGTTCATCGTCACCGACAGCGAGGCCGAGGCTCTGGCGCTGGAGGCCAACCTGATCAAGCAGAACCAGCCGCACTTCAACGTGCTGCTGAAGGACGACAAGAAATACCCCTACCTCTGCATCACCTGGAGCGAGGCCTATCCGCGCATCTTCATCACCCGTCGGCGACGCTTCCGCTCTCCCCTCGATCGCTTCTACGGGCCCTATGTGGATGTGGGTCTGCTGCGCCGCACCCTGGCCCTGGTGAAGCGGGTGTTCCCCCTGCGCCAGCGGCCCCAGCCCCTCTACCGGGACCGCACCTGCCTCAACTACGACATTGGCCGCTGCCCGGGGGTGTGCCAGGAGAAGATCAGTCCGGACGACTATCACCACACCCTGCGCCAGGTGGCGATGGTGTTTCAGGGCAGGAACGAGGAACTGCTGGCGCTGCTGCAGGGGCAGATGCAGCGCTACGCCGAGCGGTTGGATTTCGAAAGTGCAGCCCGGGTGCGTGACCAGATCCAGGGGCTGGATACCCTCACGGCGGATCAGAAGATGAGCATCGGCGACAGCTCGGTGAGCCGGGATGTGCTGGCCCTGGCCGCCGACGACCGGGTGGCAGCGGTGCAGCTGTTCCAGATGCGGGCCGGCAAGCTGGTGGGCCGGCTGGGCTACACCGCTGATGCGGAGTGCCTGGCAGGCGTGGACGATCGGCAGCGTGGGCCGCTGCTGGGCCGGATCCTGCAGACGGTGATCGAAGAGCACTACAGCCAGGTGGAGGGTGTGGAGATCCCACCTGAGCTGCTGGTGCAGCACACCCTGCCCCAGCAGGCTCTGATCGAGGGCTGGCTGGGGGAACTGCGCGGTCGCAAGGTGAAACTGGCGGTGCCGCAGCGGCAGCAGAAGGCGGATCTGATCGACCTGGTGGTGCGCAACGCCAGCTACGAACTGCAGCGGGCCCAGCGGGCGAGCGAGCAGAACCTGCTGGCCACGGAAGACCTGGCCCAGTTGCTCGACCTGCTGGCGGCGCCACGACGGATCGAGGGATACGACATCAGCCATATCCAGGGCAGCGATGCGGTCGCCTCCCAGGTGGTGTTCATTGATGGTCTGCCGGCCAGGCAGCACTACCGCAAGTACAAAATCCGCAGCGCCGCGGTGCGGGCCGGCCATTCCGACGACTTCATGAGCATGGCGGAGGTGATCCGACGCCGCTTCCGGCGCTGGGCCCAGGCCAAGGCGGAGGGGGCCGACCTGGGCGAGCTGCGCCGGACCGCCGGCACCGCGCTGCACACCGCCGGCATGAACGACTGGCCCGATGTGGTGATGATCGATGGGGGCAAAGGGCAGCTGTCAGCTGTGATGGAAGCGCTGCGGGAGCTCAACCTGCATGAGGACCTGGTGGTGTGCTCCCTGGCCAAGCAGCGGGAAGAGGTGTTTCTGCCCGGGGCGAAGCAGCCGCTGGAGAGCGAACCCGACCAGCTGGGGGTGCAGTTGCTGCGTCGCCTGCGCGATGAGGCCCATCGCTTTGCCGTGAGCTTCCACCGGCAGCAGCGGGGTGAACGCATGACCCGTTCCCGCCTCTCCGACATCCCCGGGCTCGGTCCGAAGCGGATCAGAGATCTGCTGGCCCACTTCCGCTCGATCGATGCGATCCAGCTGGCCAGCGTTGAGACCCTGGCCGCAGCCCCGGGACTGGGTCCGGCCCTGGCCCGCCAGGTGTGGGAGTACTTCCATCCGCTGGATCCGCCGGCAGCGGACGAGGATGCTGGCACCGATCTGCCGATGGAGCTGGCCAGTTGATCCCCCTGCTGCGTGGGTTGTGTGCCGCGGCCCTGGTGGCCGGCCTGCTCGGAGGTCTGCTGCTGGCACCTGATGCCGGAGGTGGCCTTGCTTTGGCCTCGCCCGGGTTGTGCGTCGGCCCCGTGTGCGCCGATGAGATCAACCGGAGCGCCAAACATCATTGGCAACTGCGCCTGCGGCTGTCCGATCAGCAAGGGCATCGCGAGCGGCTGGTGGTGGACTGCCGCACCGGCGATCTCAGCCCCCGCAGCGGTCTGGTCGATCGCGGCTATGGCGGAGCGGCGGCGCGGCGCGCCTGTCGATTGGCAGGAGAGGCCTGATGGGCCGTCGCGGCTGGAGGGTTGGGGACCTGATTCGGCTGCTGTCGGCTCTGGCGCTGCTTGTGGTGGTGCTGCTGTTGCCAGGTTCGGTGCACGGCGTCGGCACACCGCTGCGACCCTTGCCCCAAAGCAGTGAAGCCCTGGCGGAACGCTCGATCTGGAACCGGCCGGAGAGCTACCCGCTCGATCGCAGCCCCGCCGCCGGCCTCTACCGGCCGAGTGCAGCCTGGATCGGACGGCTGATCCTTCCTGATCCCGATCAGACCCGGCTGGATGCCACCGACTGGGTGTGGATTGAACTGGAGCAAACGCCCCCCGGGCAACGCCACCTGATCGGCCGCAGGCTGCGGTTGCGCTGGAGCGAGAACGATCAACTGCAACGGCTCGTGCGGGCGGTGACCACGGCGGTGCGTCTGGAGAGTCCGGCCAGGCGGCTCGCAGCTGCAGGCAATGTGGTGCCGGAGCGACTCGACGGCCGAACCGTGGGGCCCTTGCAGTCCCTCGCCGGCGCCAGACCGGTGAACGACATCACCGTGGCCCTGGAGGGGGTGACGCCCCAGGGCGACAGCCTGCGAATCGCGCGGCCGCCGATCCAGATCAGCGGGCGCTGGCAGGGGCTGGTCAGCCTGCAGAGCCGCGCCCCAGGAGATGCCGATTCGCTGTGGCGCGTTCGCCACTACAACCCGCTCAGCCATCGTTTTGATGGGGCGGAGGAGCGGATCCGCATTCCGCTGTTGCCGCCAGACCGGTTCGGGCGCACGTTTCTTGATCCCGCTGGCCTGATCCATTCCCCCTACAACCCCAGCGGCTGGCTGATTCAGGGAGCGCCCGGAGCCGATGGGGTGTTCACCGTGCAGGCGCTGTTGCCATGGGCCCATCTGGCGCTTGAGCCTGAGGCCGTGGTGGATGGCACCACCGCATCGCTGGCCCACATCACCTCCAGGAACTGGAGTGAGCGGCAGACCCAGCGGGGCACTCTGCACAGCACCGCGCTGCGGCCGGATCAGACCGCCTGGCCCATCTGGAAGGAGGGCGATCGGGCGCTGTTGATTCACCTGTTCGGGGGAATCGGTGGGCTGGAGGGCGAGCCCAGTCCCGCCTGGACCACCACCGGTCACTTTGCCTTCGGCGAGGCAGCCGTGGTGCGGGATGGATTCAGCGGCCAGCTGCGGCTGGCGATCCGCTATCACCAGATCTATGCCAACAACCCGAACGGGATCGTCGCGGGCAGCCAGGATTGGAGCGCCTACGCCGGCAATCTGCAGCGGGGCTGGCTCGGTACCCGTCCCTTCTCCGATCTGGTGGTGCCGATGGCTTCGCCTCTGCTGGATGCGCTGGGGTTGCAGACGGAGATCCTGGCGGCCCGGTACCGATCCGGCGATGGCGCCGGCGTCGCTCTGGTGACCCCGGCCACGTCCTGCGTGCAGGATTCCAGCCAGGCACTCTGGATTGCGATTCAACAGTTGCGTCAGCAGGATCTGTTCCGATCGATCCCCGTTGTCGAGCAGGCACGCCTGGCGCGCCTCGACGCTGCCTTGGATCGCCTGCTGGCACCTTTCGGGGTCGTGCGACCCGACTGGCGCCACAACGCCCTGCAGAGCTTCGGCGAACGTCACGACGGCTTCGAGACCAGTCAACGCCTCCGCAACGTGCTGCTGAGCTGGCGCTCGATGCTGCCCCGCAACGCCCACGACGGCCTCGCGGCTGAGCTGCTGCGCGGTGGTCTGCCGGTGTGGGTGCTGCGCAGCAACCAGATCCCAGGAGCCGATCCTCGCCTCACCCCCGTGGCGCCGACATCTCTGCTGGGTCACCTGCCCGTGGTGAACACCCTGCTGGGCCGGTTGGGGAGCGGTCTGTTCCCACCGCTGCGACCAGGTACCCCCATGATCACCCTGGTGACGCTGGCGGTCTATGGCCTTGTCGCCCTGAGCTTCGGAAGGCGGAGTGGCTTCCTGGCAAGGCGCTGGCGCTGGCCGCCGCTGCGCCTGCTGCTGCCCAGGGCCGCCTGGCTGCTGTTGACGCCGGCACTGGTGGAGGAGCTGCTGTTCCGGCTGTGCCTGATCCCGGCGCCGAACGAAGGCGTCTCCGCTGCGGCCACTGCAGCCTGGCTCGCCTTGAGCGTGGGTCTGTTTGTGCTCTACCACCCGCTGGCGGCCCGACTCTGGTACCCACAGGCGCGCCAGCTCTTCGACCGACCGGTGTTTCTGGGGCAATGCAGCCTGCTGGGGCTGGCCTGTGGTCTGGTCTTTGCCAGCACCGGCGCCCTGTGGACTGCTGTGCTGATCCACTGGCTGGCCGTCCTGAGCTGGCTGGAACCACTGCAGGGCAGGCAGCGCTGGCTCGAGAGTGGCACCTGAAGGGAGGGCTCAGACGCCTGCAGGGCGGCGATCCGCCGGGTCGTCCTAGCGTCGTCCTTCCGTTGTCCGCACAGCAGCCAGGCCTGCCGGCACCAGTCGCCATGCTGGTGTGAACAGCATTTGAGCTCAGGGTGTGGTGAACGGGATCTGGGTCCTCGGCGATCAGCTCTCAACAGGGCAGGCTGCCCTCGCAGCTCACTCCCCGGCAGCCAGCCGGGTGCTGCTGATCGAGAGCGATTCGGTGCTGGCCCGGCGGCGGTACCACCGCCAGAAACTCGTGCTGGTGTGGAGCGCCATGCGGCACTTCGCCGCCGATCTGCGCCAGGACGGCTGGACCGTTGACTACTGCGAAGCGACCAGCTTTGCGGCGGCGCTGAGCGACTGGATCGCGGTCCATGGCATCAGCGCGCTGCATCTGATGGAGCCAGCTGAGCGGCCGTTCCGCCAGGCGATCGAACGTCTCAACCTGCCGATACCCCTGCACTGGCACCGCTCGAACGCTTTCCTCTGGAGCCGGGAGGACTTTGCCGACTGGGCCCGGCCGTACCGGCAGCTACGGATGGAGCTGTTCTACCGGGAGAGCCGCAGGCGATTCGGGGTGCTGATGGAACCAGCCGCTGAGCCGGCCGGATCCAAGCCCCTCGGCGGCCAGTGGAACTACGACCAGGCCAATCGCAAGCCCCCCCCGAAGGGACTGGCCGGGCCCGCGCCGCTGTCGTTTGAACCCGACGCCATCACCCATGCCGTGATCGCCAAGGTGGAGAGGCTCCATGAAGATCTGGAGATCCGGGGCGAATCCGGCCTCCCGGGCCGCAGCGAACCCTTCGGCTGGGCCGTGACCCGTCCGCAGGCCCTGGCGGTGCTGGAACACTTCATCGCCACCCGGCTGGATGGTTTCGGCCCGTATCAGGACGCCATGGTGCAGGGCCAGCCAACCCTCTGGCACGCCCTGCTGTCGCCCTATCTGAACCTGGGCCTGCTGGGCCCCCTGGAGGTGATCCGCCGCCTGGAGCAGGCGGGCCTGGAGCGAGGCTCACCGCTGGCGTCGCTGGAGGGTGTGATTCGCCAGATCCTCGGCTGGCGGGAATACACCCATGGCCTCTACTGGTGGTTCGGACCCGACTATCCCAGGCGCAACCATTTCGGTGCCGATCGGCCCCTGCCGACCTGGCTGGAGCACCTAGGCGGCAGCGGCATGGCCTGCATGGACACGGTGCTGGCGGAGCTGGCCGCCACCGGGTACGTCCATCACATCCAGCGATTGATGGTGCTGGCCAACTACGGCCTGATCGCCGGCCTCGATCCCCAGGCCCTCACCGACTGGTTTCATCGCCAGTTCATTGATGGCTACGACTGGGTGATGCAGACCAATGTGATCGGCATGGGTCTGTTCGCCGATGGCGGCCTGCTGGCCAGCAAGCCCTATGCGGCCAGTGGCAGCTACATCAACCGGATGAGCACCTACTGCAAGGGCTGCCGCTATGACGTGAAGCGCCGCAGCGGCCCCCAGGCCTGCCCGTTCAATGCCCTCTACTGGGATTTCCTGGCCCGCCACCAGGACAGCCTGGCCCGCAACCCCCGCATGGCTCTGATGATCCGCCAGTTGGAGAAGGTGCCGGCCGAGGAGCTGGTGGACATTCGCACCACGGCCCGGACTGTTCTGGGGTAGACAGGCGCCAGCTTGAGCGGGCTGTGGCCATGCCGATTCTGCAAGGCACCCACGGGGATCCTCCCCGGACCCGTCGGCACGATTACGTGCTGGTGGTGCTGCAGTTGCTCTGGCGCATGCGGCTCGACCTGCTGGTGTTTGTGCTGCTGGCAGCGACGGTGCTGCTGCGCGGCAAGCAGGCGGTCGGCTGGACCCTCACGCCCATGGGCATCTCCGTGCTGGGGATCGCCGTGTCGATCTTCATCGCGTTTCGCAACACCCAGGCGATCAACCGTTGGTGGGAAGCCCGCACCCTCTGGGGGGCGATGGTGAACCACAGCCGCAAGTGGCGGGATGCCCTGATGGCCCTGCTCGAGCCTGAACAGCTGGCCAGCGCCCGGGGGCGCGTGCTGGTGGAGTATCAGGTTGCTCAGGTTTGGCTTCTCAACTTCGAGCTGCGCAACTTCTGGCGCGCCGACCTGCGGCAGGGTGTGGATGGGCTGCTCACCGACCTGAGCCTGCCGCCGAGCACAAGCCTGCAGGAGCTGTGCCGGCAGCGGGCTCGGGCCATCCAGCATCTGCATGCGGAGGGATGGATCGACGGCTGGGGCCGACAGCAACTGGTTGACATCGCGATGCTCTGTCTCGACAGCCTTGGCGGCCTGCAGCGCATCCGCAACACGCCGATCCCCGCCTCCTACGACGTGTTCGTGCGGCTGATCACCTGGCTCTACGGTCTCCAGTTGTTGCTGGAATTCCATCGCGCCGGCCACCCCTGGATCGGACTGGCTCTGTTTCTGGGCTTCCTGACGGCAGAGCGCATCGGCTCCTATGTCGAGGGTCCGTTTGATCGGGATGGCAGCAGTTTTTCCCTGCCGCTGAACAGCATCTGCAGCACGATCACAGCTGATCTGATGGAGCGGCCTCTCGATTTCGGCTCCTTTGAAGCGAGCTTCGACCCCACCCGCTGGGATTGACCGGAGACGGCCCCTGGATGGGACAAACGATCAGCGGCGACCGAGCAAGTCCTCCCAGCTGGGCGGATTGAGCGGTGCCGGTCGCTGGGGAGCGGGTCTGGTGGTGGCAGCTCTGGTTTGGGACGTGAAAGGGGTCATGGTTGTGAAACAGTCAGGGTCGGTATCGGATGCGGTCCGAAGCACGGACCATCGGCGTTGTTGTGAATGGGCCTGGGAGGCGAGCCAGGGGCTGAACCGAGCTGGTGTCTGGCTGACGCTGGAGCTCAGGTCTGCACTGCAGTGCTTTGCGGCTGTCTGTCGCCCCGGGCAGACGACCCGATTCCCCCGCGCATCAGCTCTGTCCGTCCATCAGCAGAAGGCTGCAATCCAGGCATGGCTGCCTGGAGGGGTTGGCAGACAGGGAGAGTTGCTGGCTCAGGCCTGTAGGAGGAGCAGCGGGTGCTCGGGCAGTTGCGATTGCTGATCGGAGTGGTGCCAGCTTTGCTCCGGATCAGCGAGAGACGGTGTGTCGACGCTCACCAAGCTGTCACCCGCTTCAGCAGGCCGAGGCGGCATGGCTGACGAACTGTGGTGTTGAGAATCGCTCTGGATTCAAATCCAGCGATCAAAACCTGCTGAGTACGACCTCGACAGGATCAATCAGGCTGACGC
>CAMDLO010000063.1 GCA_945901765.1 Cyanobium sp. NIES-981 | reverse complement strand
CGGATGTCGTACTCACTGGGCAACACCCCGTGCACATGCCGGTGAACTGCCAGCCAGCAGTTGCGCTCTGGATCGGCTGCGGTGCCGTCAAAGGCGTGGGAAGCGTGCACAAGCTGGCGAACCAGCTCCTGATCCCCTCCCGAACCAGGGGCGACCTGCCGGGGAAGGCGGCCGGAAGCCGCTGCATCGCACGCGTCCATGGGTGGCAGAGGTAGAGGGTGGACAGCCGGGAACGCCGGATCGGAGCAACGCTGGCGCCAGCCAGCAGACTGGAGCCAGGTACCGGCCTTGATCATGGCGAACGCAATGCGGCGGTTGACGCGGCTGACGACATCGGCAAAGCCGACCTTGATTTCGGTGCGGCAGAGGGCGACAACGCTGTTGTTGTTTGGTTGCCAAGCGCCGGGCAGCACCGAGAAAGGCAGCGGCCCACTCCCTGCCAGCCTGTTGAGCCAGATGCTGGTCAGTGGTGTGTTGTTCTGTGGTGTGCTGTTCTGTGGTGTGCTGCTCGGTGGGTTCACCGGAGCAGCCGCTGCTGAGGCGAAGGCTGGTCAGAGCCGCCTGCGACTGCGGGCCAGCTGCCCGCTGGTGGTTCCGCCGCAGGACGCTGAACTGCAGCCGCTGCGCCTGCACCCAAGCCAGGTTGCCGGCAAGAACGCCAGGGGCTGCCTCTCGCCGGCGGATGCGATCTACGCGGCCGATGGCTGCCCCGAGCGTCTGTGCGACAGGAATGCCGGTGTGATTCAGCTGCCGCCGCTGCCATAGGCCACCTGGCAGACAGCGTTCAACAGCTGCGCCTGATCGGCATTGGTCGGCACCTGGCCATTCAGCAGGCCGTCCTGACAGTTGGCGGCACCGTTCAGATCGGTGTTGCCAACGCCGTAGCTGAAGCTCACACCGGCCGTGCCAACCGATTCGACGCTGCCGAAGTTGAGGGAGTAGCTGGACTGCGGCACAACGATCACAGTGGACTGCTGATTGGCCGCATCGTTCACCAGGCTGGTGATGGCGGCACCGGTGGCCAGACCGGCCACGCCCCAGGCCGCAGCACTGGCGCCCCACCAACCCCAGCCGCCCCAGCCGCGGTACCAGCCCGCGTTCCAGGGCCTGGCCCCCCAGTAGCCGCCATTGCGCCAACCCGCATGCCAACCGCCATAGCCGCGGTTGTAGAAGTTGTTGTGCACATTCACATTCACCCGGTCGTTGTTGAAGCTGTTGCGCACCCCGCCGCCATACATCGGGTGATCACCAGCGCGGCCGTTGTGATAGCCACCGGCCCGGCCGCCGCCATGAAATCCGCCACCGCCACCGCCACCGCCGCCCCGTGCCAGGGCAGGGGCCGCAAGACCGGAGCTGCAGATCAGCAGACCGCAGCAGAGCAGGGCGGAGGCACGCGGGGATGAACGCAACAGACTGAACATGGGCGAAACGCTGATTGGGAAACGCATCCCACCATCGTTAGCGCCATCAGGCCTGGCCGGTGCAGTTGGGGTACACATCTGCAACATTCGGCAGGCAGGCAGGCACTTTGATGCCTGACGATCACCACGGCAGGTCGGTTCCCCGCCACGGCGGTTCGGCACTCCTCTCTCGGCTGCACAAACGACCGGACATACGGTTCAAGCATCACCATCAACACCAGACACCATGCATCCCACCGCTGAACTCTTCACCGAGAAAGCCTGGGGCGCCGTCGTTGCCGCCCAGCAGCTGGCCCAGCAGAAGCGCCAGCAGCAGATGGAGAGCGAGCACCTGTTCGCCGCCCTGCTGGCCCAGCAGGGTCTGGCCGGCCGCATTCTCGACAAGGCCGGCGTGGATGTGGGCACCCTCAGCCAGCGCCTGGAGGCCTTCATCGCCGGCCAGCCGTCGCTCAGCGCTCCGCCCGAGAACGTCTACCTGGGCAAGGGGCTCAACAGTGTGCTCGATCAGGCAGGCAGCCTCAAGGAGACCTACGGCGACAGCTACATCGCCATCGAGCACCTGCTGCTGGCCCTGGCGATCGACGACCGCTGCGGTAAGCAGCTGCTCTCCCAGGCGGGCACCAGCGCCGACAAACTCAAGGACGCCGTGCAGGCCATCCGCGGTTCCCAGACCGTGACCGACCAGAACCCCGAAGGCACCTACGAATCGCTGGACAAGTACGGGCGCGACCTCACCAAGGCCGCCAAAGGCGGCAAGCTCGATCCGGTGATCGGCCGCGACGAGGAGATCCGCCGCACGATCCAGATTCTCAGCCGCCGCACCAAGAACAACCCGGTGCTGATCGGCGAACCCGGCGTGGGCAAAACAGCGATCGTCGAGGGGCTGGCCCAGCGGATCGTCAACGGCGATGTGCCGGAGGCCCTGCAGAACCGCCAGCTGATCGCCCTCGACATGGGGGCCCTGATCGCCGGTGCCAAATACCGCGGCGAATTCGAGGAGCGGCTCAAGGCCGTTCTCAAGGAGGTGACCGCCTCTGAGGGCCAGATCGTGCTGTTCATCGACGAGATCCACACCGTGGTGGGCGCCGGCGCCAGCGGTGGCGCCATGGATGCCAGCAACCTGCTCAAACCGATGCTGGCCCGCGGCGAACTGCGCTGCATCGGCGCCACCACCCTCGATGAGCACCGCCAGCACATCGAGAAGGATCCCGCCCTGGAGCGCCGCTTCCAGCAGGTGTTCGTGGATCAGCCCACAGTCGAAGACACCATCTCGATCCTGCGGGGCCTGAAGGAACGCTACGAGGTGCACCACGGCGTGCGCATCGCCGACAACGCCCTGGTGGCCGCTGCTGTGCTCAGCAGCCGCTACATCGCCGATCGTTTCCTGCCTGACAAAGCGATCGATCTGGTGGATGAATCAGCCGCCCGTCTGAAGATGGAGATCACCTCCAAGCCGGAGGAGATCGACGAACTCGACCGGCGCATCCTGCAACTGGAGATGGAGAAGCTGTCGCTGGGGCGCGAGTCGGATGCCGCCAGCAGGGATCGCCTGGAGCGGTTGGAGAGGGAGCTGGCCGAGCTGCGTGAGCAGCAGAGCGCCCTCAACGCCCAGTGGCAGGCCGAGAAGGGCTCCATCGATGCCCTCAGCGCCATCAAGGAGGAGATCGAGCAGGTGCAGCTGCAGGTGGAGCAGGCCAAGCGCAGCTACGACCTCAACAAGGCTGCTGAGCTGGAATACGGCACCCTGGCCACCCTGCACAAGCAGCTGGCGGCCAAGGAGGCCGAACTGAGCGCCGGCGCCGAGGGTGGCGAGGGCCGCGAGAAGAGCCTGCTGCGCGAGGAGGTCACCGAAGACGACATCGCCGAGGTGATCGCCAAGTGGACCGGCATCCCGGTGGCCAAGCTGGTGCAGAGCGAGATGGAGAAACTGCTCCACCTCGAAGACGAACTGCACACCCGCGTGGTGGGTCAGGCCCAGGCTGTGACCGCCGTGGCCGATGCCATCCAGCGCTCCCGCGCCGGGCTGAGCGATCCCAACCGGCCGATCGCCAGCTTCCTGTTCCTCGGCCCCACCGGCGTGGGCAAAACCGAGCTCTCCAAGGCGCTCGCCTCACAGCTGTTCGACAGCGAGGAGGCGATGGTGCGCATCGACATGAGCGAATACATGGAGAAGCACGCCGTGAGCCGCCTGATCGGCGCGCCTCCGGGCTACGTGGGCTACGAGGAAGGCGGCCAGCTCACCGAGGCGGTGCGGCGCCGGCCCTACGCGGTGATCCTGTTCGACGAGGTGGAAAAAGCACACCCCGATGTGTTCAATGTGATGCTGCAGATCCTCGATGACGGCCGCGTCACCGATGGCCAGGGCCGCACGGTGGATTTCACCAACACGATCCTGATCCTCACCAGCAACATCGGCAGCGCCTCGATCCTCGATCTGGCCGGCGATCCCGCCCGCCACGACGAGATGGAAGCGCGGGTGAACGAAGCCCTGCGGGCCCACTTCCGCCCCGAGTTCCTCAACCGCCTGGATGAAACGATCATCTTCCACAGCCTCAAGCAGGAGGAACTGCGCCAGATCGTGGAGCTGCAGGTGAAGCGCCTGGCCCAACGCCTCGAGAACAAGAAGCTGGGGCTCCAGCTCAATGCCGATGCCCTCGACTGGCTGGCCGGCGTGGGCTACGACCCGGTGTATGGCGCCCGGCCGCTCAAGCGAGCCATCCAGCGCGAGCTGGAGACGCCGATCGCCAAAGGGATCCTGGCGGGCCAGTTCACCGGCGGCCACACCGTCACGGTGAATGTGGTCAACGAGCGGCTGCAATTCCAGCAGCTGGATCCGGCCCAGCTGCCGATGCTGGTGTGATCCGGCGGAGCTGGGCAGCTCAGCCGGCCAGCACCTCACAGATGGCGGGGGTCTCAGCCCAGCTCCAGGGGCCCTCGCGAACCGGCGTGATTCCCAGCTCGACGCGCAGCTCCTCCAGGTCCTGCGCGAAACGCTCCTCCCAGAGAACCGGAAACAGAGGCTGGGCAGCCGCGCCCATCTCCAGCCCCTGGCTGATCATGCGGAAGGCGTAGGCCGCCGTGCGGGCCTGTTCCTCAACATCGTCCAGGTGATCGATCGGCGTGTCCCCCAGCAACCAGCTGAGCAGCAGGGAGATCAGATCGGTGAAGGCCAGTCCGGGATGGCTGAACTGGGCCACGCTGATGCTGATCACGCCCAGCTCACCAAAGTTATCGAGGCTGAATCCGCTGACGATGTGGTGAATATCGTGGGTGGCGTAGACCCTGTAATTAATGTAGTCGGCATCATCTTCAAGGTTGTTGAAGAACGACGGCTCCGGAAAGAAGTTGATGTCGTATCCCAGGGCCTTGAGGGCAGAGGCGTAGGTGTGACCCAGGCTGCCTTTCGGCATCGCCAGCAAGCGTTCAGAGTCATACGGACCACAACGATGGCGGGCTGCGATCAGCTGCTGACTGGCGGGGTTCTGGGCCAGGCGCTTGCGGCACAGTTGCATTGGCCTGGAGTCCCGCAATCGGTGCGACAGTTCGAAGACGTTGTCGGCGGAATGGCCAGCTCCTGCCACCAGATCCACCAGCTCCATGAACTGCTGAAGATGGTCGGGACGGGCCAGACGGTCGAGGTAACGAAAACCCATGGCTGCTGTGGGGGCATCGCCAAAACCCTAGGCAGAGCGCATGGGTGCGACCACCGAATCGGGCCTGCGGTGTCAGCCCCACACCGGGAGCTGAATCGCCTTGACCAATGACGCAACCCCAGGGGGGCAGCCGGGACTCATCCGAGCAGGCGGTCGATCTGATGGGCCAGAGCCACATCGAGATCAGACAGTCCGCCGCAGTCGTGGGTGGTGAGATCGATCGTCACCCTGTTCCACACATTGGTCCATTCCGGATGATGGCCGAGCGACTCGGCGGCAAGTGCCACCCGGGCCATGAAGCCGAAGGCCTCGCTGAAATCAGCGAAACGGCAGTCGCGGTGCAGCTTGCCGTCCCGCACGGTCCAGGCCGGCAGGTCTGCAGGCAGGGCACGGATCTGATCAGCGCTCAGCGGGGCGGCGGCCATGGCAGGGGGTGGTGGGTGGAACGACGCTGTGATGTGATCAACCTGGAGTTCAGCTCAACGATCTGCCGGGGCGGGCGTCAAGCGGCCCCACCAGCGGCGGCTGGCTCACAGTGACGGACCAAACAGGATCGGCCGGCCGGTCGGCCGGGCATCGGCGGCCGTGCTCCACCTCACCCGGCAGGTCACGCTGGCCTGGCCGTTGCTGCTGCTCCGCCAGTAGTGCATGGCGGTGGCGATCGAACTGGCAGGCAGCAGTTTCTGGGCCTGGTTGCAGGCATCCACTTCGGAGAACAGCGAGGTGAAATCCACCTGACCACTGCGGGCTGGGCTGGCCGGCTCTGCTGCAGAGGCCGCGTTCAGAGCAGGACCACAGGCCGTGGCCAGCACCAGGGCCGAACCAACAGACACCAGGACAGCCAGGGGACCGCGGCAACGCTGGTGCCGATGGAGACAACGGTCCATAAACGGATGCCCGTGGTATGGATTCAACTTAGGGCGGCTGGGCGTGACGACAAGCAGGGGCGCTGATCAGTCGCCGATCAGGTGGAGACTGAGCCGCCGCTTGTGCCCCCGCTGCCGATGCTCCCAGAGATAAACCGCCTGCCAGGTGCCAAGCAGCAGGTGCCGCTCCTGGAAACTGAGCTGGAGGCTGGTGGTGGTGAGCGCGGTGCGGATGTGGGCCGGCATGTCGTCGGCGCCTTCGTCGGCATGGGCGTAACAGTGACGTTGCCCATCGCTTCCGAGTGAACGGAAGGCCTGTTGCGGCACCAGCGCTTGCAGATAGGCAGCAAGGTCGCTCAGCACCCGCGGATCGGCGTTCTCATTCACCGTCAGGGAAGCGGAGGTGTGCAGGCAGACCAGGGTGGCCACACCGGCGCACAGCCCGCTGGCCCCGATGTGCCCATTGATCACCGCAGTGAGATCCGTGAATCCCTCCCCCGAGGTCTGGATCTCCAACAGCTGAAGATGTTGTCTCAACATGGCTGTGCCTGACAGGGCTGCAGGGGTTGGCCCAGGCCTGCGCCGGGGCCCGGCTTGCCCTGCCTAGCATCAGCCCAGCCACACCTTGCTGACCGTCTTGATGGCTGCCCCTGATCATCGCCAGGCCCAGTCCGCCTGCAGAAGCCGTCGATCAGGCCTGGCAGGCCTGCTGGCCAGTGCCTCGCTGCTCCTGGCCTTGCCCATGCCAGCTTCGGCCCAGAGGGAGGTGCCGAAGATCGGCAGCATCTGCCCACTGGGGTATGTGGATCTGTTCAACGGACGCTGCAGCACCCTGGGGCTGATGACCTACACCCTGCGGCCCACCGACGGCGAAGCCTGCCCGGACGGCTGGATGAACGTGGGCGGCGGCTACTGCCGCCAGCGCTGATGGCACCCCTCAGCGAGCCTGCCCAGCCCTGTTCAACCGCATCGGCAGCAGGCGCCCTGCGCCTGCTCTACGACGGTGGCTGCCCTCTCTGCTGCCGAGAAGTGGCATTTCTGCGGAAACGGGATCAACGCCTCCACCCCGATGCCGAGCGCCTGGCGTTCATCGACATCAACGATCCCGCCTACGACCCCGCTGCGCATGGGGAGATCAGCTACCGCCAGGCCATGGGGCGGATTCACGCCATCACTGCCGACGGAGTGGTGCTGACGGATCTGGCGGTCTTCCGGCACGCCTACCGTCTCGTGGGTCTCGGACCCCTTTATGCGCCGACGGGCTGGCCGGTGCTGGGGACACTCACCACCTGGATCTACGCCCTCTGGGCCCGTTGGCGCCTGCGGATCACAGGGCGTGCCGACCTGGACACCCTCTGCGCCGAACGTTGCAGCCGCCCCGCATGAGCGGGCCGGAAACAGCGGATCTGGTGGTGGTCGGCAGCGGGCTGGGGGGGCTTTGCGCAGCAGCGATCGCCGCCCGTCATGGCCTTGAGGTGGTGGTGCTGGAAGCGCACACGGCGCCCGGCGGTGCAGCCCACGGTTTCGCGCGCCAGGGCTTTCAGTTCGAATCAGGCCCTTCGCTGTGGTCGGGTCTGGGCCGCTGGCCGAGCCCCAATCCGCTCACCCAGGTGCTGGCGGCGGTGGGCGAACACGTCCCGGTGGCCACGTATCACGACTGGGGGCTGCTGCTGCCGGAGGGACAGCTGCGGATCGGTGTGGGGCTGGACCCCTTCCTGGCGGTGCTGCAGCAGCTGCGGGGCAGCGCGGCGGTGGCTGAATGGGCAGCGTTCATGCGGTGGATTGAGCCGATCTGCCAGGCGGTACGTGCTCTGCCGCTGCTCGCCCTGCGGCCCGGCATCGGCACGGTCAGCAGCCTTGGTCTCCCATCTGCCGCCCTGCTCGCCCGCGCCGGCCGGCTGGCGGCCCTGAGAGGAAGCTTCGGACCGCTGATGCGGCGCCACCTGCGCGATCCGTTTCTGCTGCACTGGGTGGAGCTGCTCTGTTTCCTGATCTCCGGGCTGCCGGCCGATCAGACCAGTGCCGCCGCCATGGCGACCCTGTTCGGCGACTGGTTTGAGCCCGGCGCCTGCCTCGACTATCCGATCGGCGGCAGCGCGGCGGTGGTGGCGGCCCTGGTGCGGGGCATCGAACGCCACGGCGGCCGCGTCCGGACCGGGGCAGCGGTTGTCGCGATCGATGTGGCGCACGGCCGGGCGCGGGGGGTGCACCTGCGCGGCGGCCACACCATCAGCGCCCGTCGCGGCGTGATCGCCAACGTCAGCCCCTGGGATCTGGCCCCCCTGCTGCCGGAAGGGAGCGTGCCGCCCCGCTGGCGGCTGAAGCAGGAGCACACACCAGCTTGCCGCAGTTTCCTGCACTGGCATCTGGGCCTGCGCGGCGATGACCTGCAGCATCTGCCCGTGCACCACGTCTGGGTGGGTGACTGGCAGCGCGGTATCGACGCTGAGCGCAACATGGTGGTGCTGTCGATGCCATCCCTGCTGGATCCAGCACTGGCACCACCCGGCCATCACCTGCTGCATGGCTACACGCCGGCGAACGAACCCTGGCAGATCTGGCAGGGGTTGGAACGGGGCAGCGCCGCCTACAGGACGCTCAAGGCGGAACGTTGCGCCCTGTTCGGCCAGGTGCTGGAGCCGCTCATCCCCGACTGGCGGGAGCGGCTCGTGCTGGAGTTGCAGGGC
The DNA here is from genome assembly GCA_945901765.1 of Cyanobium sp. NIES-981. Taxonomy (GTDB): domain Bacteria; phylum Cyanobacteriota; class Cyanobacteriia; order PCC-6307; family Cyanobiaceae; genus NIES-981. The sequence goes on along the minus strand of CAMDLO010000063.1, from coordinate 4,749 downwards.
ACGCCCCTCACCCATCAACACTTCCTGCGGGTGCGGCAGGGCAGCTATGGGCCGGCCTGGCCCGCTGATCGCGGTCCGTTTCCGGGGGGCCAGACACCGATCCCCAACCTGGTGCTCTGTGGCAATGGCTGTTTCCCCGGCATCGGTGTGCCGCCGGTGGCTGTCAGCGGGGCCCAGGCGGCCCACCGGTTCGTGGCGGCGCGCCAACAGCGGCAACTGCTCCGGGAACTGGGCGTGCTGAACTGAACTGGCCCAGCCGCTCCCCTTCAGCCAAGGTCAAGCTGCAGTTGGATTGTGCCGTCGCTGGCGGGACTGGAGCGGGTGCGGGCGGTGGGCCTGAGGCCGGCGCGCCTGGAGCCATGGCGCTCCTGGATGGCGTCGGCGAGCGGTGCAAACCGGGGCTGGCGACGCAGGGCATGAAGCCGATCCCTGGCCTGGCGGGCAGCCTCCGCCACATCGACCAGCGGCGCCGGATAGGACTGGCCCAGATGCCAGCCCAGGCGCCGTTGCTGCCCCGGCTCAAGCCGCCAGGGTTCATGCAGGTAGGCCACCGGCAAGGGCCGTAACTCCGGCAGCCAGCGGCGGATGAAGCGTGCCTGGGGGTCATGGTCAAGCCCCTGCTTGATCGGGTTGTAGACCCGGATCGTGTTGATGCCGGTGCTGCCCGCCTGCATCTGGCACTGGCACCAGTGAATGCCGGGTTCGTAGTCGACGAACTGCCTTGCCAGCACAAGCCCCGCCTCCCGCCAGGGCAGCCAGAGGTGGTGGGTTGCCACCGAGATCAACATGGCCCGCATCCGGAAGTTCAACCAGCCGCTGTGCTGCAGCGAGCGCATGCAGGCATCCACAAAGGGCAGACCGGTGCGCCCCTCCGACCAGGCGGCGAGCCGCTCAGCCACCCCTTCGCCGCTGGCTGGCCGCAACCCCCTGGTGAGGGGATGGAGATCGTGGAACTCCAGATCGGGCTGACGCTCCAGTTTCTGGATGAAGTGACAGTGCCAGTGCAACCGCTCCTCAAAAGCCCGCCGGGCCCGGCCAGACCAGCCGCCTGCAGCGCGGCTGCGCTGCACCACCTCCCGCAGCGACAGGCAGCCCCAGGCCAGATAGGGAGACAGGCGGGAGCAGCTGTCCGCCGCCTGGTCTGGAGCCGACAGCTGGCGGTGATAGGCAGCGCCACGCCCCTCGAGGAAGCTGGTGAACAGGGCCAGTGCGGCCCTGCGGCCACCCGGCTGGCGGCCAGGGCAGGGATCGGGAGCCAGAGCCAGGCTGGCAGCTGAGGGCAGATCACCTGGCTGGATCAAGGCCAGGTCCGGGTGAGCGGGCAGGACGTGCGGGGCCGGCGCCAGCGGTTCGGCCATGAACTGTTCCCAGCGACATGCCCAGCCGTCTCGATCCGTCAGCCCCCGCACCACGCCGAACTGCGGCAGCTGGTGCCAGGGCACGCCATGGCGTCGCGCCCAGGCCGCCACCTGGCGGTCGCGGGCGTAGGTCCAGCCATTGCCGGTCTCCTCATGGCTCCACAGCGCCGCGATGCCGAGGCGCCGCCGGGCTCGCTCGAGCACGGCCACCACCGCACCGATCCGCACCACCAGGGGCTGGCCCAGGGCTGTCAGGTCCTCGCGCAGCTCCTCAGCGCTCTCCCGCAGAAACTGCCATTGGCGAGCGGAGGTGTCCGCCAGCTGCCAGTACTCGGGTTCCACCACCAGCAGCGGCAGCACCGGGCCTCGCCGGCTGGCCTGAAGCAGTGGCTGGTGATCGTGGCTGCGCAGGTCCCGCTTGAACCACACCACCTGCACCGGGCCGCCGGTCGCCATCGGATCCCGCTGTCTCAGGCTGCCATGCTGCTGGCTGTCGGGCGCAGGTGCGTCAGCGGGGCATCGTCCAGTCTTCAAACCAGCCGCGACGCCAGAGCCACCAGACCTGAACGGCAGCCACAGAGAGCATCAGCAGCAAGGAATAGGCATAGCCATAGTGCCACTTCAATTCCGGCATGTTTTCGAAATTCATCCCATAGATGCCAGCGATCATCGTGAGCGGCGCAAAGATGCTGGTGAGAATTGTGAGCGTCTTCATCACCTGGTTCATGCGATTGCCCACACTGGCGGAATAGGACTGGGTGATGCCATCACATTGGTGGCGCAGCAATTCACAGTTTTCGAACAACAGTTCCACCAGCTCGCCCATCTCACTGAACCCGGCCCTTGCCTCAGTGCCCAGCAGCTCCTGAGACTGGCGCAGCAAGATTCGGATCTGGTGGCGCAGGGGCCAGATCTGACTGCGGATCCGGCGCAGATTGCTGCGATGAACGAATGTGCGGGCCAGGAGTTTGGGCTTGGGATTGCGCAATGACGCCTCTTCAAGATCATCCAGACGATTGGCAATCTGCTCAAGCATCGGATAGAGCTCATCGAGAACATCGTCAATCATAAAATGAAGAATGTCATCGAGATCGCGATGCTCCACGGCACCGGCCCGGGCGCACAACCAGCGACTGAGCTCAGGGAAGGCCTCCCCCTGGGGGATCTCTTCGATGCTCACCAACCGATTCGGCAGCAGCAGCAGCCCCAGCTGGCTGCTGATCAGATGGGACGGATCGTGGGCAAAGCTGAGCCGGTGCAGCACCACCAGCAGCGCCTCGCCGAGACCGTCCACCCGGGGCCGCTGGGGGGTCTCCAGCAGGGGCGGCAGCAACATCTCCGGCACGTCCATCACGGCGAGCATCTCGCGGATGCGCTGCGGGTACCCCATGCCGATCACGCGCAGCCACACAGGCACTCCAAGGTCACAGAGCTGGGCAAGTTCCTGCGGATGGTCGATCGCCACCAGCCGAGGCCCCTCCGCTTCGCACACCACCGCGCTGAACCGGGGCATCGGACGTCCGCCGGACACGTACAGCTGGGTGGGGAGATTGGCAGGTCTGTCCTCCAGCAGATGGGAGGTCAGGGCACCTGGCGTAGGGCGCAGCACGAGGATTCGGGGGTGAGCCAATGCTCAATCATCTGACCACCGCCGACGATGCAGGCCTGCAGCAGCAGGCAGAAGATCACGTCGACCATGACGGTGGGCGAAGCGTGCCGTTGTTGGTCGCGATTCATGCACCGATTCAGGCTACGCCGGATCCTGCAGCGTGAGAGAACGAGCGTCCGTGCTCCCGATCACAACCAGCCCGTGCAGCCAGGCACCCCTGACACGGAACCGGGCTTCACCGGCCCTTAAGGCCCATTGGCTAGGTTTATCCGGTTAAGCATGGGTTGCCTTCGTCCTCGTGAGTTCCCTGCCTCTGCCGGATGATGCCGGCGATTCTCGTCCTGACGAAACCAGGAGCGAATTGTCTGGGGTGGCTTCCCCCCTTGAAGCACACAGCTCCTATCGAGCTGATGATTGGTCTCCCCAGCGGCTGATGTTCCACCACAATCTCGAATCCTTCGCTGAAAGGGTTGGTTTGCTGGTGGGGCTGCAGAGCAACGGCAAGGTCAGTCAGGAGCAGGCTTTCGCTGAGATCCGGGACCTCTGGAAGAATCTCAAGGAAAGCCGCAGCGCTTTGCTGAGCGACGACGACTGAGGCTGGGGATTCAGGTGAGACCTGCTCGCCGCATCTCCTGCTTGAGCCGCCGGATTGCTCGTTTTTCGGCCATTCGAACCGCTTCACGCGAGATCCCCAGCTCGGTGCCGACCTCCTGCAGGGTGAGCGGGCTTGGACGCAGGAATCGACGCTCCACCACCAGCCGCTCCACCGGGCTGAGACACTGCAGGCGGTTGCGAACCACCTCCACAGCCTGCAATCGATCGAGGCATTCGTAGCTGTCAGCGAGATCTGCAGGCAACAGATCCTGCAGGGAGGTGCTCCCCTGGGATTCCCCCAGCGGCACATCGAGCGAACTGACCTGGCGGGAATGAAGCAGCACTTTCGAAACCGCTTCCACGTCGAGTTCCGCCTCGATCGCAATACGGCTCAGGGACGGACTGTCGTGCCCCGATCGCTGCAGATGATCGGCTGCCTGACGCACCTTGCGAAGCAGAACCCCCATGTGGCCAGGCAGGCGGATGGTGCGGTCCTTCTCAGCAATCGCCCTGCTGATCGATTGACGGATCCACCAGCCGGCGTAGGTGGAGAAGCGATAGCCGAGGGTTGGATCAAACTTCTCCACAGCGCGCATCAAGCCGATGTTTCCTTCCTGGATCAGGTCGGCGAGGCTCATGTGGCTGGCCCGGTAGGGCTTCGCCAGGGCGACCACAAGCCGCAGGTTGGCGTTGACCATGCGTTGTCGCGCCCGTTCAGCGTTGATCAGCTGGCGGCGCAGGGACGGGTTGAGTTGCTCCGGAGGGAGCTGGCGCAGGACGCCAAGGCCCTGAACCCGTTTGGCAAGAAGGATCTCCTGGTCTGCCGTGAGCAGGGGGTACCGGGAGATGGTTTGAAAGTAGTGGGCGAGAGAATCCTGCATAGGCCCGTGGCATCGCACCGGGCCCATGCTGGCCAGACCAGGCGTGGCGGGAGGTGTTGCAGACCACCTCAGCCTGTCAGCGTCGCGCCGTTCAGCCGACCAGAACAGGCTCGCGGCTGCCGCTGGCGACCGCGGCCGGCGTCTCGCGCCGGAAGCTAGTCAGCTTGTGATCGCTGGCCGCCAGTTCGGCCGCCAGCACCGCGCAGGCCCGCTCCGGCATCGTGTGGTCACCACAGGTGAACACGTCCACCGCCGCATAGCCCGATTCGGGCCAGGTGTGGATGGAGATGTGGGACTCGGCCAGCAG
>CAMDLO010000062.1 GCA_945901765.1 Cyanobium sp. NIES-981 | reverse complement strand
AATGCCAGCCGCACCGCCCTGGGCACCCCCGTGCCCCAGCGGCGGCTGCCCCGCTATGGCTTTCACGGTCATACCGAGCGCCTGAACGGCCGCCTGGCGATGCTGGGCTTCGTGCTGCTGGTGGCAGTGGAGTGGCGTCTCGGGCACGGTTTGCTGATCTGGCCTTGAGCACCACGCGCCTGCTGGGCATGAGTCGCCCGGAACTGGAGCGCTGGGCTGAGGAGCAGGGTCAACCGGCGTTCCGGGGGCGCCAGCTGCACGACTGGCTTTATGCCAGAGGCGCCCGCAGCCTGGAGGCGATCACGGTTCTGCCGAAGGCCTGGCGCCAGCAGCTGGCGCAGGCAGGGCCGCAGGACGCAGAGGGCGCTGACGACTGGATCGGCCGCTCGCGGGGCGTGCATCGGGCAGTGGCTGCCGATGGCACCACCAAGCTGCTGCTGGCCACTGCTGACGGCCACACGATCGAAACGGTGGGGATCCCCGCCGAAGGGCGGCTCACCGTCTGCGTGAGCAGTCAGGTGGGATGCCCGATGGCTTGCCGCTTCTGTGCCACCGGTAAAGGGGGCCTGCAGCGCTCGCTCGCGGTGCATGAGATCGTCGATCAGGTGCTGAGCGTGCGCGAAGCGATGGAGCAGCGACCCAGCCACGTGGTGTTCATGGGCATGGGCGAGCCGCTGCTCAACATCGAAGCGGTGCTGGCGGCAATCCGCTGCCTCTGCAGTGACCTGGGCATGGCCCAGCGCCAGATCACCCTGAGCACAGTGGGGGTGCCCCGCACCCTGCCGCGGCTGGCGGAGCTGGCCCTGCAGAAGCTGGGGCGGGCCCAGTTCACGCTGGCGGTGAGCCTGCACGCCCCCGAGCAGCGCCTGCGGGAAGACCTGATCCCCACGGCTCACGCCTACCCACTTGAAGCCCTGCTGGCGGATTGCCGCGACTACTTGGCCATCACCGGGCGCCGGGTGAGCTTCGAGTACATCCTGCTGGGCGGGTTGAACGACCAGCCGCGCCATGCCGATGGGCTGGCACGGCTGATCCGCGGCTTTCAGAGCCATGTGAACCTGATTCCCTACAACCCGATCGCGGAGGAACAGTTCCAACGGCCAACGGCGGCTGCCGTGCAGGCCTTCCGCCGGGGACTGCAGGAGCGGGGCATCGCCGTGAGCGTGCGCGCCAGCCGGGGGCTGGAGGCCGATGCCGCCTGCGGCCAGCTGCGACGGCGTCTGGCCGACAGCCTGGCGCCAGCGCCGGCCGCTGGCTGATGGACCGCTCCATGTCCAAGCCGCTCAATCCGGCACCTGCTGCTGGCGCTCCTGCTTCCGCCGTCAGACCCCGGCCGGCCTTTCTGCGGGCCCTGGGGCGGGCCGAGCCGCCGCAGCGGGTGCTGGTGGCCGCTCGGCGCTACAGGCTGGAGCGGGTGTTCAAGCACGATTCCTGGGCCGCCACGGCGCTCTACCGGCTCGAACCGGGGGAACCGGATGGTGAAGAGCTGCTGGTGTGCAAGTTCAACCGGCAGGAATCGGTGTTCGGGCTGCCGCTGGCCTGGCTCGGGCCGGTGCTGGCGGCACGGGAAGCTCGCTTTCTGGCGCGGCTGGCCGGTACCGGGCGGGTGCCCGCCGTGGAACGGCTGGTGCTGAACGGCCAGGGCCGGCGCCTGGATCACGCGGTGGCCCATGCCTTCGTGACGGGTGAACCCCTCAGCAAACGGGCGGAACTGCAGAACGCCTTTTTCCCCTGTCTGGAGCAGCTACTGGCGGCGATGCATGCCGATGGGCTGGCCTACGTGGATCTGCACAAGATGGAGAACGTCCTGGTGGGCAGCGACGGGCTGCCCTGGCTGATCGACTTCCAGGTGTCGTTTGCCCTGCCGCGCCGTCAGCCCTGGCGCGCCCTGGCCCGGCCCCTGTTCAACCTGCTAAGCAGCGGGGACCGCTATCACCTGATCAAGCACTGGATCCGCCTACGCCCCGACCAGTGCGGCCTGGGCCCAGCAGACCTGGACCGCTTCCGGCCGCGCTGGATCCGCTGGCATCGGCGCATCGGCGTGCCGCTGCGCAGCCTGCGGCGCCGCCTGCTCACCGGGCTGGGGGTGCGAGACCGCAGCGGCCACGCCCGCAGCGAAACCTTTGCCGAAGAGGCCCTGCGGCAGCGATGAATTCAGTCTCGGCATCCTGTGCCATCCCAACCCGGCTGGGCCTGACTGCATCACTACTGCATCACTACCGAATCATTATCGCATCATCACTGCATCACTATCGCGTCGCCTGATCCGATCGACCACACCCTGATGAAGCGCGATCTGACCCGCAACCTCGCGGTCGGCGTCCTTCTGGTGGCGCTGGCGGTGGGCGTGCAGCTGGGTTCGCTCCCCTGGCGCTACCGGCGGGAACTCTGGCAACTGCAGGGGTTTGCGGCAGGGGCGCTGCTGGGCTACGGGGTGGGCAGGCTCAGCAGCCGTGTCGGTCAGTCCGGCAGCCCAAGCAACCGACCCGGGATCGGGCAGGATTAACACCTGATCCTCCCCCACCAGCCCATGGCGATGACCCCGAACCCGTCCGGATCCGGGGCACGCTCAAGCGCCGTGCCCCAGCTGCCCGACTGGGTGGGCTGGGCCCAGGCCGGCCTCACCGCCCTCCTGGCCGTGTTGTTTCTGGTGATGCTGGCCAAGGCCCGCAGCCAGGCAGCCCGTCTGGAGGAACTCCAGCAGCGCGTGCAGGGACTGGAGAACAGCCGTGCACTCGAGCGCACCACTGGCCTGGAACAGCAGTTGCGTGCAGCCGTGGACCGCCTTCAGACCCTGGAAAGGAGCACCGCACGGCTTGATGTGCTCAGCGCCGACAACGAGGCCCTGAGGGCCGAGGTGCAGCAGTTGCGCCGCAGCCGAGCTGACGCGATCAGTCCGGTACGTCCCGCTCCCCCGAGCCAGCCACAGAAGCCCAAGGACAACAGCCCGCTTGCACCCCAGAGCCCGGTCAATCCGCCGCCGCTCCTGCCTTCACCGGCTCCTCTGCAGGCCCCCACCGGGTCCGGCACCCAGGGGCCCTGAGCGGCTGGGGGACGGTCAGCCCTTCACCGCGTCGCCTGACGCGCTGGGGAGAATGAAACGCTGCAGCCCCACAAACAGAACCAGCACGGGCAGGATCGAGACCACCGAACCGGCTGCAACCAGCCGCCAGTCGAGCGAGAAGCTGCTGGCCAGCTGCTGCAGACCCAGCGGCAGCGTGTAGATCTGGGGCTCATCGAGGATCACCAGCGGCCAGAGGAAGTCGCTCCAGGTGCCGATGAACACGAACATCGCCAGGGTGATCAGGTCGGCGCGGGCCGCCGGGATCATCACGTTCCACCACTCCCCCAGCGGCGTGCAGCCATCGCTGCGGGCCGCCTCCTCCAGCTCCACCGGTACCCCCAGAAAGCTCTGGCGGAGCAGAAAGATGCCGAAGGCCGTGGCCGCCTGGGGGATGACCAGGGCCCAGAGGGTGTTGCGCAGGCCGATCTGCACCATCAGCAGATACAGCGGAATCATCACGACCTGAAAGGGGATCAGAATCGTGGCCACCACCAGAGCCAGCACCAAGCCCCGGCCGGCGAAGCGCATGCGAGCCAGCGGGTAGGCGGCCAGCGAGCAGAACAACAGGTTGGCCAGCACCGCCAGGCCGCTCACGATGGCGCTGTTGCGCAGGTAGCGCACCATCGGCTGGTCGGCGAAGAGGCGCCCGTAGGCCTCCAGGCTGGGCTGGGTGGGCAGCAAGGCCGGCGGGCTGGTGAAGATGTCTTCCGCCGGCCCCTTCAGCGAGGTGCTCACCAACCACAGCAGCGGCAGCAGCATCGCCAGGGCCAAGAGCAGCAGCAGCACCAGCTGCAGGGCCGCCGTCAGGGGTGAGCGACGGGGTCCGGAGGTGGGGTCAGCCATCACACGCGGGGCCGCTCGGGCAGAGGCAGGTCGCCCAGCACCGGCAGCGGCGCCTTCTGCGGGTGCAACGGCACGCTGCGGTTGCCGGCGATCAGGCGGTTGAGGGCATTCACGAAGGCCTGGGCAGCGGCCACCACGATGTCGGTGTCGGCGGCGTGGCCGGAGTACAGCACGCCGTTCTGGCGCAGGCGGATCGTCACCTCACCCATGGCGTCGATGCCCTCGGTGACGCTCTTCACGGAAAACTCCACCAGCTCGTTGGGCACCTGGGCCAGGCGGTTGAGCGCCTGACAGACCGCATCCACCGGTCCGGTGCCGATCGCCGCCTCGGTGAGCTCCGCGCCGTCAGCATCGGTGAGGGTCACGGTGGCGGTGGGCTGCAGACCGGTGCCGCAGCTCACCTGCACGCGTCTGAGGGTGTAGCTGCCATCGCCCTGCTGCTGCACCTGCTCGCTCACGATCGCCTCAAGATCGCGGTCGGTGATCTCGCGCTTGCGGTCGGCCAGCTCCTTGAAGCGGGCGAAGGCGTCATCGAGATCCTCACGGCTGAGCGCGTAACCCAGCTCTTCCAGCCGGGCGCGGAAGGCGCTGCGGCCGGAGAGTTTGCCCAGGGAGATGCGGTTGTCGGCCAGGCCCACGGTGCGGGCGTCGATGATCTCGTAGGTGAGCCGGTGCTTGAGCACCCCGTCCTGGTGGATGCCCGATTCATGGGCGAAGGCGTTGGCACCCACGATCGCCTTGTTGGGTTGCACCGCCATGCCGGTGAGATTGCTGACCAGCCTTGAGGTCTTGGTGATCTCCTCGGTGCGCACGGCCGTGAGCGGCTCGGTGCTCTCCACCGCCCGGCCGAGGAAGGGGTTGAAGTAGCTGCGGCGCACATGCAGCGCCATCACCAGCTCCTCGAGCGAGGCGTTACCGGCCCGCTCGCCGATGCCGTTGATCGTGCACTCCAGCTGGCGGGCGCCATTCTTCACGGCCTCCAGGAAGTTGGCCACCGCCAGGCCCAGGTCGTTGTGGCCGTGCACCGAGATCACGGCCTGATCGATGTTGGGCACATGGGCGTTGATGCCGGCGATCAGCTCACCGAACTCGGCCGGCGTGGCGTAGCCCACCGTGTCGGGGATGTTGATCGTGGTGGCACCGGCCCTGATCGCCGCCTCGATCACCTCGTACATGAACGCCGGATCGCTGCGGCCGGCGTCCTCGCAGGAGAACTCCACATCGTCGACGAGGGAGCGGGCGTACTCCACCATCTCGGCGGTGATCGCCAGCACCTCGGCGCGGCTCTTGCGCAGCTTGTGCTCCAGGTGGATGTCGCTGGTGGCGATGAACGTGTGAATGCGCTTGCGAGCGGCGGGTGCCACCGCGTCGGCACAGGCCTTGATATCACCGGCCGCCGCCCGGGCCAGGCCGCAGATGGTCGGTCCATCCGGCGTGCCCACGCTGTCAGCGATGCGCTGCACGGCGTTGAAGTCGCCGGGGCTGGCGAAGGGGAAGCCGGCCTCGATGATGTCCACCCCCAGGCGGGCCAGCTGCTGGGCGATCGCCAGCTTCTCCTCCAGATTCAGGCTGGCGCCGGGCGACTGCTCGCCGTCGCGCAAGGTGGTGTCGAAGATCAACACCCGGCCGGGGTCGCGGGCCATCGATGGGCTCCTTATGCGGAATGGCTATGAGTTGAATGCATTGTAGGCGTCGCCCGTACACTGACCCCACTGCGGCGCCAGCGTGGCCATGGGCGATCCGGCCGAGACGGGAAACGGCCACCCCGTAGCCGGTGAGCTGGCCCTGGTGCTGCATGCCCACCTGCCCTACGTGCGTTCCGGGGAAGCCGGTTCGCTCGAGGAAGACTGGTACTTCCAGGCCTTGCAGGAGTGCTATCTCCCCCTGCTGTCCACGCTTGAGGCGGCCGCAGCCGACCCGGATCAACAACCGCGCCTGACGCTGGGGCTCTCCCCCACCCTGCTCAGCCTGCTGGCCGACCGGCAGCTGAATGCCCGTTTCCTTCCCTGGCTGGTGCAGCGGCAGCAACTGCTGGAGCAGGCCCCGGCCGACCACGCCGCCGCCGCCGCCGACCTGGCCCGCCAGCTCGAGGAGGTATCCCAGCTCTGGCTGACGATCGAAGGCCAGCCGGTGGCCCGTTTCCGCCAGCTGCAGCAGCGGGGGGTGCTCGACCTGATCACCTGCGGCGCCACCCATGGCTACCTGCCCCTGCTGCGGGATGTGCCCGAAGCGGTGCGCGCCCAGCTGATCAACGCGGTGCGCGAACACGAACGCCAGCTGGGCGAACGCCCCCTGGGCATCTGGCTGCCGGAGTGCGCGTACTACGAAGGACTGGACCAGCAGCTGGCGAGCGTGGGGCTCCGCTATTCCCTGCTGGACGGCCACGGCCTGCTCCATGCCATGCCGAGGCCCCGCTACGGCGTCTACGCCCCGATCTGCTCTCCTGGCGGCGTGGCCTTCTTCGGCCGGGATGGCAACTCCACTCTGCCGGTGTGGAGCGCCCGGGAGGGATACCCCGGCGACGGGGTCTACAGGGAATTCCACCGCGACATGGGCTGGGACCTGCCGGAGCAGCAGCTGGCGGAGCTTGGCATCACCAGCCGTCGCCCCCTTGGCCTGAAGCTGCACCGCGTGACCGGTCGCAGCTGTCCGCTGGAAGGCAAGCAGCCCTACGAGCCAGACGCCGCAGCCATCAAGGTGGAAGAGCACGCCGCCGCATACCTGGCAGGGCGGGCCGGGGAACTGGAAGCGCTCGCGTCCAGCATGGAGCCCATGCCGCTGCTGGTCGCCCCCTTTGACGCCGAACTGTTCGGCCACTGGTGGTTCGAGGGGCCCCGCTTCCTCGCCGCCCTGTTCCGCCGGGCCGCCGCCGCCGGCGTGCGGCTGGTGACTCTGCGGGAGGTGCTGCGGACCCAGCGCCCCCTGCAGGTGTGCCGCCCCTCACCCAGCAGCTGGGGACAGGGGGGCTACCACGACTACTGGCTCAACGACACCAACGCCTGGCTGATCCCCGAGTGGCAGAGGGCGGCACGGGCAATGGTGCGGCGGGTGAACCGGGGCGTGGCCAGTGCCGCCCAGCGCGATCTGCTCACCCAGGCCGGGCGCGAGCTGCTGCTGGCCCAGAGCTCCGACTGGAGCTTCATCCTGCGGGCCGGCACCACCACCGGGCTGGCCCGGGAGCGGATCGAGCGCCACCTCGACCGCTTCTGGCGGCTGATCGATGCGATCGAACAGGGACAGAGTCCGCCGGCAGACTGGCTCAGGGCGGTGCAGCAGGAAGACGGCCTCTTTCCTCTGCTCAACGCCGCCGACTGGCTCACTCCACCGGCGCCGGTCCAGCCGTCGGCGGGCTGAAGCTCTGCCCCGGCGCCGATCAGGGAGCAAGCAGCGGCCAGGCCATGGCCAGCTCCCGCCCCTGCATCCCCATCAGGCCAGCGCGAACGCCCCAGGGCGCCTGCACGAACAGGCGCAGCATCGCAGCCAGCAGCTCCGTCTCGCTGAGCGTATTGGTGAGGAATCCATACCACTGGCGCTCGGGCAGGGCGAAGAAGGTGGCGAAGTGATCCCGCAGCTGGGGTTCGCTGAAGCGCATCAACTTCTCCAGCCCGAACTGATACAGGGCATGTTTGCGGCGCAGCGCCCGGGGCCAGAGCGCCTGCCAGCCAGCCGCCGCCAGGGGCGCAGGACCAGCCTGGGGATCAGCGGCCATCGCCGCGGCCACAGCCTTCGCCAGCACCGGCGCCCGACGCAGCAGGGCACCCACCAGGTAGCCGGAGGCCGGATGCACCATGGAGGCGGCCCCACCGAAGCCCAGCAGCGGCTGCTGCAGATCCGGCAACGGCAGATTCATCGGGAACAGGCAGAGCTCCTCGTGCTCCACCTCCAGCACCTGCACGCCGCGGTGGGCAAGCCTCCGCCCAAGGCGCTCGCGCAGCCGCTCAAAGGGCACCGCTGGAGCCAGGGCCAGGGAGGTCTCCTCCACGAAGAACCGTCCCTCGCCCAGATCCATCGCATACAGGAACGTGGGGGGCTCCAGACGCTCGGCCGCACTGAGGTGATCGCAGCGATAGTCCATCAGCACGAACTGGCCAGGCTGGACCGGCGGCGCACTGAAGCGGCCCCGAATCCCGTAAGCGGCCTGGCCCGCCACCGGCCCCCGATCGGGCCGGCGCAGAAAGACCGACTGATGACCGCTGGCATCCACCACCAGCCGAGGCTGCCACTGACGGCCGTCGGCAGCGCGCACCAGGCTGCGGGCTTCACCATGCTCCAGCGCCGTGGCCAGACCCCGATGCCAGCGCACCCCGGCCGCATCACCACGCTCCAGCCAGTGCCGCTGCAGCAGCACTGGATCGAACAGTCCGTAGTCACGACCGTGGAGCGTGGAGCGGTTGGCGGGATCAGCGGGATCGGAGGATCCCGCTCCGAAATAACTGCAGGTGTGGCGCCAGCGGTGCGCCAGAAGGCCAGCAAGGCCGAGGGCATCCACCTCCTCCCCCCAGATGCCGTAGGTGTTCGGCCAGGGATCAGCGCGATCGCCGGGGGCCAGCACCGCCACCACCAGCCCCTGCTCACCCAGGGCGACGGCGATGGCCAGCGCGGCCGGGCCGCCCCCCACCACAAGCACATCCAGCGACCCTTCGCTGGCCCGGTCAAGGCTCAAGCCACCACCTCAAGCCGTTGCCTGTTGTTGCGCTGGAGGGCCTCCGCTTCAAGAATCTCACGCTGGGGATCGGCGATCACCTCGAGCTGATGCGGCCCCTCAGGCAGAGGCAGGGGCAGACGGAACCGCTCCTCCGCCCCCGCCGCCAACCAGGGAAGACGCAGGTAGCGGTGGCTGCTGAAGCAGTCGTCGATCACCACCGCCACCCCCACATCGCTCACATCCATGGAACCGCGGTTGTACACCCGGAACCGCAGCTCCGCTTCGCTGTACGCCAGGTCGGCGACACCCAGATCGCTCGCCAGGGTGTGCAGCCGCTCCAAGGGATAGAGCACCAGCCGTTCCAGCTGCGCCAGCCGGCTGCCCTCGTGCTCGTGATGGAGATGGCCCCCATGGCACAGATCGGTGCTGCAGCCATGCAGATGCAGGTGGGCACCAGCAACGGGCACGGTGACCCGGCCCAGCTCCGGTTCGGTGTCAAAGAAGCCACAACAGTCCCAATGAAGCGAACGCCCCAGATAGCGGATCGGATCGCTGGGATCGGCCGGATCGACCGGTGCCAGGCGGAAGTGCTGCAACAGCTGGTAGATGCTGCGGGAGGCCGTGGCTTCGGACGCTTCACTGCTGGCCATGGCGGCGTTGCGCCGCTGCACTCCCATACAGAGCTTGGAGGCCACCGTGATCACCAGGCTCTGCCAGTGCGCCTGGAGGCGCACGCCGTAGACCGGCGCCTCAGGCAGCCGTCCCCGCTCCCGCTCCAGCCGGATCGCCGCCGCCACCAGGGCCTGGAGCGGCTGCCCCCGGACAGGCCCCAGTGCATCGAGGTCGACCGGGGTGCGCACCGCCGTGGCATCGCCGCTGAAACACACGTACGGGAAATGACTGCTGCCATCCCCCAGGCGCAGGGGTCGGATCGCACCATCAGCTGCCTGGCACTTCCAGATCGTGGTGTCGCCGCCGGCATTCGACAGAAAGGTGAGCTCGCCGTTGTCGATGCTGGTGGTGGTGCCCAGGCCGAGCACGTCTCCCTCCAGAGGAATCCGTTCCAGAGGCAGGTGCTCGCGCACATCCCCCTGGATCAGATCCGCAACCGTGTTGGCGATCCAGAGGTCAGCCATGGCCGTGCGGGGCTGCGTTATTCATGGGTTCCGGGGCGGGAGTCCTGGTCCCGGTCACCGGATTGTTCAGGGGAGAGAGGAGCTGCGGTGGAGTCCCCAGCCGGGGCACTGCCAGCTGCGGCACCCTCCGCAGCCAGGGCGTCCTCCCCATCGGCCTCCTCGGGAGCCGGTGGCACCAGCACCACCTCAGCCAACCGGTCACCTGCATCCAATTTCTGCAGGCGCACGCCGGTGGCCGCCCGCGACTGCTGGGGCACCGCATCGGCACGGGTGCGCACGATCACACCCTTCTCGCTCACCAGCAGCAGCTCCTCACCCGCCCCGAGCACCTTCAGGCCGACCAGCACATCCCCCTTCAGGCGGAACTTGATCGCCCGCAACCCCATGCCGGCGCGCTTCTGCAGACGGAACTGATCCACCGGCACCCGCTTGCCCAGGCCACTGGCACTGGCCACCAGCACCCAGGGGCCCTCACTCACGGCGGTGGACTCGTCCCCATCCCCCTCCTCGCCATCCTCATCACCGGCATCAGCCGAGCTGGCCACCCGATCGGCCAGCTCGGCCGGCAGCACGTCCATGCTCACGAGGGAGTCCGCGTTGCGCAGAGTCATCGCCCGCACCCCGCGCGCCGTGCGGCCGAGGGGCCTCAGCTCCTCGTCGCTGAGCCTGAAATGGATGGTCATGCCCTGGCGGGAGCCGATCAACACACTGTCGCCCGGCAGGGCAAGCCGCACCCAGCTGAGGGCGTCACCCTCCACCAGATCAATGGCGATCAGGCCGTTGGAGCGGATGTTGGCAAAGGCTGAGAGCCGGGTGCGCTTGATGAAGCCCCCCCTGGTGAGCATCACCAGCACCCCGTCGTCGGTGAATTCGCTCACCGCCAGCAGGGAAGTGATCTGCTCCTCCCGTGGGATCGGCAGCAGTTGCACGATCGGCGTGCCTTTGGCGGCCCGGCTGCTCACCGGCACCCGATAGGCCGGCACCGTGTACACCACGCCCCGATCGGAAAACAGCAGGAGATTGTCGTGGTCGTTGCAGCTGATGAACAGCTTCACCGCTTCCTCACCCTGGCTGCGGGTGCCAGCCTTGCCGCGGGTGCCGCGGCTGGTGGCCTCGAACTCACTCACCGGCATGCGCTTGAGATAGCCGGTCTCGGTGAGCATCACCACCGACCGCTCATTGGCGATCAGGTCGATGTCCTCCAGGCCGCCTTCGAGATCCAGGATCTCGGTGCGCCGCGGTGAGACATAGCGGCTGCGGATCGTCGCCAGCTCCTCGGTGATGATGCCGAGCACCCGCTCCCGCCGAGCCAGGATGTCCTTGTAGTCGGTGATCTTGGCGAGCAGGTCCTCATGCTCGAGCCGGATCTTGTCGGCCTCCAGCGCCGTGAGCCGACGCAGCTGCATCTGCAGGATCGCATCGGCCTGCAACTCGCTCAACCCGAACTGCTCCATCAGGTCACTGCGCGCGGTGGCCGTATCGGCAGCAGCCCGGATCAGGGCAATGATCGCGTCGAGATTGTCGAGAGCGATCAGCAGGCCCAGCAGGATGTGATCGCGCTCCTCGGCCTTGCGCAGCAGGTAGCGGGTGCGCCGCTCGATCGTCTCGATGCGGAAATCCAGAAACACCTGCAACATCCGCCGCAGGTTCAGCAGCACCGGCTCACTACCCACCAACGCCAACATGTAAGCGTTGAAATTGCTCTGCAGCGGCGTGAGCTTGAACAGGTTGTTGAGCACCACCTGGGGGTAGGCGTCGCGCCGCAGCTCGATCACCACCCGCATGCCGTCACGATCGGATTCGTCGCGGATGTCGGAGATGCCCTCAAGCTTCTTGTCGTTGACCAGCTCGGCGATCCGCTCGATCAGAGCCGCCTTGTTCGTCTGATAGGGAAGCTGGGTGATGATCACCGCATCGCGGTCAGGCCGGCCTGGCACCTCCAGGGTTTCGACCGAAGCCACTCCGCGCATGGTCACCGAGCCACGGCCTGTGAGGTAGATCTCCCGAATGCCGCTGCGGCCCAGAATCTGACCACCGGTGGGAAAGTCCGGGCCGGGAATCAGGGCCTGAAGCTCCCGGTCACCGATCTCGGGATCGGCGATCAGAGCCTGCAGGCCATCGAGCAGTTCGCCGAGATTGTGCGGGGGAATGTTGGTGGCCATCCCCACGGCAATGCCGGAGGAGCCGTTAAGCAACAGCTGGGGAATCCGTGCCGGCAGGACCGTCGGCTCCTGCTGACTGCCGTCGAAGTTGTCGACGAAATCGACCGTTTCACTCTCGATGTCCTCAAGCAGGGCATCGGTGGTGAGCGCGTGCAGCCGTGATTCGGTGTACCGCATCGCGGCGGGGGGATCGTTGTCCACCGAACCGAAGTTGCCGTGACCGTTGATCAGCGGCATGCGCAGGGAAAAGTCCTGCGCCATCCGCACCAGGGCGTCGTAGACGGCGGTGTCGCCGTGGGGGTGGTACTTACCGAGCACCTCACCCACCACACGGGCACACTTGCGGAAGGGGCGGTCGCTGGTGAGCCCCAGCTCGTACATCGCGTAGAGGATCCGGCGATGCACCGGCTTGAGACCATCTCGCGCATCGGGCAGAGCCCGACCCACGATCACGCTCATCGCATACTCCAGGTAGGAGCGCGACATCTCGTTGCGAAGGTCGGTCTGAATGATCCGCGAGTCGCCGTCAGAGCCGGAGTCGCCTGGGCCTGAATCGCCTGGGTTGACCGGTCCCGTGGGATCCGCCATGCATGACCATCTTCAACCGGCCCATTCTATCGAAAGAGCCCCTGTCGATTCCTGTGCACCGCGCGACGTGGCGGAGCTGCGGGCGCGCCAGGCAGGCGGTGCTCTGCGGGTGCGGAGTGCCACCGTCTGGCGCGCCCTGGTACGCCAGACGGGCCTGGCAGCAGCCTATGCCGCCACTGATGTGGTGGTGGCCGCCGACGCGGCGTTCACCGACCAGGGCAACCTCCAGCTGAGCCTTGGCCCGACTGACCCACCCATCCGGCTGCGCGGTGTGCAGCTCGATGGCGTGACCGGCCTGGCGGCAGGCGGGCCCGGTGAGCTGGTGTTGCCGATCGGCGGCGGGCTAGGCGAACCGCAGCGCCGCAGCGGCGCCCAGCTGCTGGAGCGATTGCTGCAGGGGGAGAGCCTGCCACTCGATGGGAGCGGTGAAGCCACGCCACTCCATCCTCGCCGCGAGCTGCACACCCGGCTGGCGCTCGACCAGATCGGCGCCGCCCAGCTGGTGCTGCAACGGGCTGTGGTGGAGAACGGCGTGGTGGCCACCAGCAGCGCCCCAGGCCGCTGCCCCAGCGCCTGGGGGCCGCTGCTCGGCCCGCACCACACCGCCCTGTGGAGCTGCGGCGGGGCCGGCAGCATCGGCCTGACGATGCCCCGGCTGAACCAGCTGGGGCCTGGCTCGCCGCTGCTGGTGGCTGGCGGGCTGGGCTGGGTGATCGGTGCTGGCAGCGGCCACCAGCCCGGCGCACGGCGTCAGGCCAGCGGCCATGCCCTCACCCCCGGTGCCGTGGCAGCGGCCGTCGTGGATGTGCATCAGCTGGATCGACGCTGGATCCGCTCCTGCTTCTTCGAAGGCCACGGCTGCGCCTTGCTGGTGGCGGTCGCGGCGCCGGTGCTGCTGCTCAATGGCGAGATCGCCCTGCAGGCAGCGGCCGGACCCGAGCAGCTGCAGGCTCCCGTGCTCGATCTGGCGATCCCGCGACGCGTCAAACCTGCGCTCGGCAGCGTCAGCTATGCAGCCCTGGCCAGCGGCAGGGTTGAGGTGGCCGGGTGGCGGCTGCGAACGGCACCCTCCCACAGCCCTCGCCTGGCCGAGGAGATCAGCGCCGAACTGGTGAGGAGGCTGGAACAGGATCGCTTCCCCTTGCAGGCCAACCTCGCGGGTCTGCCGCAAGCCGCCACGCTCATCCCTCTGGACGATTGAACCGGAAACTCCCCTTAAACTCAGCCTGCTGTTCATTCCGCCTGCCGGTTCATGGCCGACGTGCTTCCCGACACCCCCCAGCCGCCGGCCGCCCAACAGGACGGGA
>CAMDLO010000061.1 GCA_945901765.1 Cyanobium sp. NIES-981 | reverse complement strand
AGGGGGCGGGTGGACTGGTGCTGGTGCGCCCTGAGGCGCTCCAGGCCGCTGTTCCTGCCACGTTGCCGTTGGGGGTCACCAATATTCTGTCGCCGCAGCCGGGCCAGCCCTTGCGGCATCCGGAGGCCTACAGGGCCGCCCTGGCTGGCCAGGGTATCGACTCCCCCCCCTCTCTGGCGCTGCGCCTGCTGCAGTTGGCCGGCCGCCGCAGCCGCCAGCCCGATGACCGGCGCGAACTGCACACCTATGGCCCGGAGGGCCACCTGCGCCGCATCCCCGCCTGGGAGGTGCTTGATCCCCAGCGCTGGGCGCGCCAGCCCCTGCGGCCGGCCGTGCGCGGCGCCCTGGTGCTGGTGGGCCCGGTGGTCTCCCAGGGAGAGGCTGGCCATGGTTCGCCTTTCGGCACCCTTTCTGGTCTGGAGGTGCTCGGCACGGCGGTGGCCAATTCCCTGGCGGGAGATGGCCTGGCGCCCTGGCCCGACACCCCCTGGCCCAGAGCATTGCTGGCGGCCGGCACGGTCGCCCTGGCGGCGCTGCTGGTTCTGCGCCGCGCCTCGTTGCGCTGGCGCCTCGCGGTGGTTGGGGCGCTGCTGGCCCTGCAGCTGCTGGCGGTGGGTCTGGTGCTGGCCCAGACCTACCGCTGGCTATCGCTGCTGGCTCCGGCCAGCGGACTGGTGCTTCTGGGGCTGCTTTCGGGTGGGGATGCCTATCTGCAGGAGGGGCGGGAGCGGCGCCGGTTGCGGCGCACCTTTGAGCGCTATGTCGCCCCCAGCGTGGTGGCGGAGATCCTGGCGGATCCGGCAGCGGCCCAGGGCATGCTGCGTGGCCGGGTGCGGGAGGTGACGGTGCTCTTCTCCGATCTGCAGGGCTTCACCGATCTCACCCGCCGCCGCAGTGCCGTCGGAGAGAGCGAGCTGCACGTACGCCAGCTCAACACCTATCTCGGCGCCATGGTGGAGGTGATCACCGCCCATGGCGGCACCGTCGACAAGTTCATCGGTGATGCGGTGATGGCCGTGTTCGGATCACCTGTGGGCCGCGGCATGGAGCAGGAGGCGGCGGCGGCGGTGCAGTGCGCCCTGGCCATGCGAGCCCGGCTGGAGCAGCTCAATGCCGCCTGGCGGCAGCAGGGGATCGAGCCCCTGGCCAGTGGGGTGGGTCTGGCCTCCGGGGCGGTGCTGGCCGGTCAGATCGGCAGCCCCCAGCGGCTGGAGTTCACGGTGATCGGCGACACGGTGAATCTGGCCAGCCGACTGGAGGGGCTCACTCGGCGCCTGCCCGCATCCGTGTGCGTCGATGCCGCCACCGCTGGTCTGCTGGCTCACGACCAGAGCTTCGATCTGCGCAGTTTCGGCGTGCAGGAGATCAGGGGGCTGGAGGCCACGGAGGTGTTCGGCGTGATCGCTGCGGTTGAGTTCCCTGCTGGTGAGCGGTCTGCCGAGCCGCCAAGCTGAGCAGGCCTGCCCGCCAGTCCGTACGCTGCGCCATGCCGATCACGACGGGTACCGCCCTGCTCGCGCTGCTGGCGATGGCCCACTTTCTGGGCGATTTCGGCCTTCAGAGCGACCGCATGGCCGTGGAGAAGTGTCCAGGCCGGGATCACACCCTTCCCTGGCGCTGGTGGCTCACAGCCCATGCCGGCATTCATGGCTTGCTGGTGGCTGTGCTGACCGGTCTGCCCCTGCTGGGCGTGGCCGAGTGGCTGGCCCATGCCCTGATCGATCACCTCAAGTGCCGGGGATGGTTTGGTCTGGGGATGGATCAGGGTCTGCACCTGCTCTGCAAGCTGGTGTGGGTCGGGCTCGCCTGCCGCTGGCTGGGTCTGAGCCTTGTGTGAGGCAGGCCCGGCATCACTGGATGGACGAGCTATGGAAGGCACCGCTGCCCCGCTTGCGCCACCTCCATAGCCTGGCGCTGGTCCCTTGCGGCTCCACCGATGCCCGCTGCAGCATCTGATCGCACCCTGACGGAGATCCTCGCCATCGCCACGGCGATCAGCGGCGCCGGAGACCTGCGCAGCCTGCTCCATCTGATCCTGGGCAAGGCCAGGGCCCTCACCGCGGCGGACGCCGGCAGCATCTTTCTGGTGGAGCGTGCCACCCCCGCCCGATTCGGGATGGTGGAGTCCCACCCGGATCCGGGTGGCGCCGCTGAGGACCGCCTCTGGTTTGCGGTCTCCCAGAACGCCAGCTTCGATGCCCTCCGAAGCGGTGGCATCGAGCAGCAGGTGCATGACATCCGCTTCCCCATCAGTCCGGAACGGATTTCGGGCTGGTGTGCCCTGAGCGGGGAGGTGCTGAACATTCCGGACGTCTATGCCCTTGATCCGGTTCTGCCCTACCGGTTCGACAGCGCGGTGGACCGCCAGCTCGGCTACCGGGCCGTGTCGATGCTCACCGTGCCGATGCGTTCCACCAGCGGTGCGGTGGTGGGGGTGCTGCAGCTGATCAACCGCAAGCTGGATCCCGAGGCTGTGCTCACGCGCGAAACCGCGGCGGCGCTGACCGTCCCGTTCGATCAGGCCAGCCAGGGGCTGATCGAAGCGCTGGCGTCGCTGGCGGCGGTGTGTGTGGAGCGCACCCAGCTGCTCGAAGGGCAGGATCGGCTGCTGGAGGCGATCATCGCCATGCTGGCCGGTGCCATTGATGCCAAGAGCCCCTACACCGGCGGCCACTGCGAGCGGGTACCCGAGCTGGCGCTGCTGCTGGCCGAGGCTGCAGAAGCCCAGGCCGAGGGCCCCCTGGCCTCGTTCCGGTTCGGCAGTGCCGAGGCCTGGCGGGAGTTCCGCATCGGTGCCTGGCTGCATGACTGCGGCAAGCTCACAACCCCTGAATATGTCGTCGACAAGGCCACCAAGCTGGAGACGATCCACAACCGCATTCACGAGATCCGCACCCGCTTTGAGGTGTTGTTGCGCGATGCCCGCATCGAGCGCCTTGAGTCTCTGTTGGCGGGCGGTGATCCGGACGAGCTCGACCGCCGTCTGGCTGAACGGGAGGCGGAGCTCCAGGAGCAGTTCGCCTTCGTGGCAGCCAGCAATCTGGGCGGCGAGTTCTTCGATGCCGCCAAAGTGGAGCGTCTGCGCCAGATCGGCTCCCAGACCTGGCAGCGGCATTTCGATGACACCCTCGGCCTGGCCTGGGAGGAACGGCAGCGCCGCTGCAACCATCCGCCGGCCGGCGATTCTCTGCCCGCCACGGAGCGGCTGCTGGCCGATCAGCCCTGGCATCGCCTTCGCCGCAATCCAGCCCAGCAACCCGATCCCAGCTTTGGGTTTCAGATGGAGGTGCCAGATAATGCCTTCAATCTCGGTGAATTGCACAATCTGAGCGTCGGCCGGGGCACGCTCACGGCGGAGGAGCGCTTCATCATCAACGATCACATCGTGCAGACGATCGTGATGCTGGAGGGATTGCCCTTTCCCCCCGGCCTTGCCCGGGTGGCGGAGTATGCGGGTACCCACCATGAAACGCTGCGTGGCGATGGCTATCCCCGTCGTCTTGCGGCCGAACAGTTGTCGGTGCCGGCGCGAATCATGGCGATTGCCGATATTTTCGAGGCGCTCACGGCAGCGGATCGCCCGTATAAACAGGCGAAAACCTTGTCGGAGTCGATTCGGATTCTTTCGGGCTTTCGCGATCGCGGCCATATCGATGCCGATCTCTTTGACCTCTTCCTCAGCAGCGGCGTCTACCGCCGTTATGCCGAGCGTTTTCTCCGGCCCGAACAGATCGACGACGTCGACATCACAGCTTTTCTGCAGGCCCCGCCTCCGGCCTGAGCCTCATCAGCCCTGCAGGTAGGTGGTCTGGCGCAGGCTGGTTTCCAGGTGGTCCATCAGGCGGCGGGCATCGCCGATCGCCAGCTGCCCCTGGGCGATCGCCGTTTCGCTGGCCATGCGCAGCCGCTCCAGCAGCAGCTGGGGGTCGTGCTCCATGGCCTGCAGCACCTCGGCGTTGGTGTCGCCGCGCACCACGTGATCCACCCGATAGCCGCCGCCGGGGGCCAGGCGGATGTGCACCGCATCGGTGCTGCCGAACAGGTTGTGCAGGTTGCCCATCACCTCCTGGTAGGCGCCGGCCAGGAACAGGCCGATCCAGTAGGGCTCGCCGGCGCGCAGGGGATGGAGCTCCAGCAGGCTCTTCACCTGGCCCCTCCCGGATCGCCCATCTGGATTAATGAAGCGGGCCAGCTTGCCGTCGGAATCGCAGGTGAGGTCAGCGAAGCTGCCCAGCCGGCTGGGGGCTTCATCCAGGCGCTGCAGCGGCAGCATGGGGAACAGCTGGTCGATCGCCCAGGTGTCCGGCGCCGAGCGGAACACCGAGAGGTTGGCGTAGTACGTGGAGGCCAGGGCGGCCGGCAGGGCCCGCAGCTCGTCGGGCACCGGGGCGTCGGCCGGCAGCAGGGCCAGCCGCTCGGCGATGCCCTGGCAGCAGGCCCAGGTGAGCTGCTCGGCCAGGCCCCGCTCCGGCAGCCCCAGGTAGCCCAGGCGGAAGGCCGCCATGGCGTCGTCCTTGAACTTGAGGGCGTCGTTCCAGGCCTCCTGCAGCCGCTCCAGCCCCGCGCCGATCGCGGCGGCGTCCGTGGCGGGGATGGCGCCGATGGCGGCGTGGGTGTCGCGCAGGTTGCGCAGGATCAGGGCCTCCTCGCCGGCCGCCTCCGGCACCGACCCGGGCCGGCCGCCGGCGCCGAGCACGTCGAACACCAGCACCGAGAAGTGGCTGGCGATCGCCCGGCCGCTCTCGCTCACCAGGGTGGGCACGGCGATGCCGGCGCCCTCGCAGCACTCGCGCACGGTGGCCACCACGTCGTTGGCGTAGTTCTGCAGGGAGTAGTTCTTGGAGGCGGCGGTGGCGGTGCGGCTGCCGTCGTAGTCGATGCCCAGGCCGCCGCCCACATCCAGGTAGCCCATCGGCGCCCCCAGACGGGTGAGCTCGGCGTAGATCTGCCCCGCCTCCTGCAGGGCGTCCTTGAGCACGGCGATGTCGTTGATCTGGCTGCCGATGTGGAAGTGCAGCAGCCGCAGTTCCCCCAGCAGATCGGCCGCGCGCAGGGCCTCCACCGTGGCCAGCAGGTCGGGCACCGACAGGCCGAACTTGGCCTTCTCCCCCACCGAGCTGCCCCAGCGGCCGGTGCTGCGGGTGGAGAGCTTGGCGCGGATGCCGATCAGCGGTGCCGCCCCCAGCGCCTGGCTGGCGGCGATGATCCGGCCCACCTCGTCGGCCTGCTCGATCACCACCACCGGCTGGCGGCCGAGGCGCCGGGCCAGGATCGCCGTTTCGATGTAGCGCTGGTCCTTGTAGCCGTTGCAGATCAGCAGGGCCTGGGAGTCGTCCACCAGCGAGAGGGCGATCAGCAGCTCGGCCTTGCTGCCGGCCTCCAGGCCGAAGTGCCAGCGCCTGCCGCTCTCCACCAGCTGCTCCACCACATGGCGCTGCTGGTTGCACTTCACCGGGAACACGCCCTGGTAGCGGCCGGCATAGCCGTACTGGGCGATCGCCCGCTCGAAGGCGCCGTGCAGCCGCTCCAGCCGGTCCTCGAGGATGTCGTCGAAGCGGATCAGCAGCGGCAGGCTGAGGTTGCGCCCGCGCAGCTCCTTCACCAGCTCCACCAGATCGAGGGAGCCGCCCCGCTCCCCCTGGGGCTGCACGCACACGTGGCCGCGGGCGTTGGCGGCAAAATAGGGATCACCCCAGCGGTCGAGGCCATAGAGGGCGGCGCCGTCGGCGGCGGTCCAGCTGCCGCTGCTGCTGCCGATGGCTGCTGCTGTGGCGCCTGATGGGGGGCTCGAAGGCGGGCTGATGGGGCTGGGGGGCGTGGTGCCCTGGTGGTTGGCGAGCACCATCAGACCGCTGCAATTCAGGTTCGGGTGGGGTCAGCCTAGTCAGGGCCTGCTGCGAACCCTTGTCTGCTCTGGCCACAGCACGGACTTTTGTGCTTGCCAAGCGGCGGCTCTGCCGCACACGATGAGCCCGACTTTCTGTTTCTTCTTCCATGGCCGCCGAACGCTCCTTCATCGCCATCAAGCCCGACGGGGTGCAGCGCGGCCTGGTGGGCGAGATCATCGGCCGCTTTGAGCGCAAGGGCTTCAAGCTGGTGGGTCTCAAGCAGCTCACCCCCAGCCGCGAGCTGGCTGAGAGCCATTACGGCGTGCACCGGGAGCGTCCTTTCTTCGCCGGCCTGGTGGAGTTCATCACCTCAGGCCCCGTGGTGGCGATGGTGTGGGAGGGCGACGGCGTGATCGCCAGCGCCCGCAAGCTGATCGGCGCCACCAAGCCCCTGGAGGCTGAACCCGGCACGATCCGCGGCGACCTGGCGGTGAACATCGGCCGCAACGTGATCCACGGTTCCGACGCCCCCGAAACCGCCGAATTCGAGATCGGCCTGTGGTTCCAGCCTTCCGAGCTGAGCGACTGGACCCCCGCCGATCAGGTGTGGCGCGTCGAGGGGTGAGTTGCCAGCCTGGGGGCGACCCGTTCGTCCCCGCCATTGGTGTCTGATCACACCACCATTGAAGATCGATCGACTGAAGATCGATCTGTTGTTGATCGATCTGTTGTGGATCGAACCGTCTCCGCTCTGGCTCGCTTCGGGCTTCGTGGGCCGGTGCGGGCAACGGCCATCGCCGTTTCAGCGGGAGGTCTCATGGCACTCGCCGCAGCGATCCAGGTCGGTGCCCGCCAGGCGCCTGCACTGCCAACCGTGGTGGATGTGCCGACTCGCCCCGCCTTTGTGCAGGCCCCCGGACGGGCTGAGACCGATGCGCGGGTGGGCCAGATCCTGCAGCTCAACACGCTGTTGCGCACGCAGAAGCCCGGTCGGTTGCAGGTGCGTCTCCCAGACGGCCGCAGCTTCCGCCTGGGAGGTGATGCGCTGCTGCGGCTGTCGGCCGGGACCCTCGATCTGCGCCGCGGCCAGATCATCGCCTGGGTGAACCCTGGCAGCGGCGGCGGCCCGGCGCTGCGGGTCAGGACCAGGGTCGGCACGGCCTCGATCGAGGGGACCACCGTGTTCATCGACGCCACCGAAACCGATGTGAAGGTGTTCAGCTGGGAGGGCACGGTGGCGGTGACCACCGACTCCGGCCAGCGCTTCGTGCTGCGCAGCGGTGAGCAGGTGAGCCACCGGGCAAGCGCTGCCGGCGGGGAGGGCTGGGAGGGGCCGACGCGCCTCAGCCGCGCCGAACTCGACCAGAGGCGGGCCAGGAGCATCCTGCTCAATGGGTTCAACGCGCCGATGGAGACCCTGCCGGTGCTCGAGAAGGAGCTGGGCTTCACGCGCTGATGGCATCCGCTCGCCTGGGCCGCTGGGGCTGGGTCTGGCGATCGCTGCTGCTCGGGTCGCTCGTCGCCGCACCCGTGGTTGAGACGGTTGATGCCCGCTGGCGTTCGCTGGCTTTCCGGCTGCGGGGCGTGCGGCGGCCGCCGCCGGCGCTGGTGATCCTCGATGTGAACGAAGCCTCGTTGGGGGTGGCGGACCGTCTTCCTCCCGAGCAGATCGCAGCATCGCCCCTGTGGCGGCGCATGGACGCTGCCTGGCCCTGGCCCAGGGCGCTGCAGGCGGAGCTGGCCGCCCTGGTGCTGGAGCAGGGTGCGCGCCAGGTGGTGTTCACCCTCCTCTACCCCCGGCCCAGTCGCTTCGGCATGGCGGACGATCGGGCCTTCGTGGACCGCCTGCGCCCCTGGCGGGACCGGGTGGTGCTGCCAGCTGGCTACGGCCTCGAACGCGATCCCAACTCCGGGCTTGAGGTGCTGCAGCTGCGGCGTCCGGTGGTTGCCCTGGGCCCGGTGGGCCTTGATGCCCTGCTGGAGAGCCCTGGCGGGTCGATGGAAGCGATTCCCGGACGTGCCTGGCAGCAGCAGGCGCTGGCCGGCTTTCCCCTCCCCCATCCGCCGGCTCTGGCCTATGCCGCAGTTCATCGGCCACCGCCCGCCGCAGACCTCGGTATTGATTTTCCCGGCCCCGCCGGAACCGTACCGGTGGTGTCTGCCTGGGAGGTGCAGCAGCAGCCCCCGGGGTTCTGGCGGGGGCGGATCGTGGTGGTCGGCCGCACCCCCTCACGGCTTGCTGACCGCCGGCCCTCGCCCTTCGGCCCCCTCAGCAGCGTGGAACTGCAGGCGGCCGCGCTGGCCACCGTGCTGGAGGGCCGCGGGTTTCGGTCCCTGCCTCTGCCGGGCTCGGTGGTGCTGCTGGTGAGCTGGGGGGTGCTCGCTCTGGTGTTGCTGGCCCGGCCCGGCCAGGCCGGTGGCACGGCGGCGACGGCCATGGCATTGGCCGCTGGGGGGCTTGGGGGCGCCACACTGGCCTGGCTGGCGGGCTGGTGGTTGCCCGTCACCGCTCTGGTGGTGGCCCCGCTGGCGGGGGGAGGCGGACGGGCGTTCGGGCAATGGCTGCGGGAGAGCCGGGAGCGTGCCTATCTCCATCAGGTGCTGGCCCGGCGGATCTCTCCTGCCCTGCTGGCCGACATCCTGCGGGAGCCCGGTCCGCTCGGCACCCAGCTGGGCGGCTCGCGCACCCGCTGCGTGGTGCTGTTCGCCGATCTGGTGGGTTTCACCCCGCTGAGTGAGCGGTTGTCTCCGCCAGTGCTGTTCGCTCTGCTGAATCGCTACTTCGAGGCGATCGCGGCGGCGGTGATCGCAGAGGAGGGTTTGCTCGACAAATTCATCGGGGATGCCCTGATGGCCGATTTCGGGGTGCCCCGCAGCCGCGGCGATGCCGCCGAGGCCCTGGCGGCCGTGCGTGCCGCCCTGGCGATGCAGGCAGCGCTGGACCGCTTGAACGCAGAGCTGAGGACCCAGGGGCAGCCCACCCTGCGCCAGGGCATCGGCATCCATGTGGGCGAGGTGATCGCCGGCAACCTGGGTTCTTCCCAGCGCCTGGAGTTCACCGTGGTGGGGGCGACGGTGAACTTGGCCAGCCGGCTGGAGCGGCTCAGCCGTCGCTACCCGCACTGCCCCGTGCTGATCAGTGGTGAGGTGCTGGCCCTGCTGCCGGATCAGCTGGAGGTGGACTCCCTCGGGGAGCACCGGCTGGAGGGATGGTCGCGTCCGATCGCCGTGTATGGGCTGCGAGGGTTGCGGATCAGCCCGCCCAGCACCACCATCAGCCCTGAAAACGCCGCCAGCTGAAGGCCGCCAGCCAGCGGGTTGTTTCGGCATCCCTGCCGCCGGCAAGGGCGTCAGCCAGCAGCCCAGCTGTGATCGCGGCCAGCAGCACGCCGTTGCGGTGGTGGCCGCAGGCCAGCCACAGCCCCGGTACCGGGCTCTCGCCCAGCAGCGGACCCTCGTCGGGGGTGCAGGGGCGGAAGCCCCACCAGCGCTCCATCGGCGGCCACCGACAGGCCGCCGGCAGCAGGGCGCTGATCCCCGCCTGCAGCTGCCGCTGACCCGCAGGCGTGAGGCCCTCTCCGAAACCGGCCTCCGGCTCGCTGGTGGCGCCCACCACCAGGAGGCCGTCGTCGCGGGGCACGAGGTAGGTGCCGGGGCCGAATACCACGCGGTTCAGCGCTCCGATCGGCCCCTGCAGCGAAAGCATCTGGCCCTTGACCGGAAACACCGGCAGCTGGGGCAGCAGCCGGGCGCTCCAGGCGCCGCAGGCCAGAACGGCTCGGTCTGCTGCCAGGCAGAGCTCCTCGCCGTCGGCCCGGCGCAGGCGCACGCCCTGCAGCTCCCCGGCGGCCGAGCGCTCCAGGGCCAGCACCTCCGTGCCTTCTTCGAAGGCCACCCCCAGGCCCGCGCAGGCCCGTTCCAGGGCCCGCATCAGCCGGCGGCGGTTATCGATCTGGCCGTCCTGGGCAAACAGCAGCCCGGCCTGCCAGGAGGGGCCGATCCCCGGCACCTCCCGCTCCAGGTCGGTCCGCTCCAGTGCTTCCCCCCAGGCGGCGGTGGGGTAAGCGTCCCGCTCGGTCGCCGTGGCGAAGGGCACCACGATGCCGCAGGGCCGCAGGCCGCAGGGCAGGCCGCTGTCGGCCTCGATCTGCTCCACCCAGGTGGGGATGCGGGCCAGGCTGGCCTGGCCCAGGGTCAGCTGCTCCCCTGCCAGCGCTTCGGCGTGGGGGGCGAGCATGCCGGCCGCCACAAAGCCGGCGGCCTCGCTGCGCCGGCGGCTGAGCACCGTCACCGCCTGGCCGCGGCGAGCCAGCTGGTGGGCGATCGCCAGCCCGATCAGGCCGCCGCCCAGGATCAGGATCGCCGGGCGATCAACGGTGCGCATCACTGGCAGCAACAATGCGGCCCAGTGTTTCAGGCCCGTGGTGCCGAGCGCCATCCCCGCCCGCTGGCGAGCACCATGGACCGATCACCGCCTGTCGCCTGATCCATGCTCCCGAGGCCTCTCCATCTGGAGCTGGAGATCCAGTACCGCGAGGCGGATGGAAACCACCGCGCCCGTCGCATCACCGTCAAGCAGTTCAGAATGGAGCGCGACAGCACCGCCTTTGTGCTGTTGGCCCACTGCAGTTTCAGCGGCGCCTTCGAGGAGTTCGAAGCCGATC
The DNA here is from genome assembly GCA_945901765.1 of Cyanobium sp. NIES-981. Taxonomy (GTDB): domain Bacteria; phylum Cyanobacteriota; class Cyanobacteriia; order PCC-6307; family Cyanobiaceae; genus NIES-981. Next base: position 3,523 of record CAMDLO010000061.1, on the reverse strand, counting down.
GCATTGTGCACTGCATCGATCTGGCCACCGATACCCCTGTGCCCGATCTTCCGGGGCTGCTGCTGCAACGCTTTGCCGTCAGTCGGCATGGCCGGCTGGAGGTGCTGCAGCGAGCCCTGGATGACGAGCTGGCCGTGCTGCTCGCCATGGGCAGGGCCGATGCCCTGTTTCAGCAGGAGGAGAAGCGGCTGATTGCCACCTACCTGTGCAGGCACCAGCCCGATCAACGGCCCGCCGCACCCTTCAGCATCCACGAGCTTGCCGGTCAGCTGCGCTGGCTGGCACCGCCCTCGCCTGCCCGCTTCGCCGCCGCGGTCGAGCGCCTGGCCGTTGCCTCGTTGCCGCGTCGGCAGGAGCTGTACGCCCTCTGCGAAAGCCTGGCGGATGTGAAGGCCGGTCATCAGGGGCTTGAGGAACCGTCTCTCGATCTGTTGCGGCAGCGCTGGTTCCCAGCGATCTGAGCGGGTTCCGCTCCCGCCCATAAGATCGCTCCAAGCGGGAGGGTTCCGGGCCGATGCCAGCACCGTTCTCCTTGACCGCCCCCTTCTGGCTTGAAGCCAGTGCTCAGGCCGGTGTTCAGGCCGATCTGGAGCCGACCCTGCTGGTGCAGGGCCAGCCCCTGCCGGTGGTGCTGGCGGTGCTGGGCGTGCTGCTCCTGGCCACCCTGGCGATCCGCCGCTTCTCCCTTCACCTGGGGGCTCCGGCGATCCTGGGGGTGCTGCTGTTCGGTCTGCTGCTGCCCGATCAGCTGGAGCTGTTTCATCAGGCCACGATCGCCAACCTGCACACCGTCGGTCTGGCGATGCTGCTGTTTTTCGCCGGTCTGCAGACCGAACTGCGCTCGATCCGCGGCTTTCTCGAGTACGGCGTCGTGCTGGCGGTGGGCGGTGTGGTGGTTTCCTCCGCTGTTCTGGGCCTGCTGATGTGGGCGGGCCTCTCCTCCACCGGCTCCGGCCTGGAACTGGGCTTCAACCAGCTACCCCTCAGCGTGGCCATGTTGATCGCCGCCTGTCTCGGGTCCACCGACGCCGGTGCCACCCTCAGCGTGCTGGAGCAGGTGCGCGATCGCATTCCTGCCCGCCTGCGCAATCTGCTGGAGTTCGAGTCGTCGCTGAACGATCCGGCCGCGATCCTGTTTCTCGGTCTGGTGCTGGGGCTTGCCGGTCAGGCTGATGCCTCTCCCGACCGGGTGCTGCTCAGCGAGGCTCGCCTGTTCATTCAGAACATCGGTTCCGGCGTGCTGATCGGCGTGGTGCTGGGCTATCTGTTCCGCTTCTGTCTCAACCGGCTTGCCCAGCAGCGGGAGCAGCTGCTGATCTTTGCGATCGCCTTTGCGGCCATCGCCTATGGCGGCAGCACGATCCTGGGGGGCTCGGGATTCATCAGCAGTTATGTGACCGGGCTGTTTCTGAGCAACAACAGTTACACCGATCCACGCATCAATGCCGACAGCCTGCAGGAGGTGCTGGCGCCGTTCAACACGATGATGGAGGTGCTGATCTTTCTGGTGTTCGGCCTGACGGCTGAACCGGAACTGATCCTGCCGGTGGTGCCGGGTGGGCTGCTGGTGGGCTTGGTGATGATGCTGGTCGCCCGGCCCCTGAGCGTGCTGCTCTTCCAACCGCTCTCGCCGTTCAGCCTGCGGGAGTCCCTGCTGGTGGCCTGGTGCGGCCTGCGTGGGGCGGTGCCGCTGGCTCTGGCCATCGAGCTGGTGCAGACGATTCCGCGCCTGCCTGGGTTGTCCCCGTCGCTTGCCGCACCCCTGGCCGCGAACGTGGAGGGCATCGTGTTCACCGTGGTGGTGATGAATCTGCTGGTGCAGGGCCTCAGCCTGCCCTGGGTATGTCGGCGGCTCGGGCTCGGCGGCGACGGTGGGGCGGGGCCAGATGGGGCGGGGCCAGGTGGGGCGGGGCCAGATGGGGCAGGGCCAGGTGGGGCGATGTCCACCTCCCTGCTCCCATAGGATCGGCCCTCCTACGTCGCTGCGATGGCCATGGCCAAGACGGGTGCTTCCACAACGGCTGAGGCCAGCCCCGTCCCAGCGGCTGAGGCCGGCCCCGGCAGTGCCTGGGAGGCCGTGATCGGCCTGGAGACTCACGTGCAGCTGGGCACCTCCAGCAAGATCTTCACCTGCGCCTCCACCACCTACGGCGACGATCCCAACACCCATATCGATCCGGTGGTGTGCGGTCTGCCGGGCACCCTGCCGGTGCTCAATCAGAAGGTGCTCGAATATGCGGTGAAGGCCGCCATGGCCCTGAACCTGACGATCGCCGAGCACAGCAAGTTCGACCGCAAGCAGTATTTCTATCCCGACCTGCCCAAGAACTATCAGATTTCCCAGTACGACGAGCCGATCGCCGAAGACGGCTGGATCGAGGTGGAGGTGGCTGAGAAGGGCAAGGAGACCTACACGAAAATCATCGGCATCGAACGGCTGCACATGGAGGAGGATGCCGGCAAGCTGGTGCACGCCGGCAGCGATCGCCTGGCCGGCTCCACCCATTCGCTCGTCGACTACAATCGCGCCGGTGTGGCCCTGGCGGAGATCGTCAGCAAGCCCGATCTGCGCACCGGCCGTGAGGCGGCGGAATACGCCTCGGAGATTCGCCGGATCATGCGCTACCTCGGCGTGAGTGACGGCAACATGCAGGAGGGCTCCCTGCGCTGCGACGTGAACATCTCGGTGCGTCGCGGCCCTGATGCCCCCTTCGGCACGAAGGTGGAGATCAAGAACATGAACTCGTTCTCCGCCATCCAGAAGGCCTGCGAGTACGAGATCCAGCGCCAGATCAAGGCCTACGAGGCCGGCGAGCCGGTGGTGCAGGAAACGCGCCTCTGGGATGAGGGCAAGCAGCTCACCAGGAGCATGCGCTCCAAGGAGGGAGCCAGCGACTACCGCTATTTCCCCGATCCCGACCTGGGCCCGATCGAGGTGGGTGCCGAGCTGCGGGAGGGCTGGCGGGCTGAGCTGCCCGAGCTGCCGGCGGCCAAACGCCACCGCTATGCCGAGCAGCTGGGCCTCTCGCCTTACGACGCCCGGGTGCTCACCGATGAGCGGCCGATGGCCGACTACTTCGAGGCGGTGGTGGCTGCCGGCGCCGATGCCAAGGCGGCGGCCAACTGGATCAGTGGCGACATCGCCGCCCACGTGAACGCCAACCGGCTCTCCTACGCCGAGCTGCCCTTCCGGCCCGAGCAGCTGGCCGAGATGGTGCAGCTGATCGATACCGGCGTGATCAGCGGCAAGATCGCCAAGGAGATCCTGCCCGAGCTGCTGGAGCAGGGCGGCTCCCCCAAGGCGATCGTCGACGAGCGCGGCCTGGGCATGATCAGCGATCCGGCTGCGATCACGGCGATGGTGGAGGAGCTGCTGGCGGCCCACCCCGAGGAGGTGGAGGCCTTTCGCGGCGGCAAGACCAAGCTGCAGGGCTTCTTCGTGGGCCAGCTGATGAAGAAGACCGGCGGCAAGGCCGATCCCAAGCTCGCGAACCAGATCCTCATTCAGCAGCTGCAGGGCTGA
>CAMDLO010000060.1 GCA_945901765.1 Cyanobium sp. NIES-981 | reverse complement strand
AATTCGAATTGGCAATGGGCGATTAAGGTCACAATCGGCACGGTTAGTGTGTATAAGTTCGATGCTTTATTCGGCAGGCAAACAAATGAAGAGCGCCGACGAACCAGGGTTGGACTGCCGGCTTCTTGAGTTGCTGCAGCCTTACCAACTGGCCCGTGATCTCGCCAGGAGGCAGCTGCTGCTGCCGGCTTACATTATCCTGGACTGGCTTGTTGCCTATGGATTTGCTTGCCCTGAATGGAAGCGAGATCTGAATAAAGTAGAAGCAGAGATCCTTCTTGGCAATCCACGGATTAAGCGCGACAAAAGATTGTTTTACACTCGCAGACACTGCAGGGCTTCGCTTGATGCAAGGCTGCTGAGCTTTTTAATCCCTTATCTTAAGAAGGCGCAGCGCAAGGCAATCCTTGAAATAGTAGAGAACATTGAGGATCCAAGTCTTCGGATCCCGCTTTTGATTAATTGCGCTGCAGAGTGGGGTGGCTTGCGCGATTGGGTGCAGTGCATGAATCAATATTTTTCTTTTTACCACCTTGCTGGCTGCTCACCTTTGCAGGGTTCAGGTTTACGCCGCCTGCTGCGAAGGTCGGACCATATCCTCCAAGATGTTGAAATGCAGTCTGTAGCCGCTGAAGAGCTGAAAGATGGCTGTGGACTTGTAACTGTAATCATGTCGGCTTATAACGCCGAAGCAACCATAGGCTATGCAATCAAGTCGATTCTTCGGCAGAGCTATGCAGATCTTGAGCTTGTCGTCATCGATGATGCGAGCTTGGATCGAACTGCCCAGATAATTGATGATTATGCGTCTAGAGATTCCAGGATTGTCCCCCTGTTCCTAAAAGTAAATAGCGGCCCTTATGAGTGCAGGAACTTAGCTCTCAAGCGTGCGAAAGGAGCGTACATCACCACTCACGACTCGGATGACCTGTGTCATCCACAGCGGCTCAGCATGCAGGTTCAATTTCTGAGTGCCCACTCGGAGATGGTGGCCGTTATTGGTCAGTGGCTAAGGATTGGGCCGCGAGGGCATGTTTTGTATCACAATAAGCGGGGTGGGGCTTTTCTTCACGGAGGACTTGCCACCATGATGTATCGCGCGGAAGTAATTAATCGCATTGGTCGCTATGACGGTGTCAGATATTCAGCGGATACTGAGTTTCTCTTTAGGTTGCGAAAGGTTTTTGGGGCTGGCGCTGTTGCCAGTATCAGGCGCCCACTTGCTTTGGCCGCGCATACTGATGGGAGTCTCACGGGTTGTGCTGGAAGTCGTTCGGATAGTTTTTTCGGCGATTGTGAATCGCGTGCTGTCTATCGCAGTGCTTGGGAGAAATGGCATGCCGAATCCGATCCCCAGCAGCTTTGTATTCCGTTTGATTCAGAGATTCGAATGTTCCAAGCTCCGGAAGAAATGCTCACGGGCTCGAAAGGGGTCTCCGGTTAATTCATTGCTGCCAAGCTCCCTTTGATTGAAGCCATGCCGATGTGCAGTTGCCATTCCAGTTGCAATGCAACCCCTGCAATCTCAGCCGCAATCTCGGCCGCAATCTCAGCTGCAATCTCAGCTGCAATCTCGGCTGCAACCTCGACAGCAGCCTCGACGGCAACCTGAACAGCAACTTGAACAGCGACTTGAGCAGCAACTTGAACTGCAATGTCAGTTGTAATTCCAGCTGCAATGCCAATTGTGCCTGAAAAAATTAGAATTGCGTTTGATTAATTTATGTCAGCTGCGCCTGCAGTTAAACACTTGGATTTTATTGATCAGCCCGCATTTTCTTTGTAGAATTCTTGCCTGGTCCATGCTGTGTGGCTGTGCCCAGGGGCTGCTTGGCTGGCAGGCCTACGGCTCGCGGGTATTGGCGGGGGCAGGGACCGGTGGGGGCCAGTATCAGGGCGTGGCGCAGGCCCCGGCCTGCCGGCAGCTCCAGGCGCTCGCAGCGCTCGATCCGCGCCCGCAGTGGGCCCAGGGCCTGCTCCAGGGCGCTCTGGTCGGCCTCGCTCCACTGGCCGCGGTAGAGCAGGGCCCGGCCGCCCTCCGCCAGCAGAGGCACCAGATATTCCGCCACCACCGGCGCGCTGGCCACGGCCCGGGCGAGGGCCCATTGGAAGCGGCCGCGGCAGTCGCGGCTCTGGCCGCTGCGCTCCACCCGCTCACAGCGCACCTGCAGCCGTTCCTCCAGCCCGAGCGCCTGGGCCATCGCCCGCACGGCCTCGACCTTCCGGCCCACCGAATCCACCAGGGTGAGCCGGGCCCGGGGCATGGCGATCGCCGCCGCCAGGCCGGGAAAGCCACCGCCGGTGCCCACATCGATCAGCTCCAGTGACCCCTCCGCCTCTGGCGTCTGCAGCAGCGGCAGCAGCGGCCAGAGGCTGTCGAACACCTGGGCGATCCAGTAGTCGTCACCCTCCACCAACCGGGTGAGGTTGAGGCGGCTGTTCCATTGGCGCAGCAGCCCCTGCAGGGCCTCCAGCTGCTGCTGCTGCGCTGGGCTCGGCTGCCAGCCCAGCTGTTGCCAGAGGTCGTGGGGAGCGTCGCTGCAGGGAGTCGGCACCATCCGGCGATCTGACGGGTGATCCTCCCTAGGATCCAGCACCGAATGCCCCCAGGCTCCGCGTTTCCGGTCCGCTGCTCGACCGGCCCCACCCCGTTGGCCAGCTCCAGTCCCCCCCCCAGCAGCTCCCCAGGCTCCCCCAGTCCCCAAGGTGGCGCTGAGGGGCTTTACGCCCTGCTGGAGCTGACCCCGGCCGCGTCCCCGGAAGAGCTGCGTCAGGCCTTCCGCCGGCTCAGCAAGCGCTTTCACCCCGATACGACCCTGCTGCCGGCCGAGGAGGCGGAGCAGGCCTTTCAGAGGCTCCGGCAGGCCTACGCCGTGCTGAACGATCCCGAGGCCCGCCGCCGTTATGACCGGGACTGGAGGCTGGCCCAGCTGGCTGCAGCGGCCCGTGCGGCGCCGAACCCCGTGATCTTCCCGGCCCCGTCACCCCGCTCGGATGGGGCTGATGCGGTGCGGCGCGCCCTCTCCGGCGGGGAATGGTTGGCGCTGCTGTTGCTGGCGCTGGCACTGGTGTTCAGCCTGGTGATCGGCGTGGGTGTGGCCCTGGCGCGCGGTGCCGAGCTCAGCACCTGGCCCAGCTGGTGGCCCGCGGGCTGAGAAGCTGCCAGCAGAAGCGGAATGGCATGGGCGAGCTTCCCGATCTCCAGACTCCTCTCTATAACCACCCACTGCCGGCCCTGGAAGCCTGGCTGCACCAGCTCGGCGCCCAGCAGCGCCGCGACAATGCCTGCATCTGGGACCTGCATCGTCCGGAATGGAGCGCCCGGATCGAGCTGGAGGTGGAGGAGCTCACGGTGAAATGGCATGCCGACGGCCAGACATCGGTGCGCCATTTCCCTTACGGCCTGTCGCGGGCCGATGCGGAAGCGGCGATCCTGGCCGGCCCATGAGCACGGCATGCTGATCCGGGTTCGCTGCGCCCACGCTGTCTAGCCGGGTTGCCAGATCTGTTGGGCAGACCAGAACGCCGCTGGCAGGATGGGGGGCAAGATGAACAACTCCGGCAACGACCGTTTGCGCCGGCGTGGTCTGGCCGAGGCGCCGACCACGGCCCGCCCGGCGGCATCCAACCGTTTTCTCAGCGTCGAGGAGACGGCGCTGCGAGGCACCCCGCGCCCTCGACGCGGAGAACCTGCGGCAAGCGGCACCCTGCTGTTCCCCGAAGGCCCGTGGCAGATGCTCCGCGTGCAGCTCGAAGCTGAGGGCTGGGATCCGTCCCAGATCGACCTGGTGCGCGATCAGCTGCGGCAGGGCTGGAGCCTTGCTGTGGCGAGACACAATGTGGCTCGGCTGTCGGGCCGCTGTCCGATCAACGCCCGTCAGCACAACTGACGGCGCTGCGGGCCGTGGGGCTCGCCAGCGGGCTGCAGTTCACCCAGCGCACCAGGCGCAGCTCCACATCGGTGAACACCACCAGGATGCCGCTGCACAGCAGCAGCACGGCCGTGCTGATCAGCGCATCACGCCTGTTCATGGCGGGCCGGTTGCCAGGGGGAATTCAACCCTAGGCAGGAGCAGCAGGGATGATCGGCAACTTCAGGTCCGGCCCGTTGCCGGCCAGTGCCGATCCAGGCCCTGTCGCTGCCACTGGTCCGCCAGGGCGGCGGCATCAAGCGGCTGCAGGGGTGGCAGCTCGGCCAGCACCGGCACCGCCCCCAGGGCGGCCAGGGTGCGGGGGTTGTCGGCGTGGGGCGGACCGTTCAGCACCAGACCCAGGACGGTGATGGCACGCTGGCGCAGGGCCTCCAGCGTCAGCAGGGTGTGGTTGAGGGTGCCGAGCCCGCTGCGGGCCACCAGCACCACCGGCAGCTGCCAGCGCTGCAGCTGCTGGATCTGCAGCCAGTCCCGGCGCAGGGGCACCAGCACCCCGCCGGCGGTCTCGACCACCAGGGGGCCATCCCCCGGCGGCAGCTGCAGGCGCTCGGGCTCGATCGTCAGCCCGTCCCGCTCGGCCGCCCAGTGGGGCGAAAGGGGCTCGCTGAGCCGGTAGACCTCCGGCAGCAGCCGCTCCGCCGGCAGCTTCAACAGGCCGGCCACCGTGCTGCGGTCGCCACCATCGGCCAGGCCACTCTGCACCGGTTTCCAGTAGCAGGCCGTCAGTCCCTGCACCAGCCAGGCGCTCACCACGGTCTTGCCCACGTCGGTGTCGGTGCCGCACACCACCAGCCGTCGGGGCATCAGCGCCGCTGACCCACCAGCACCAGCAGCTCCCATGTGATCCGTTCTCCCGCCGGCCAATGCTGCAGCAGCCGGCGCCATTGCGGTGTGCCCAGGGGCGGCAGGGGGGAGGGACCAGCCCCGAGGCTGCGCAGGCTGCGCAGGAAGTGCCGGCCATCGCCGGCGCGGCGGCTGAAGCGCAGCCGCTCCAGGTGCAGCGGTTGGAGTGTCTGCCGGGCCACGCTCTCCAGGCTGGCCGCCTCAGGCAGGGGCAGGGCCGTGCAGGCCACCGCAGCGCGCGCCGCCGCCAGATGCCATTCGGGGAAACTGCCGGCCGTGGGCACCGCCAGGGCCAGCCAGCCGCCGGGAGCCAGGCTGCAGCACCAGCGGCGCAGTTGCAGGAGGGGATCCGCCAGCCACTGGAGGGCGAAGCTCGAGCAGAGCAGGCTGGCGTGGCCGAGCTCTGCGGGCAGGCCCCGTTCCAGATCCCAGATGCGCTGGCCGCCTGTGGCGGTGAGGGGGTTGTGGGTCAGCAGCTCCGGGCAGAGATCGAGTTGCAGCAGGTCGATCCCGGGGCGCTGGGCCTGCAGGGCCTGGCCGAGCAGACCCGTGCCGGCCCCCAGATCGGCGCGGGGCCCATCGGGCAGGAGGGGTAGGGCGGCCAGATGATGGGCCAGCCGCCAGGCCACAGCGCGCTGCAGGCTGGCCTGCTGCCCGTAGAACGGAGCGCGGCGCCCGAAGCTGGAGCGCACCCGCGCGCTGAACGGGGTGGCGGGCTGGTCGGTTGGAGGCTGGTTGCTCAGAGGCTGGTTGATCAGAGGCTGGCGATCCATGTGATCACGTCCTGCACCACAGGGGTGTCGAGCAGGCAGTGGCCGGCATCGGGATAGGTGAGCACGGCGGCGTCGGGGCGCTCCAGCCGCAGCAGCTGGCGTGCCTGGGGAGCGACGATCCGGTCGTCGCCGGCCTCCACAATCAGACAGGGGATCTGCGCTGGCAGGGCGGCAGGCAGGCTCCGGCTGGCCGCCAGCAGGTCCAGATCCGCCAGCAGCAGGCGGCGTCCCGCCGGGGTGAGGGGGCTGTCGATGATCGTGCCGTGCAGCCGGCTGAGGGGCTGGGGTGCGGCCGCCTCCGCCAGAAAGCGGCTCAGCATCGCGTCGGCATCACCGCTGGCCAGGGCGGCGGTCATGCCCGCCAGGGCTCCCTCCAGCCGCCGGCCGTCACGGCCCGGTGGGAGGAAGCGCCCGAAACTGGCCAGCAGCACGATCGCGTCGGCTTCGGCCAGGACGGCCGCCGGCAGCAGATGGGGGCCGAGGGAATGGGCCACCACCACCCGGCGGCGCTCAGCGGGGGGCCAGCCGGCAGCCTGGGCCGGCCGGCTGCCGTAGCCGCGGTCGGGGCTCTGCCACCACCAACCGCGCGCAGCGGCTGCAGTTGCAAAGGGCTCCCAGCCGCGGCTGTCGCCGGCCCAGCCATGCATGGCAAGGATCGAGGCGGTCACGGGTGGAGGGGCATCACGGGCGGAGGGGGCGGGCCGAGGGCATGCAGCAGCCGCGCCAGGCAGCCCGCCGGCAGATCCTGGCGCAGCACCAGGCGCAGCCGGGCCGTGCCTGCTGGCACCGTCGGCGGCCGGATCGCCACCACCAGCAGCCCCGCCCGCGCCAGCCGCTCCTGCAGGGCCAGCGCCTGGCCGTCGTCCCCCACCAGCAGGGGCAGGATCGGTCCGTTGCCCGGGGGACGGGGCCAGCCAGCGGCCACCAGAGCCTGCCGCCAGCGGGCCGCGCGCCGCAGCAGGGCGGGGCCGGCCGGATCGCCCGCCGCTTCCCGCTCCAGCAGCAGCGTCAGGGCTGCCTGGGCGGCGGCCGCCAGGGGGGGCGCCAGCGCGGTGGTGTAACGGAAGGCGCCGCTGCTCTGCAGCAGCCAGTCCATCACCAGCTGATCGCCCGCCAGAAAGGCCCCGCCGCTGCCGAAGGCCTTGCCGAAGGTGCCGCTCAGCAGGGCGATCCCCTGCAGGCCGTGGCCCAGCCCCCGTCCGCCCGCACCGAGCACGCCGAGGGCATGGGCTTCGTCGAGCAGCACCGCCGCGTCATACCGCTCGCCCAGGGCCACCAGGGCAGTGGCATCCACGCTGGTGCCCTCCATGGAGAACAGGCTTTCGCTCAGCACCAGCACACGCCGCTGTGGCGCTTCTGCGCGGACCTTCAGCAGCAGCTCCTCCAGATGGTTGAGGTCGTTGTGGCGGAAACGCAGCAGGCGGGCGCCGCTGCAGCGCACGCCGCTGAGCAGCGACTGGTGGATCAGCCGGTCGGCCAGCACCAGGGAGTGGCGGTCGGCGAGAGCTTGCACGGCGGCGAGATTGGCCTGGAAGCCGCTTGGGAACAGCAGCACCCGCTCCCGCCCCAGCCAGGCCGCCAGGTTGTCTTCCAGGGCGGCATGCACGGGCCGGCTGCCGCTCACCAGGCGGGAGGCACCGGCGCCGACCCCCTCGCCCGCGGCGCTGGTGCGGGCCGCGGCCACCACGGCGGGGTGGCGGCTCAGCCCCAGGTAGTCGTTGCTGGCCAGATCCAGCAGGGGTGTGCCGCCGTCGTGCAGGAGGGCCGCTCCGCCGGCTGCGGGTTGCAATGGTCGCAGCCGCCGTTGCCGGTCGATGGGGATGGCGGCGAGGGCCTCGGCCAGCTGGCGGCGCCAGAGCGACTGCTGCAGGGGTGGAGAAGACGCGTTGCCGGCCATGTTCAGACGAGATTAGGCGCCGAGGCCAGAGGCTGCTGCGTGGCTGCCGAGGAAGCCGCGCGCGCCGTCGCCCCGCCCTCAGTCGGGTCGGCCGGGATGCCTCAGATGGACCGGGGAGCGAGGGAGGGCCGGCCTGCCGTTGGCCTCGATCGCCTCGCGGCAGCGCTGCAGCAGCTCCTGGCGCAGGGCGTCGGGACGCTCGATGCGGATGCCGCCGCCAAAGGCGAACAGCCAGCTGCGCAGGTCGATGTCGGCCGCCACGGTCCAGGGGGGAAGGTCCAGCTCCACCGGGTAGGGGTGGCTGGCATCTGCGGGGCCGGGCTCCAGCACATGCGGCGCCTTGGGGTGGTGCCACCAGGTATCGGCGGGCAGCGGCCTGGAGAAGCGGGTGTGCTCGATCGGGTAGCGCTGCAGCCCCTCGCGGATGAAGGCAAAGGCCCAGGGGGCACAGCAGAAGCGCAGGGTCACCAGGGCCTGGGCGCGGCGCTGGGCCGAGGGGCTGGCCAGCTGTAGCTGCTGCTCCAGATCCGTGCCGAGATAAATGCCGCCGCTGTGGTGCAGCAGCCGCTCCAAGCGGCCCAGGGCCGAGCGGTGCTGCTCCGCGCCGCGCCGCAGGTCGCCGTGGGCGTTGGCCAGGGCCAGCCGATCGAGGCGTTCGCTGCGGAGCAGCCCCTGCTCCTGGCCGATCTGGTCGTGCTCGAACAGCAGGTACCAGCCCACGTTGTGGAAGATCAGCTGCAGGGGCCACACCCGCAGTTCCCCCTCCGGACTGTCCGGATTGGAGCCCACGCCATCGAACCGCCGCAACAGCACCCGCCGGTGCTCCACGATCGCCGCCTCGATCGCCTCGGCCCGCCGCGGAGCAGCCAGAGACTCGCGCCGCACCAGGGCGGTGTCGACCACGGCATGGCGGGCATAGCTGCGCACCGGCGGCAGACCGTCGGCGCTGATCCCCGCCCAGCCCAGCCGCTCATCCAGTTCGGCCAGCAGATCCTGGGCAGAGGGATCGGCCAGCCGGCCGGCCGCCTGACGCACCACGTGGTGCAGCTCCCGCAGGCGCGGTGGGGAGAGCAGGGCTGTGCCCAGGCAGTAGCCGTGGCGCACGTTGTCGTGGCGGTGGCGGAAGCCGTAGGGGGTGAGGATCTTTTCGAGGTCCTTGCGCAGGGTGGCGGTTTCGCCCGGCAGGTAGGCCCCGGGGATCGATTCGGTGGCGGCGATCAGGTGCTGGTGCAGGTTGGCGCCGCGCTCGGGCGGCCGATCAAAGGGCACCTGCAGCAGGTGGCGCAGCAGGGTCATCACCCGCAGAAACACCGGCCCATCGCCCAGGGGCGGCAGGCCGCCATGAATGGGCCCCGGCGGCGCGGGCGCCAGCCGGATCGGCGCCTGCACCGGGGCAGGGGAGCAGAAGCCGTTGGCCTCCAGCCAGGCCAGATCCCCGCGAATGGCGGCGGCATCGGCGTAGCAGGGCCCATGCAGCCGGCCCAGGACGGCGGCGGCCCGATCGGCCAGGTCGCCCTGGGGCAGCGGCGAGAGGATGGCTTCCAGTTCTTCTGCGCTGGCCGGATCGCTGGCCGCCAGGTCGGGCCAGGTGCTCAGCAGCTTGATCAGATGGAGCAATCGCTCCAGATCGAGCAGCCGCGAGTAGCCGTGGCGCTGCAGCTTGCGCTCGCGGTTGGCCGCGCCGCGGATGCGGCGATCCAGGGCCGCCAGCTCCGCCTCCAGCACCGGCGTGAGATCACTGTGGTGAGTGGGCACCACGGCGCAGATCGCCGCAAACCCCTCCGCCCGCGAGGGCCCGAAGTGGGGATCGGCCAGGGCGGCGGCCATCTCCTGGATCACCGGCACCGGCACGGCCCGCTCGCGCCGGGCGTTCCAGGCCAGGGAGGTGGGCAGATCGGTGTAGAGCCACCAGCCGATCCACTCCACCGGCGCCGGCAGCGGCAGGGCCTGGGTGATCGCCAGCCGCCAGGCGCGGCGGGCGTGGGTGGCATCCACGATCACCGGGATGCCGGCCGCCACGGCGTCGGTGATGCGCTGGTGCAGCCGCTGCTGGATGTCGATCCAGGGGCCCTGCACCGCCGCATCGCCGAACACCTCGGCGCGAATGGCGTCGGTGGAGAGCAGCACCGCCGGCGGCTCGCCGGGCGGGGTGATCAGGGGTGCCAGGGCCTGGGCGAGGGTGGTCTTGCCGCTGGCGGGCTGGCCGATCAGCAGGTGGCAGCGCAGGGGTGAACCCATCGGGGCCCTCAGGCGGCGCGGGGAATCACAACCCGCGGCGGCAGGTTGAGCTGGCGGATGCACTGGGCGAAACCACGGTCGTCGAAGGAGGCGAGCGTCTCGCAGCCGCGGCAACTGGCGTGATGCAGAGCATCGGCGAAATCGAGGCCTCCGCGAACACCGGCCAGCGCCTGCTCCACCACCGGGCGGTCTTCCAGCTCCAGGCAGGGATGCTGAAGCAGCTGCGCGAACACCTGCAGCACCTGCTCGGCCGCGAAGCCGTAATAGCCCCGCAGCACCCACTCCAGCTCCAGGGCCACGGTCTTGGGCAAAAACAGCGGCTGCCCGGATTCGATCAACTGGCGAGCCGCCTGGCGCTGGGCCTGGGTCGCCGGGTCAGCGCCCTCCTCCTCCACGAAGTAGCGGGCAAGCACATTGGTGTCGAGCCCGATCACGGCCGCAGCAGGCTGGCGGGATCGAAATCCACCGGCACAGGCGGCCGCTGGCTCTTGAGCAGCCCGAAGCCGCTGGCGGGCAGGGTCTGCTGTGGCTTCCAGGGGCGCACTTCAAGGTGGTCGCCCACCAGCTCAAAGCACACGCGACTGCCCCGGCCCAGACCGAGCTGCTGGCGCAGGGCCTTGGGAATCGTGACCTGCCCTTTGCTGGTGATCGAGCAGGAACTGGAGGCGTCCACGGCTGAAACCAAGCAGGTATTACCTGGTAAGGCTAGCCGTCGGGACTCACTCTGCCGAGCCCACCCGCCACTCTTTCGCACGAACAACAGCTCGGATCGGCGCTGCGGCGCTGACGCTGCATGCAGCAACACCCCTGCCGCCTGTGGCCCACTCCTGCGCCTATGCCCCGCCCACGCCGCTGGAGCCGCTGCACATCCTCGACTTTCTTGAGCTTTGCGGCTCCCAACAGCGCGCCGGTCTGGCGTTGTCGATGCACCAGAGCACGGTCTGCCGCAGCCTGCAGTTGCTGCGGGTGCAGGTCGCCAAGGCGCCAACCATGCAGGATCCGCATCAAAGCCAGTGCTGATTGCTGTTTCAGAGGCTGCGGATTGGCTGGCTGGTGCTACAAACACTGCACACAGCGGTCTGCTGCAGCCTGGCCCGATGGACGCAGACCTGGCCCTGACACCTCCGTGACGACCACCTCGGCTGCCCCCACCCAGCAACCCAGCGGCAAGTAAAATCTCTCCGCCTTCCTCTGGTCCGTCGCCGACCTGCTGCGGGGCGACTACAAGCAGAGCGACTACGGCAAGGTCATCCTCCCCTTCACGGTCCTGCGGCGTCTGGACTGTGTACTGGAGCCGACCAAGGCGGCAGTACTCGAGGAGAAGGCCCTGCGGGAGAGCCAGGGACTGGACCCCGAACCCTTCCTGCTGGGGAAGGCCGGCCACAACTTCTGCAACACCTCGCCGCTGGACATGAAGCGGCTGATGGGCGACGGCGACAACATCGCCGAGAACCTGCGGAGCTACATCCAGGCGTTCAGCCCAGCAGTGCGTGACATCTTCGACAGCTTCGAGTTTCACCTCCAGGTGGACCGCCTGGACAAAGCCAACCTGCTGTACCTGGTCACCGAGAAGTTCGGACAGATTGACCTGCACCCCGAAACGGTGAGTAACGCCGAGATGGGCTTGGTGTTTGAGGAGCTGATCCGGAAGTTCGCCGAACTCTCCAACGAAACCGCCTGGGAACACTTCACGCCCCGCGAGGTCATCCGGTTGATGGTGAACCTCATCTTCATTGAAGACGACGAGGCACTGACCCAACCCGGCATCGTCCGCAGCCCCTACGACCCCACAGCAGGAACCGGCGGAATGCTGAGCGTGGCCGAGGAACATCTCGTCAGCCATAACCCTTCGGCCCGTTGGGCAGGACATCAACAGCATCTGCTTCGGCAACACCCTCTCAGACGACCAGCTGCCGGAGGAGAGGTACGACTACATGCTTTCCAACCCGCCATTTGGCCTGGAGTGGAAGAAGATTCAGAAGGAGGTCCGCGGGAAGCTGAGCTGATGGGCTACAGCGGTCGCTTTGGCCCTGGCTTGCCCAGGGTGAGCGACGGTTCACTGCTGTTCCTGCTGCACCTCATCAGCAAGATGAGGCCCGCTCAGGACGGCGGCTGCCGCTTCGGCATCGTTCTCAATGGCTCGCCACTGTTTACCGGTGGAGCCGGCTCAGGCGAGAGTGAAATCCGCCGCGACGTGCTGGAGAACGATCTGTTGGAGGCGATTATCGCCTTGCCGACGGACATGTTCTACAACACAGGCATCAGCACCTACATCTGGATTCTGAGCAACCGCAAGCCCGAGGAAAGGAAGGGCAAGGTTCAGCTGATTGATGCCAGCGGCTTCTGGCAGAAGATGCGGAAGAGTCTCGGCAGCAAGCGGAAGGAGTTGGCCGCCGAGCACATCGAGGAGATCACGAAGTTGTTCGGGGACTTTGAGGACGCCGAGAAGCACGGCAAGCCCATCAGCAAGGTCTTCAAGAACGAAGACTTTGGCTACCAGACCATCACAGTGGAGAGGCCGCTGAGGGTCGAAGACGGGAACGTCGTTCTGGAACAGCGGGGTAAGGCAAAGGGGCAGCCCCAGGCCGACAGCAGCTTGAGGGACACGGAAAACGTGCCACTGTCAGAGGACGTGGAGGCCTACGTCGAGCGAGAGGTGTTGCCGCACGTTCCTGATGCCTGGATTGACCACAGCAAGACCAAGAAGGGCGACGAGATTCCCTTCAACCGGCACTTCTACGTATTCACGCCGCCGAGGCCACTGGAGGAGATCGACGCCGAGCTGAAGCAGGTGACGGACCGGATTCTGGAAATGATTGGGGGTCTCAGTGGCTGACTTGTGCATCTACAACTTCGGCACTCTGTACCAGCCATTGGTCAAGGCGTGGCAGAGAATCGATAATGGTGGTCCAACACCGCAGCTGCTGAGCGAGGGAGGCCGGACAAGACAGCAGGATTCACCACGGAGCGACAGGATCGTGATCTGCAGCACGCCTCCGCGGCCCTGATTCACGCAGGCGAGCGGGCACGGGAGCTGGCTCGCCAGACCGGCACCGGGATTGCGGTGCAGATCGACGGCGAACTGCGCATCCTCCAGGGGGATGAACTTGAGAGTGTCATCGAGACCAAGTGATGAGGGCTGAAAGGGTGGCCATCGACGCCGAGGGCCTGCCGGTGTTCCGTCTGGATGCCAGTGCGGCACGGAACGCATCGATGTGGCGCCTGACCCCCTTGCTGCATGCCGCAGCCGTCAAGGTTGATCCCTTTGCGGTGCAACGGTGCCAGCCCGCCAAGGATTGGCAAACTTTGAAAGCGTGGTTAGGGTGACAATGGATTTCGGCGTGGCCCTTCAGCGCCATTGGTCAAGCCATGACGATGAACGTCAACCTTTCGCCCCAGCTGGAGGCGATGGTGAAAGCGAAGGTGGCTTCCGGGCTTTACACCTCGGCCAGTGAAGTGGTGCGCGAGGCCCTGCGGCTGATGGAGCACCAGGATCAGCTGCGGGATCTCCAACTCCAGGAATTGCGTCGCGCCATCCAGGCCGGGCTGAACAGTGGCGAGCCGGTGGCCTGGAACCCGGAGGCGATCAAAGCCGCCGGTCGCCACCGGTTGGGGGCCGATGGCGAATCCAAGCTGAGCGCCTGAGACGTGCCAGCGATCGTTCTCACGCCCTACGCCAGCGCTGATCTGGCGGAGATCTGGGCGTTCATTGCTGCCGACAACCCAGCCCAGGCTGACGCTTTCATCGCGCTGATCGATGCGAAGTTCCAGAACCTATCCCGTCAACCGAACCTCGGACGCCGGCGCGAAGAGCTGGCAGCGGGTCTGCGGAGCTTCCCTGTGGGTTGCTATGTGATCTTTTATCTCCAGGATCAAGACTGGCTGCAGATCGTCCGCGTCTTGCATGGGGCTCGTGATGTGGAGGCTGTCTTCGCTGATCCAGATCTGGAGAACCAACCATGAGCAGTCCCAGCGACGCCACCCCAGCTTTTGATCTGATTCTCTACGAGACGGAGGACGGTAAGGCGATCTACGAAGAGGCCGAGCTGGCGGACAGTTCAACTTGTAAGCAGTTCTGAGAAGTTCGATCTGAGTTGAAACGGGAAGACAACAACCAGATGTCTGACTACAGCCAACAGGTGGTCTTCCCTTTGGGTTTTCCCGGACGCAGCTGCTGGCCAGCAAAGCCAACAACCCCTCCAAGCACCGATGGGAACTAGGGCAAAGATAGATCCAACGCTAGTCAAACATCATGAAGACTGTCGACCTGATTTTGGAGATTCAATCGCCATGACGTGACCCCCTTCATTGGTCCAGGCCTTATGAGAGTGGGTGGGTGTGGTCATGCTGCAGCTCCTT
>CAMDLO010000059.1 GCA_945901765.1 Cyanobium sp. NIES-981 | reverse complement strand
GTACACCACGACCCCTTCGCCAGCCGCTTCGATCATCCGCAGCGCCGCCTCCAGCTGGGGCCGGCAATCGCAGCGGAGCGAGCCGAAGGCATCGCCCGTGAGGCATTCGCTGTGCACGCGCACAAGCACCGCTTGAGCAGCCAGCTCCGGCTGGCCCTTCACGATCGCCACATGTTCGCTGCCGTCGAGCTCGTTGCGATAGCCGATGGCCCGGAACTGACCGAAGGCGCTGGGCAGGTCCGCCTCCGCCTGACGGCGCACGAATCGTTCGGTGTCGAGCCGGTAACGGATCAGATCCGCAATGGAGATCAACCGCAGGCCGTGCCGCGACGCATAGGTGGCCAGCTCCGGCAGACGGGCCATGGAGCCATCCCCATTCTGAATTTCGCAGATCACACCAGCCGGATAAAGACCGGCCAGGCGCGCCAGGTCAACAGCGGCCTCGGTGTGACCAGCCCGTTTCAACACGCCCCCCTGCCGTGCCCGCAGCGGAAAGATGTGACCGGGACGGCGCAGGTCAGCCGGTCGGCTGCCTGGGTGGATCGCCACCTGGATGGTGCGAGCCCGATCGTCGGCAGAGATGCCTGTGCTCACGCCATGTTCCGGTCCTGCATCCACGCTCACGGTGAAGGCCGTCTGGTTCTCGTCGGTGTTGCGATCCACCATCAAGGGCAGATCCAGGGCATCGAGGCGCTCCCCTTCCATCGCCAGGCAGATCAGGCCCCGTGCCTCCGTGGCCATGAAGTTGATCTGCTCCGGCGTCGCGAACTGGGCGGCACAGATCAGATCCCCTTCGTTTTCGCGGTTCTCATCATCGACCACCACAACTGATTCGCCGTTGCGAATGGCAGCAAGCGCATCGGCAATGGCATCGAACCGAATCTGCGGTGAGGGGCTGATCCCGATGGGATCGTTGCACCCTGGCGGAAGACCGAGAGATGCCTGATCGGGAGATGTCAGATCGGGAGATGTCAGGTCGGAGGAGGTCAACGGATTGGCAGGCGGGTCTGGGGCCCTGGCGCAGGCATCCTTTATAAAGCCCGCATCTGTGCAGATTGCGGTATGGCCTTCCCCACCTCCGGTTCCGCGCAGGCGCCTGTTGCCTCGCCCGCCCCCCGCCCGCAGCGGGTGGCCGTGATCGGTGCCAGTGGCTACGGCGGTCTGCAGACCCTGCGACTGCTGCAGGATCATCCGGGTTTTGCCATCACCTTTCTGGGAGGCGAGCGCAGCAGCGGCAAGCGCTGGAGTGAGCTGACGCCGTTCTTGCCCCTGCCCGGTGATCCGGTGGTGCAGACGCCGGATCCGGAGACGATTGCGGCTTGTGCCGACTTCGCGGTGCTGAGCCTGCCCAACGGGCTGGCCGCCAAGCTCACCCCGGCACTGCTGGAGCGGGGGGTGCGGGTGGTGGACCTGTCCGCCGATTACCGCTACCGCTCCCTCGCCCGCTGGCAGGAGGTCTACGCGGCCGAGTCCCGCGAATGGCCCCGTGACGATGCGGGGCTATGTGCCGAAGCGGTCTATGGCCTGCCGGAATGGCACGCGGACCGCATCGGCGCTGCCCGCCTGGTGGCTGCTCCCGGCTGTTTCCCCACCGCATCCCTGCTCGCTCTGCTGCCGTTTCTGCAGCAGGGGCTGGTGGATACCAACGGCATCGTCATCGACGCCAAGACGGGCACCAGCGGTGGGGGGCGAGCAGCCAAGGAACATCTGCTGCTCGCCGAGGCGGCCGAGGCGGTCGCCCCCTATGGCGTGGTGGGGCATCGCCACACCAGTGAAATCGAGCAGATCGCCTCCCAGGTGGCCGGCCAGGAGATCCAGTTGCAGTTCACCCCCCACCTGATGCCGATGGTGCGCGGTCTGCTCGCCACCCTCTACTGCCGCCTGCGGGACCCGGGCCTCACCGCCGAGGACTGCACCACCGTGCTCCAGACCAGCTACCGCCAGGCCTCCTGCGTGGAGGTGCTGCCGGTCGGCACCTACCCATCCACCAAGTGGGTGCGACACACCAACCGCTGCCTGCTGTCCGTGCAGGCCGATCAGCGCACGGGCCAACTGGTGATCATGTCGGCCGTCGACAACCTGGTGAAGGGCCAGGCGGGTCAGGGGGTGCAGTGCCTCAATCTGATGGCCGGTCTGGAGCCGTGCACCGGCCTGCCGCTGCTGCCCTTCTACCCCTGAGGCCCCACGCGAGCCAGCGCCAGCGCCACGGCCAGCGGCAGGATGCGGTGCTCCTGGCGCTGAATGCGCCGGCTCAGGCTGGCGATGGTGTCGCTGGCCAGCACGGGCACCGCCGCCTGCACCAGCACCGGGCCGGCATCCACCTCCTCGCAGACCAGATGGGCGGTGCACCCTGCCAGGGTGACACCGGCGTTCAGGGCCTGGGCCACCCCATCCCGGCCCCGAAAGCTGGGCAGCAGCGAGGGATGGATGTTCACCAGCCGCTGCGGAAACGCCTGGATCAACACCGGCGTGACGATCCGCATCCAGCCCGCCATCACCACCAGATCGATTCGCGCCTCCCGGAACAGCTCGATCAAGCGCAGATCGAGCGCTTCGCGGCTGGCGTGATGGCGGTGATCGACCAGCCGCCAGGGCACCCCCAGGCGCTCAGCCCGGGCAATCGCTCCGCAGTCGGGATTGTTCACCACCAACAGCACCAGGTCGGCCTGCGGATCACCGGAGCGGCAGGCCTGCAGCAGGGCTTCAAAATTGGAGCCAGAGCCCGAGGCCATCACCGCCAGCCGGGGACAGTCGCGCTGGCTGGTCTGCTGGTCGCCCTTGATCGGTGGCGGTCGCAACGGCCACTGGACGCTGCAGTCGGGATCGCTAGGGTCAGGCAAAGCGGGCAGCCGATCATGTCCCATCTATCCATCCTGCCAACCGTCCTGCGCGATACCGATGTTCTGGCTGCTGCCCTGGCCGGACTCGGGTTGGTGCCCGACTGGGGTGGGCAGTTGGAGGGGTTCGCCGGTTCTGGCGAACCGGTACTGCTCAGGGTGACGCTCGAGGGGGGCCTCCAGCTCGGTTGGCGGCGCCAGCCCGATGGCTCGCTGGCCCTGATCGGTGACCTGCAGCGGCTCAGCCGCAGCCTGCCGGTGCAACGGCTGATCAGCACCATCACCCGTCGCTACGCCACTGCCATCGCCTTGGCGTACGCCGAGCGCCATTTCGCCACCGCCCGGGTGAGCGTCGCCTCCTGACGGCGGCACGGTGACAGCTTCCGTTCACGTTCATCTCGATCTTCAGGCCGCCCCGTCCCATCTGGTGGCGGTGACGATCCAGCTGCAGCCCAGGCAGCACCAGCTCACCCTCCGCCTGCCCGCCTGGACGCCAGGCTCCTATCTGATCCGCGATTACGTGCGTCAGCTGGAGAGCCTGCAGGTCGTACAGGGCGAGCGGGAGCTGCAGCCCCTGCGCCGTGATGTGGCGGCCTGGGAGCTGCAGCTGCCGGATCTGCAGCCGCTGCTGATCCGCTACCGGGTGCTGGCCACAGAGCTGAGCGTGCGCACCTGCCATCTCACCGCCGATCATGGTTTCCTCTGCCTGGCAGCAGTGGTGCTGGCGGTGGAAGGCCAGCGCTGGTCCCCGCACCGCCTTTCGATGCTCTTGCCGCCAGGCTGGAACGCGTTTGTGCCCCTGCCTCTGCAGCCGGACGGCAGCTGGCTGGCCCGAGGCTTCGACCAGTTGATCGACAGCCCGATCGAGGCCGGGCCCCATACGCTCAGCCACTTCAGCGTGGCGGGAGTCCCCCACCAGTGGGTGAGCTGGGGCACCACCCTCAGCGGCGCTGACCCCCTTGCAGCGGATCCTGAGCTGCTCACCGATGTGCAGCGGGTGTGCGCCAGCTGCTGCCGCCTGATGGGTGAGGACAGGGCCGCCGCCGATGCTTACCTGTTCATCCTTCACCTCACCGAAGAGGGGTACGGCGGGCTCGAACACGACTGCAGTGCCGTGCTTCAGTTCGGCCGTCGCCGGCTCGCCCAGCCGGATGGACGCCGCCAGCTGCTGCAACTGGTGGCCCACGAGTACCTGCACCAGTGGAATGTGCGCCGGTTGCGCCCCACCGAACTGAGCCCCTACGACTACGACCAGCCGGTGATCATCCCCACCCTCTGGTTTGCCGAGGGAGTCACCAGCTATTTCGACCAGCTCATTCCCTGTGCGGCGGGGGTCACCGCTGAAGCGGATGTGCTGAAGGATCTGGCCGCCGATCTCAGCCGCTACCGGCTGACCCCCGGCAGGGCTGTTCAGAGCCTGCGTCAGAGCAGTGAGGAGGCCTGGGTGAAGCTCTACAAGGCCGACGCCTATGCGGCCGATGCCCAGGTCAGCTACTACCTCAAAGGGGCCGTGCTGGCCCTGGTGCTGGATCTGCACCTGCGGCGCCATGGCAGTGCCCTGCTCAGCGTGCTGCGCCGCCTCTGGCGGTCCCATGGTCGCTGCGGGCGGGGCTACAGCGAGCAGGATCTGCTGGCGGTTTTCGCCGCGGAGGCGGCGGATCTGGCTGAGCTGCTTCCCCGCTGGCTGCACAGCCATGAAGAGCCCGATCTGGAGTCCTACCTGGCCGATGTGGGCCTGCTGCTGGTGCCAGCCGGCAGTCAGCTGCCGGCAGCAGGCTGGCACCTGTCGGGGCGGGGCGGTGTGTTGCTGCTGGAGCGGGTGGCCCGCGGTGGACCGGCGGAGCGGGCCGGCCTGATGGTGGGGGATGAACTGATCGCACTGGCCGGTCAGCGGTTGCGAGAGCCCGATGCGGTGAACGCAGTGCTGCAGGCTCTGCCAGCTGGCCAGTCAGTGGAACTGGCCTATTGCCGGGATGGCAGATTGCGCTTCACATCCTTTAATCCCGATGTTGCATCCACGCAGAGCTGGTCTCTGCAGGACGATCCGGTGGCCGACCCGCACTGTCTGAACCGGCGCCGGCACTGGCTCAATCTGGAGATTGCATGAATCCTCGCTCCCAGCCACTGCTGCTTGCCGGGCTGGCTGCCGCAGTGCTGGGTCTGGGAGGTATCGGTTGGCTGGCCCGCGATCTCACAGCGCCGGGCAAAGGGGCTGACCAACCCTCGATGCTCGATCTGCTGGATGCCTTCGGTTCCCCCCAGCCCAACCCGGAGCCGGTGGCGCGGCCGGCGCCCTTACCCCCTGCCAGACCGGCCTGGTCCTCGCCGCTGATGCGCGGCTGTGCTGCCCCAATCGGTGAGCGGCAGCAGCGCCTCGTGGCCCGGGTCGCCGATCTCCGCGCCAATCCCCGTCGCATCGAGATTGATCCCACCAACTACGGCGAGCGGTTCGGCCGTGATGCCTTCGGCAATCGGCTCGATCCCACGCCGAGGCTGGTGGTGCTCCACGAAACGGTGTACGGCATGCAATCGGCCATCAACACCTTTCGCACCCCTCACCCGCGCGATGAAGATCAGGTCAGCTACCACGCCCTGATCGGCCAGGATGGATCGGTTGTGTTGCTGCTCGACCCGAGCAAGCGGGCCTTTGGAGCCGGCAACTCAGCCTTCCGCGGCCAGTGGGCCGTGACCAATCCGGCTGTCGGCGGCTCGGTGAACAATTTCGCCGTCCACATCAGCCTGGAGACACCCCCTGATGGCGAGGACGCTGAGCCCACTCACAGCGGCTACAGCCAGGCTCAGTACGACGGTCTGGCTGCGCTCCTGTCACTCTGGATGCAGACGTACCCAATTGCGGCTGATCACATCACCACCCACCGGGCTGTGGATCTGGCCGGTGAACGGGCCGATCCCCGCAGTTTTCAGTGGAGTGAACTGCAGGGACGGCTCCAGGATCTGCAACTGCTCTGTGGCTGAACCGGCCTGATCGGGCCCTCCTCAGATCATGGGCGACACGATGGCTTGACGCTCCCCGTACAGCAGGGCGTGCAGCTCGGGATCCTGCATCGAAGCCAGGATGCGGCGCGGGTAATCCAGCTTGCCGTTGTGCAGGTAGGCCAGCACCGCCAGGGACTTGGCCTCCCGTGAGCTGCGGCTGGCCTCGAGCATCCGGTCGGTGGGAAGGCCGAGCTCACGTTTGAGCCGGCTGAATTTGCCCACCAGCAGAATCACATTGCGGCTGGGATCGAGCAGCTGGTCGCGGGCCCAGCTGATCTGCTCCGGCGTGGGCTCGGCGGGAAGCAGCCCCTGGTGCACGAGCTCGCCGATACCCAGCTGGGCAGGCCCATGGGTGCTGAACAGGCCGGAATGGGCGGCCACCGGATGATTTTCCCCCGGCTTGGCATGCCGCATCTCATCGAACAGCACGGCAGTGACCAGCAGCGGATTCACCTGGCGTCGGGCGCACTCGCTCAGAATCAGGGGACGGAGCTCCTCGAGCCGGTTGAGGGTGTGGGCCCGCAACGGCTGCAGTTGATCAATCCCTTCGCTGAACAGCTGAGCCAGGGGTGGCTGGGGACCATGCACGCCGAAGCGGCGACGCAGTTCGCTCAACTCCTCAGGGCTGAAGTGAAGCGGATCTGTGCCGAGCCAGCCCGTGCCTCGCTCGGCCTGAACGCCCACCCAGCGTTTCGGAACCGGGGCACTGCCCGACGTGATCAGAGTGAGGGCAAGGCCGGCAGCTACGGCAAGGACTGAGAAAAAAGGATTCCAAGTCGAGCGTCCCGGGCTCTGCCTGCAGCGGTTGAAACGCTCAGTCGTAGTGGTCACCAGGCCAACACGGGAACGGAATGGAGGAGCTCAACTAATGATGTCGGGACAGTTCGACGAAACCGTGCAGTTCGAAGAGGTCGGGGCAGATTGACGGGTGCGCGCTGTCGGCCTCTGGGCTCGATCGTGGTCTGGTGGCGTCGGGCCGGCAGCTTGAACAGAGCCGTTGGGTCGGGAAGGTGGCTTGGAACGACCGTTTAATGATGGCGTCAGGAGTTCGAATCAGCGCAGCGGTTTAGCCAGTTTCATTACGGCACACCAGGCGTGAGCCTGAGGATCTTAAGCACTGCTTCAGAGTTGCCACACCTGCCTGGCGCGTTCTGATGGCCGCCCCCTGACACGAGGTTGAGTCTCTGGCGCCAATAGGGTTTGTTGGAGGAGGCCACTTCCAGGGACTCTGCGCATGGACACCGCCGATCAGGATCAGGTTGTTCTGAACACCGTTGCGTTCGACCCCGAGCACCCCGGAAACCAGTGGCGCCGTTTCTGTGATCTGCTGTGGTTCGATGAGGCTCTGCAGATCTGGCTGGATGTGAGCCGGATGGCGTTGAATCCTGATCATCTGCAGGGTCTGGCGCCACGTTTTGAAGCCGCCTTTGCGGCAATGGCTGCGCTGGAAGGCGGCGCGATCGCCAATCAGGATGAGCAGCGCATGGTCGGCCACTACTGGCTGCGCAATCCCGCCCTGGCGCCCGATCCCGCAACCTCCGAGCACATCGCTGCCGAGGTGGAGCGCATTCAGGCCTTCAGCAGTGATCAGCTGGCGGCAGGTCGCTTCACCGATGTGATCTGGATCGGCATCGGCGGCTCCGGTCTCGGACCGCTGCTGATGGTGCGGGCTCTTGGAGAGGAGGGCCGGGGTCTACCCCTGCACTTCATCGATAACGTTGATCCAAAGGGCATCAGCCGCACGCTGGACGCCCTCGGTGAGCGGCTTCGCACCACCCTGGTCGTTGTGGTCAGCAAGTCAGGCAGCACGCCTGAACCCCGGATCGGCATGGGGCAGGTGCGGGCCCGTCTGGAACAGATGGGCTGCAACTGGCCGGAACAGGCGGTGGCGGTGACGATGCTGGGCAGCCAGCTTGACCAGCTGGCCGCCTCGGAAGGCTGGCTGGCCCGGTTCGACATGTTCGACTGGGTCGGTGGTCGCACCAGCATCACCAGCGCCGTCGGCCTGCTGCCCGGTGCCCTGATCGGCGCTGACATCGAGGCCTTTCTCGAGGGTGCCGCCGCCATGGATGCGGCCACGCGGGTGGCTGATCTGAGCGCCAACCCTGCCGCCCTGATGGCCGCGGCCTGGTACGTGGCCGGAGATGGGAAGGGCCGGCGTGACATGGTCGTGCTTCCCTACCGCGATCGCCTGGAGGTGTTCAGCCGTTACCTCCAGCAGCTGGTGATGGAAAGCCTGGGCAAGCGTCTCAACCGCCAGGGCGAGGTGGCTCATCAGGGCATCGCCGTTTATGGCAATAAAGGATCCACAGACCAGCACGCCTACGTACAGCAACTGCGTGATGGTGTTGACAACTTTTTTGTCACGTTCATCGAGGCTCTGGACGATTCCACCGATCTGCCCGAGCTGGGCGGTGAGCGTCCTGGCGACTTCCTCGACGGGTTCCTGCAGGGAACCCGCTCTGCCCTGATGGAAGGGGGACGGCAGAGTCTCTCCATCACTCTCGGGTGCTTTGATGAGCGCCGCCTCGGCGCCCTGATCGCCCTGTTTGAGCGGGCTGTCGGTCTCTATGCCGAGCTTGTGAACATCAATGCCTACGACCAGCCCGGCGTGGAAGCTGGCAAGAAGGCCGCTGCCGCCATTCTCGATCTGCAGGGACGGCTGGAATCGGCCCTGGCCGATGGTCAGCCACGCTCGCTTGAGCAGCTGGCCGGCGAACTGGGCTGTGACAGCCCCGAGCCCCTGTTCTGGATTCTCCGCCATCGCTGTGCCAACCACGCCGGCCTGACCGTAGAGGGGACCTGGGGCGACCCTGCCGGGCTGGTCTTCCGCCTCAGCTGAAGGCGCAGCGAGCCTGGAGGCAGCTCAGTCGCCATGTGGGGGAGTCTGCCCAGGTCAGTTCAGCTGGCTTTGCCCTGGCGCTTCTGCACTGAGCTGTCACGGGAGTTCAAGCCGCAGCCGCAGCCGGGCCAGGGCCTGATCCGGCAGCCCCAGAAACCGATCCAGCCAGGCAGTGCCACTGGGCTGAACGTCGGCGACCCCCACCAGCAGTGCGGCTCCATCGGCGTCCAGGGGTGAGCCCTCCTGGGCTCCCCAGCGGCTCTGACCGACCCGTACCGCCGCTGGGCCTGTGCTCAGCCGTGCATCAATCCAGAGCGGAGCAGGCCGCCTCAGGCCCGCAGCCTGAAATTGGAAGCGCGCCTGGAACTGAAGCGTCAAGCTGCCGGACCTGCTGTTGAACTCCCCCTCCAGCAATGCCGGCTCGATCGTGATCGTCAGACCGGGAGGCAGGGGCAGGCCAAGCCATCGTGTTGTTCGCGTGCTGAGGGGCGGAATGGCGAGCGCTTCCGGTGGGAACCGGATCGGCCCGTCCAGCCCGTCAGGGCATCCGCCGACCGCGCCACCGCCCCTGGCGTCGTACTGAAACGGTGGATAGCGACCGATGGCCAGGCTGCAATCGGACAGGGTCTGGAGCCTGTAGGCCTGCATGGGCAGCTCAGCTGTCGCGGAGGGCGGCCAACGCTCCGCTGGCATGGAGCTCGGTGAGGGCGTCGTATCCGCCGACCAGGTCCCCGTCGATCAGGATCTGTGGGACCGGCCCTGGCTCAGTTGCCTCCACCAGCCGGTAAGGAATGGCGAGGCTGTGCAGCATCCGCAGGGCACGGCGACACCAGGGGCATCCCTCCCGCACCACGATCTGCAGACGGGGCTGGCTGGGCTGGGCTGGCACCGTCTCGGTGGCTGCCAAGCCAGCGGCTGGGACGTCGCTGTGGTGCAACACACCGATCAGCAGATCCGCCCCCTTCTGAACGCGGGTGCCTGGCTCCAGATGGCCACCCCACACCTGGCATGCGCCATCAGAGAGGCTGAGGTGCAGATGCACGCCGTCCGGAGCCAGAGTGCCCTGCAGGCTGATGATCTCGAGATCGCCGCTCACCACGGTCGGACCAGCCTGGCCGGGGCATTGGAAGGCTGCCTGGCTGAGATTGCCCACCACGCTCAGCACGAAGGCACTCAGGCGGTGCTCGGCCGCGAAAGCCGACAGGCTCTGATGCACATCACTGCCAGCGGCGAGATGGAGCGGCAGGGCCTGCATGCGTGAGTGGTCAACGGTCCCGCCAAATTACGGCTCAGGGCACCAGGTTCACCAGCCGCCCCGGGACCACGATCACCCGGCTGGGAGCCTTTCCCTCCAGCCACTTGGCAGCGATCTCACTCGCCAGGGCCAGCTTCTCCAGTGTGTCCCTGTCTGCGTCAGCAGGCACATCGAGGCTGCCGCGCACCTTGCCCTTCACCTGGATCACCAGAGGCACCGTGTCGCGCACCAGCGCTGCCGGGTCGACAACGGGCCAGCACTGGCGATGGATGCTGCCGGCCTCGCCCGCACCGAGCTGGCACCAGAGCTCCTCCGCCAGATGGGGGGCAAACGGGGCCAGCAGCAGCAACAGGCTGCGCAGGGCTTCCTGTGCCACCGGTTCGCAGGCGGCAGCCAGATGCTCACCCATGGCATTGCTGAGTTTCATCAGCTCGGAGACGGCGGTGTTGAACTGCAGATCCCCCTCGAGGTCGTCGCTCACTGCGGCGATGGCGGTGTGCACGGCGCGGCGCAGCTCCCGGTCTGCCGGGCTGAACGAGGCTGGATCAGGAACCAGCGTGGTGCTGTCTGCCCTGATGCCGCCAGGCCCATGAGGGGCGGCCAGGCTCAGGCCCCGATCCACCGCCCCCTCCACCAGGCGCCAGAGACGCTGCAGAAACCGGAACTGCCCTTCCACGTCAGCGTCGTCCCATTCCAGGTCCTTCTCGGGCGGTGCCTTGAAGAGAATGAACATCCGGGCTGTGTCGGCGCCGTAGCGGCCGATCACCACAGCGGGATCAACGCCATTGTGCTTCGACTTCGACATTTTCTCGTAGAAGACCTCGAGCGGTTCACCGCTGCCGGGATCACGCGGATCGCTGGGATCGGCTACATCAGCTGGAGCGATGTACCTGCCGCTCTGCGGGTTCTTGTAGGTGATGCCTTGCACCATGCCCTGCGTCAGCAGGCGGGCGAACGGTTCATCGAACCCGAGCAGGCCCCGGTCGCGCAGCACCTTGGTGAAGAAGCGCGAGTACAGCAGGTGCAGGATGGCGTGTTCGATGCCACCGACGTACTGATCGACAGGCAACCAGGCATCGACCGCCTCGCGGCTGAAGGGAAGGGCCGTGTTGTGGGGATCGCTGTAGCGCAGGAAGTACCAGCTGGAGCACATGAACGTGTCCATCGTGTCGGTTTCACGCCGGGCGGGTGCTCCGCAGCAGGGGCAGTCCACACGCCACCAGCTCTCCAGCTGGGCCAGGGGGGAGCCGCCCTTGCCGGAGAACGCCACATCCCGTGGCAACTCCACCGGCAGCTGCTCAGCGGGAACGGGTACCACGCCACAGCTCTCGCAGTGGATGACGGGAATGGGGCAACCCCAGTAGCGCTGTCGCGAGATCAGCCAGTCGCGCAACCGATAGGTGGTGCGCGC
Source organism: Cyanobium sp. NIES-981 (assembly GCA_945901765.1). Taxonomy (GTDB): domain Bacteria; phylum Cyanobacteriota; class Cyanobacteriia; order PCC-6307; family Cyanobiaceae; genus NIES-981. The sequence continues at coordinate 2,708 of CAMDLO010000059.1, read as the reverse complement.
CCGGCCCCAGCCCTCCGCCTCCGCTGCCGCGGCGATGGCGGTTTTGGCCTGGCTGCTGGAGAGTCCATCGAAACGGCCGGAATGGATCAGCACCCCGGGTTCGGTCCAGGCGACGCCTTCGAGGGACTGCTCCTCACTCCCCTCGGGGAGGATCACGCGGCGTACCGGCAGGTCGTAGTGGCGCGCGAAGGCGAAGTCCCGTAGGTCGTGAGCCGGCACACCCATCACAGCTCCGGTGCCGTAGTCGGCCAGCACGTAGTCGGCGATCCACAGGGGAATCCGTTCGCCGCTGGCGGGATTGCGCACCCAGGCACCCAGAGGCACGCCACGTTTGGGCCTGTCCTCAGCGGTGCGCTCCTGCTCGCTCTGACGACTGACCAGATCGCAGAAGGCCTCCACAGGGATCGCCTGCTCGCTGGCGGTGAGACGGGCCACCAGCGGGTGCTCGGGGGCCAGCACCACATAACTGACGCCAAAGAGGGTGTCTGGCCGGGTGGTGAACACGGTGATCGTGTCGCCCGTCTCACGGCCGTCGTCGTCGATCACGGGAAAGCTGAGCTCAGCGCCGCTGCTGCGGCCGATCCAGTTGGCCTGCATGGTGCGTACCCGCTCCGGCCAGCCTTCCAGCTTCGGGAGGTCATCGAGCAGCTGGTCGGCGTAGGCGGTGATCTTCAGGAACCACTGGCGCAGCTTGCGTTTCTGCACAAGAGCACCGGAGCGCCAGGAGCGCCCTTCGCTGTCGACCTGTTCATTGGCGAGCACGGTCTGATCGACCGGATCCCAGTTGACGGTGGCATCCTTCTGATAGGCCAGGCCGGCCTGCAGCAACTCCAGAAACAGCCACTGGGTCCAGCGGTAGTACGCGCTGTGGCAGGTGGCCACCTCGCGGTTCCAGTCGATTGAAAGCCCGAGGCGTTGCAGCTGGGCCCGCATCGAGGCGATGTTTCGATCGGTCCAGGCGCCCGGGTCCACACCCCGCTCAATCGCCGCATTTTCCGCGGGCAGACCGAAGGCATCCCAGCCCATCGGGTGAAGCACCCGGCAGCCGCGCATGCGCTGCACCCGGGCGATCACGTCGGTGATCACGTAGTTGCGCACATGGCCCATGTGCAGGTTCCCCGAGGGATAAGGGAACATCGACAGGGCGTAGAAAGCCCTGGCATCGCCGCTGCCGTTGAGCACGGGGGTGGCATCGGCCCCCTCCGCCTGCCACTGCTGCTGCCAGCGCTCCTCGATGGCCTGGGGTTGATAGCGGGTGCTCTCGCTCACGGCAGGCCAGCACGGACGGCGTCAAGCCAGGATCGTGCCACAGGTTCGGTCAGGCCAGGGCACGCAGAAGGCTCACGGCATCGCGGTTGATCAGCACCAGGGGGCTCGCATCGCCCTGGTCGAGGGCGAAGTACTGCAGATCCTGCCAGCGCAGGACCCCTTCGCATTCCTGGCCATCACCCAGTCGAATCACCACCGGCGCTTCCCGCCGGATCAGATCCTGGATATGGCGAATGCTCGGTTGGGCCGTATCGAGGGTCGGGGCACGACGATCGAAAAAGCTCTGCATAGGATTCGCGGCAGGCTGTCAATGCTTCCATCGTGCTCCAGTTCAGCAAATACCAGGGTCTGGGCAACGACTTCCTGATGGTGGACGCTCGCGACTGCGACTCCGACGAGGCCCTTGGACTCACACCCGAACGGATCCAGAGGCTCTGTGACCGTCGTTTCGGCATCGGTGCCGATGGGGTGATCCTGGCGCTGCCGCCCAGGCAGGCAGGGGACTGGCGGATGCGCATCTTCAACGCCGACGGCACAGAACCGGAGATGTGCGGCAACGGCATCCGCTGCCTGGCAAGGTTCCTCGCCGACAGTGATGGCGATCAGCCCGGACGCAGCTGGCAGATCGAGACGCTGGCCGGGCCGATCGTGCCGGAACTGCAGGCCGGCGGTTCGATCCGGGTCGACATGGGTGCGCCATTGCTCGAACCTGAGGCTGTGCCCACAACCCTTGCCGTCGGTGAAGCGGGTATCCCTCAGGGCGAGATCACGATCGACGGGCTGGTGTTTGCCGTGGGTGCGGCCGGAATGGGCAACCCCCACGTGGTGGTTCCGGTGGTCGATCTGGAGGCCATCGAGCTGGAGACCTGGGGTGCCGCCCTGGAAGTGCACCCAACCTTTCCGGCGCGCACCAACGTGCACTTCGTGCAGGTGCTCAGCCCTGCCCATCTGGCGATGAAGGTCTGGGAACGGGGCGCTGGTCCCACCCTGGCCTGTGGCACCGGGGCCTGCGCCACCCTGGTGGTCTGCCATCGACTCGGACTGTGCGAGCGCCAGGCTCGGCTCGATCTTCCCGGTGGTGCCCTGCAGGTGGAGTGGGATCGTGGCTCCGGGCACCTGTTCATGACAGGACCGGCTGAGGCGGTGTTCGACGCCGTGATCGCCCCCCAGCTCTGGCAGCCCGATGGGGTCTCACTCCAGGCCCCTGCCGGTGCGATCCAGCCTGAGCGCCAGGCTGAGTCCGTGGCTGGGGAGGGACCAATCCATTGCGCCCAGGTCTGCGTGAACGGCTGCATCCGGCCAGAGGCCTGTGCCTCCAGCGAAGCCCAGGCGCGGGTGGCGGCCCTGCTGGCGGCCAGCTCCCTCGACGACCTGGTGGCCCTGGCCACGAATTCCCTCGAGTCGCGCACGCGCGCCCGGATCGAGCGCCAGGGGGGCCT
>CAMDLO010000058.1 GCA_945901765.1 Cyanobium sp. NIES-981 | reverse complement strand
CTCGCCGCCGACACCCTGGCCCACCGCCTCTACGGCGAAGAGGTGATCTACGAGCGGCACCGCCACCGTTACGAATTCAACAACGCCTACCGCCAGCCATTCATCGCCTCCGGCTACACCATCAGCGGCAGCTCCCCCGACGGCCGGCTGGTGGAGCTGGTGGAACTGCAGGGGCATCCCTTCTTCACGGCCTGCCAGTACCACCCGGAATTCCTCTCACGCCCCGGCAGACCGCACCCGCTGTTCCGGGGCCTGGTCGAGGCCGCCCAGCAGCGGGCCGGAGCCAGCTCGCCGCTGCAATCCGGCCAGGCATCAGAGCCGCTTGAGTGAATCCGTCTTGTTCTTGAACTCCCCGAGCAGCAGCTGCAGGTAGCTGACCTTACGCAGCTTGATGTTGGCCGTCAGCGACATGCCCACCTGCAGCGGCAGGGACTGCCCCCCCTTGAGACGCAGTTGCTGGGAGTCGAGGGCGATTCTTGCGGGGAAGCGATAGGTCTGATGACGCTCATCGGGCGGCAGCGCATCGGAACCGATTGACTCCAGCTTGCCTTCCAGCACGCCGAAATCCGTTGCCGGGAACGAATCGATGCTGATCTCCACCGGCTTGCCCACCTGCACGAAGCCGATGTCACTGCTCTCGATCTCCACCCGGGCCTGCAGATCACGGAACGGCACGATCTTCATCACCGGCTCACTGCCCTGGGCCACGAAACCGGGGCCCGTGGGCTTGAGATCAAACACCAGTCCATCCACCGGCGAGCGCACATCCTGGTAGCGGATATTGATGCTCAGTTCGGTCAGTTTGCTGCGCAGGTCGGCCAGCTCTCCATCAAGCTGGGCCTTGGCCTGGCGCAGGATCGCTTCCTGCCGCTTGCGATCCTGGGCCAGCTTCTCCAGCTCACCCCTCACCTCCTGCACCTTGTTGCGTTGCTGGAGGTACTGAAGCTCCTGCACCGCCCCTTCCCTCTGCAGTTGCTCAAGCCGCTCCAGGATGTTGATCTCCAGCCCAAGGTTGCGCTGCAGGGTCTGCTGCTCGGTGTCGTTGAGGTTGAGGTAGCGCTCCATCTCCAGCTGCTTGAGCTCAAGCTGCTGCTCCTTGGAGCGGATCGTGTCGAGCGTGGCCTTGCGGCGATCGAGGGTGCCCTCATTGTCGAGCCGCAGCAGCACCTGCCCCTTGCTCACCCGCTGGCCTTCCTTGACCAGCATCTCGTCGAGCACACCGCCCACCGGCATCTGCACCGTCTTGACATCGCCGATCGGCTGCAGCTTGCCCGGTGCCACCACCACCTCATCGGTGCGCGCCAGCGCCAGCCAGGCCAGGCCCGCCGCGGCCGTGCCCACCAGCACCCAGGTGATGGTGCGGGCCAGAAAGCGCGACTGCTGCAGGGCCATACCCCCCTGGCTGCTGGTGACGCGCCGCTCGATCGCGTTCTGCGCGGCCCGCAGCAGGGAGCCAGTGCCTGAACGCTTCGCCTGGGCGGGCGGTGGAGTGATCCTGGTCATCAGCCTGCCTCCTGCTGGCGATACAGCGCGTAATAACGACCACGACGTTCCATCAGATCGTCGTGGGTGCCCACCTCGGCAATGGCCCCCTCATGCAGCATCACGATCAGATCGGCGCGCCGGATCGTTGAAAGGCGGTGGGTGATGAAGAAGACCGTGCAGTGGTGCAACCCCTGGAGCAGGTTGTCGCAGACGCGGCGTTCCGTGTCGTAATCGAGGGCGCTGGTGGCCTCGTCCAGCACCAGCAGCTTGGGGTTGGAGAGCAGGGTGCGGGCCAGGGCCAGGCGCTGCCGCTGCCCACCGGAGAGGCCGGCGCCCCGCTCGCCCACCTGGGCGCTGTAGCCGCCCGGCAGATCCATGATGAAGTCGTGGGCGCAGGCCATGCGCGCCGCCGCCACGATCGAATCGCTGCTGGCATCCGGGTCGGTGAGGGCGATGTTCTCGGCGATGGAGCCTGTGAACAGCAGCGGCTCCTGGGGCACGATGCCGATCTGTCGCCGCAGGGAATACAGCTCCACCTTGTCGATGTCGTAGTGGTCGATCAGGATCCGGCCCGAGCTGGGGGCATAGAGACGGGTGAGCAGCTTCATCAATGTGCTCTTGCCGCTGCCGCTCTGGCCCACCACGCCGACGAACGTGCCGGGCTTGATCTGCAGATCCACATGGGAAAGCACCGGCGGAGCGCTGCTGGTGAAGGCGAAGGTCACGTCCTGAAACACCACCTCGCCGTCGATCGGCGGCAGAGGAATCTTCTGTTTGTCGGCTTCATCGGATTCCTCCGGTGTATCGACCACATCCGCAAGGCGTTCAAACGACACCTTCAGCTCCTGGATGTTCTGCCAGATCGAAGACAGGCGCAGCAGGGGCTGGGTGACGTACCCGGAGATGATGCGGAAGGCGATCAGCTGGCCGAGGGTCATCTCGCCCTTGAGCACCAGGGTTGCGCCAACCCACAGCACCAGCAGCTGGGAGAGCTTCTGCAGCACCTGGGAGGTTTCGACCAGGGCGGTGCCGGTGATCGTCTTCTCGAAACTGCGGGAGATGTAGCGGTTGTAGAGGTCCTGCCACTTCCAGCGGCTGATCATCTCCACGTTCTGGGCCTTCACCGTCTGGATGCCGGTGAGCACCTCCACCAGATGGCTCTGGGTGCGGGCGTTCTCCTGGGCCGCATCACGGTACTGACGGCGGAACAGGGGAGCGCCCAGCACGGTGAGTCCCACCTGAATCGGCAGCACGCACAGGGCGATCAGCGTCAGCAGCCAGCTGTAGAACACCATCACCACGATGTAGATCACCGAGAAGGCGGTATCGAGCAGCGTGGTGAGAGCCTGGCCGGTGAGGAATTCACGGATCTTCTCCAGCTCCGCCACCCGGGTGCCCAGCTCCCCCACCGGCCTGCGGTCGAAATAGGAGAGGGGCAGCCGCAGCAGATGATCGATCACCTCGGCGCCGAGGCGCAGATCAAGCCGGTTGGTGGTCTCGGTGAACAGAAAGGTGCGCAGAGCGCCGATCAGCCCTTCCAGCACCGTCACCACCACGAGGGCGATACCGAGCACCTGCAGGGTGTCGAGGCTGCGCTGGCTGATCACCTTGTCGATGATCACTTGGATCAGCAGGGGGTTGGCCAGGCTGAACAGCTGCACCACAAAGGAGGCCACCAGCACCTGCAGCAGGATGCCGCGGTAGCGCTGCAACGCCGGCCAGAACCAGGCAAAACCGAAGCGCTGCTCCGGCGTGCTGCTGCTGCGCTCCACCAGCAGCACCTCGATGCCGTCTGGATAGGCGGTCTCGATCTGGGCGGGAGAGAGCTCCACCCAGCCGTCCCGGGGCGAAGCGAGCACCAGCCCCCGGGCATCGGCGGCCCGCACCACGGCGAAACCCTCCTTCCAGGGCACCATCGCCGGCACCTGCAGCCGGTTGCCCTGGCTGGCGGGCACCTGCACGCCGGTGACGTGCAGTCCCATCATCGCGGCGATGTTGCCGCAGAGCTGCAGATCCGGCGTCTGGCCGCGGCGCAGCACATCGCGCAGGATCTTCTCGATCGCATCGCGGCGGAAGGGGAGCTTCAGCTGGGCCGCCAGCATCTGGAAACAGGCCAGGGTTTCATCCAGCGGCCCGCTACCACGCAGCAGCAGCAGCTCCGGCCGGTCGCGCTGCCCGAGATCGAGGCCGCTGGCCAGGGGAGCCACCGCCGCAGGGCCTTCAGCCGGCGCGGCGCCAGGCTGGGGGGATGGCACCAGGGAGCCGGCCGCCGGTTCAACCGCTGGTGCCAGCAGGGCTGCTGCTGCAGCGCGCGGCAAGGCGATCAAGCGGGGTGGCAGCGGGCCACGGCTGACCGGGATGCCGGCGCCGGGATCCAGCTGGGCGCCCAGGGGATGGTCCACCAGGTTGTGGCTGGCCACGAACACCAGCGCGTCGTCCGCGCAGTCGCGCAGGGCAGCGGGCGTGGCCGGCACCAGCCGGGCCTGCTCCCCCAGCTGACGCCAGGCTTCGAGCACCGGCACGCCGGCCTGGGCCCGGCGCCCCAGCACGCAGCCCACCAGTGCCAGCGTCTCGGCACCGAACAGGTGGGACGCGGCCCAGGCGGCGAAGGAGGGTTCCTGCTTCAGCAACTCCAGAACCAGTCGATCCGGGATCGCCAGAGCCTCCAGTTCGGAGGCGGCCGCCACCTCTTCGCAGGGCAGGGCCCGCAGCAGGGACGCCAAGCCCACAATCTGGCCGGGTCCCAGCTTCTCGGCCGTCTTGAGCGTCCCCCCGTCCTGCCAGAGAAGGCGGGCCGTGCCGGTGCGGATCAGCAGCACCTCCGCCGGAATGAGGGTGTCATGGCAGAGCGGCTGACCCAGTCGGTAGGTGCGGAGTTCGACCTGACGCTCCAGGCGTTCGGCCGCCCGGTCGCTGATCCCGGCAAAGGCGGGATGGTCCTTGAGGCGGGAGGGGCTGGAGAGATCAGCTGGGGTCATACAGAGGGGCTCACTTCAGCGGAATGGCAGAACGGTTCGTCTCAACCCCTGAGCTACGGGGATGATTGCGGAATCTGCACATCGCGCAGGCGCTGATCAACCTGCTGCTCCAGCCACTCCTCGAGCATTTCCTGCGTCATGGCCTGAGCGGATTCCGGACCGAAAACAGCGGGCACAAAACTTTCGAGCCGCACCAAAATCCACCATGATTCTATGGCAAATGGATCCAGCACAACACCAGGCTCGGCTGTACGCAGGCGATTCACCAGATCCGGATGGCCCTGGTCGAGCGGCACCGGCCCGACGATGCCGCAGGTGGAGCGCTCCGGCCCCTCGGCATGCAGCGCGGCCAGATCGGCAAAGGTGGCCTCGCCTTCCCGGATCTGCAGACACAGCTCCCGTGCCAAGCCAGCATCAGGCGTGCGCAACAGGCTGTAGACCACCTGATCAAGGGCAGGCTTGCGCTTCAGGAAGCGGGATTCGGCCTGGGCGCCGAACTGGCGAGCAGCAAAGGCACGCAAGCGCAGCGGACAGGCAATCTGGTAATTGAGATCGGCGACGGTGAGCTGGTGATGACGACAGAACGCCTCAAGCGCCTCCTGGTCCCCAATCCCGTTCTCCTGAAAAAACGTGCGTTGCGCGCCAGCCAACTCCTCCTCACCAAGGCTGATCTCCCGGATCGCCTCCTCCAGCACCACCTGCCGCAGATAGGGGCGCAACAACCGGTATCGCGCCAGCCGGGGGAGATCCACCTGGTCCATCAGCAATCTGCCCGTTCTGCGCATCTTGCCAACCGGCAGGGGAGCCTGAGGGTGCTGAGGAACGCCTTCCCAGCCGGCCTCCCTATGGTCTGATGGCAGTAGACGCCATGGCGGGCGCCAGGCAGCCAGTGCCGACTCCAGCCACCGGGGCCGCCGGAGCCTCCCGCACCACCGCGACAACCGAGGCCACCGATGCTGGCCCGGTCCCCGCCGCCGGCCTGCCGGTGGTGGAGACCTTCCATTCCCTGCAAGGGGAGGGACTGCACGCCGGCCGCAGCGCCTTCTTCATCCGGCTGGGGGGCTGCACGGTGGGCTGCAGCTGGTGCGACACCAAGCACTCCTGGCCTGCCACCACCCACCCCCAACGCAGCCTGGCGACGCTGCTGGCCGAAACCCAGGCCGCAGCCGCAGCCGGCGCCGCCTTCGTGGTGATCACAGGCGGTGAACCGCTGCATCACGACCTCAACGACCTCTGCCGCACCCTGCAGCCAGCGGGCCTGCCACTGCATCTGGAGACGAGCGGTGTCGACCTCCTCAGCGGTGGGTTCGCCTGGATCAGCCTCTCGCCCAAACGGCACCGTCCGCCGAAGGCTGCCCTGCTGGCGGCATGCCAGGAGCTGAAGGTGGTGGTGCACGAAGCCGCCGATCTGGCCTTCGCCGAGGCGATGGCCGCCGCTGCCGTCGCCGCCGGCAACCGCCCGGCCCTGCTGCTGCAACCGGGCTGGGACTGCAAAGCTGGCGAACAGCTGGCGATCGCGTATGTGCGCGGCCAGCCGCAGTGGCGCCTCAGCCTGCAGAGCCACAAGCAGCTGGGCCTGCGCTGAGGCCCGCCCGGCGTCACTGGGGCAGGGCGTTCTGCAGGCGGCTCTCAGCCTTCCAGAGGCGCCAGCGCACCTGCAGATTGCGAGGGGCATAGACCACGATCGGCAGGCTGGCGTTGTAGGGCACCAGATACGGCTCACCAGCAAGGGGCACGAAGCCGCGGCGGGCAGGCTGGTCGGGCGGACAGGCCATGCGGGTGGCCATCACCGCCTCGCCGCCGCTCACCCGGTGGATGCTGGTACCCCAGCCCGGCAGGCTTTCCTCGCGGATGCCGCCACGCAGTCGCTGGCGGTTGCAATCCACCGGCAGCTCCCGCCCCACGATCAGCTCCACCCGCCAGTCACTGGGGTCTGTGGCCATGGCGCCAGCGGCGACCGGTGGCAACACCCCGGGCAGCTGGATCACCCAGCGGCGCTCTCCGGCGGTCGCCGGCGGATAGGGCTGGAGATCCAGACGCGGCACCGCGAAGGAGGAAGCAGGCTGCAGCACGACCAGCGCCGCGCCACCAGCTGACAGACCAAGGGCCAGGCAACGGGTCAGGCCACAGGTCAGGCCACAGGTCAGGCCACGGGTCAGCCCAGAAGTCAGCCCGGAGGTCAGCCGTGCCATCCACCAGCCGCGCCGGCATCCACGGTTGATCATGGGGCCCGATCCCATCACTGGCGTCATCGTGACCGGCAGGGGGCCGCCCGTCCAGTCGCAGCCCGGGGCAGCTGAATCGATCAGCCGGATCGATCAGCCGGATCGGGCAGCTGGATCGGGCAGATTGAAAGGGCCGGCCTCCGCAGCATCGCCGGCTGAAGCCCCACCATGCCCGCCGCGCCACGCCCCTCCGCCGCGCCCCCGACGGCGGTCGCCCTGCTCTCCGGCGGTCTCGACTCCGCCACCGCCGCGGCCCTGGCGATCGAGGCGGGCTACCGGGTGATCGGTCTCTCCTTCGATTACGGGCAGCGGCACCGCCGTGAACTCCAGGCGGCCAACGCCGTTGCCGCGGCCCTCGCCCTGGCGGAACACCACACGATCGCCGTCAACCTGGCGGCCTGGGGAGGCTCGGCCCTGACCGATGCGTCAATCCCGGTGCCCGGCGATGGGGTGGTGGCCGGCACGATTCCGAGCACCTACGTGCCGGGGCGCAACACCGTGTTCATCGCCATCGGCCTCAGCCTGGCCGAGGCCCGCGGGGCTGAGCGGCTGGTGCTGGGGGTGAACGCGGTCGACTACTCGGGCTATCCCGACTGCCGCCCGGACTATCTCGAGGCCTTCCAGACGCTCGCCGAGCTGGCCAGCCGGGCGGGGCGGGAGGGGCATGGCACCCGGTTGTGGGCACCGCTGGTGAGCTGGAGCAAAACGGAAATCGTGTGCCAGGCGGTGCGTCTGGGGGTACCGATCGACGCAACCTGGAGCTGCTACAACGGGGGCGACCAGGCCTGCGGCGTGTGCGACAGCTGCCGCATCCGAGACGCCGCCCTGCTCGAGGCCGGCGTGATCGCCGCCCAACCGTCGGCATGACCCTGCCGCTTCGCCTGCCCCTGCCCTGGTGCGAGCCGCAACAGCTGCTCGATGCCCTCAACGGCAGCCTGGAGCGGCCCGGCCTGGTGTGGCTCGATAGCGATGGCACAGCCCTCGGCCGCTTCAGCCTGCTGGCGGTGGAGCCGCTGGCGGAGGTGGTGTGCCGCGGCCTGCCGGGCGAACCGGGCAGCAGCGATCCCTTTGCCGCCCTTGCCGAACTGCAGGCCGACGGCGGCAGCTGGCTGGGCTGGCTGGCCTATGAGGCGGGAGCCTGGCTGGAGCCGGCCCCCCACTGGCGGCGCCCGGCCATGGCCACACTCTGGGCGATGCGGGTCGATCCACTGCTGGTGTGCGACCACCAGCAGCGGCAACTGTGGCTTGAGGGCGACGACAGCGGCCGGCTGGAACGATTCGGCCGGCGGCTGGAGGCCCTGATCGGCAACGGCGGCACCATCGGTTCAGGCCCGGCTGGGAAACGGACCGCCGCCGGCGCGCCGGCCCTGCCCCTGGAGTGCTGGCACTGGCACACCGATCCCCCGGCGTTCGAAGCCGGGGTGAGGCGGCTGCGGGAGCAGATCGCCGAAGGCGATTTGTTCCAGGCCAATCTGAGCGCCTGCTGCGAGCAGCTGCTGGAGGCTCCGCCGTCGGCTGCCGAGCTGCTGGGGCTCTACGGCCGCCTGCGAAGCCACTGCCCGGCCCCGTTCGCGGGCCTGGCGATCGCCGGCACCGCAGCGGCCGGCGAAGCGGTGCTCTCCGCCTCGCCGGAGCGGTTCCTGCGGCTTCAATCCGATCGGCGGGTGGAGACCCGGCCGATCAAGGGCACCCGGCCCCGCCACGCCGACCCACGGGCTGACGCGGCGGCGGCGGCTGACCTGGTGAGCAGTGCCAAGGACCGGGCCGAGAACGTGATGATCGTCGACCTGCTGCGCAACGACCTGGGCCGGGTCTGCGAGCCTGGAACGGTGCAGGTGCCCCAGCTGGTGGGGCTGGAGAGCTACAGCCAGGTGCACCACCTCACCTCGGTGGTGCAGGGTCGGCTGCGGGCCGGGCTGGGGGTGGCCGAGCTGCTGCGCGCCTGCTGGCCGGGGGGCTCGATCAGCGGCGCCCCGAAGATCCGGGCCTGCCAGCGTCTCAATGCCCTGGAACCGGTGCCACGAGGGGCGTACTGCGGCAGCCTGTTCCATCTCGATGGCCGCGGCGGCTTCGACAGCAGCATCCTGATCCGCTCCCTGTTCCTGCACGATCGCTGCCTGCGGGTGCATGCCGGCTGCGGCATCGTGGCCGACTCCGAGCCGGCCGCCGAAGCCGACGAACTGGGTTGGAAGCTGGAACCCCTGCTGCGGGCCCTGGCGGCCGAAGCGCGATGAGCCTCGCCTGCCTGGCCTGGATCGACGAACCCGATCCAGCGGGGCGCTGGGGCGATCCGGACGACCTGACCCTGCCACTGGCAGACCGGGGCCTGCTGCTGGCCGATGGCCTGTTCGAAACCGTGCTGGTGCTGCAAGGCGAGCCACGGCTGCTGGGCGCGCACCTGGAGCGCTGGCAGCGCTCGGCCAGGCTGCTGGGGCTCGATGCTCCCCCCGCCTTGGAGCGGGTCGCGGGCCTGGCTGAGGCGGCTGTGAGCCGCAGCGGCATCCGCAGCGGCGCCCTGCGGCTGAACTGGAGCCGGGGTGCGGCTGCGGCCCGGGGGCTGAGCCTGCCGCCCCACAGCCGCCACCGGTTCTGGCTCCAGCTGCATGCCGCCAGGCCCTGGTTCACGCCCGTGCGGGTGATCGTCAGCCCGAGCGAGCGACGCTGCGCCACGAGCCTGCTGAGCCGCTGCAAGACCTTCGCCTACGGATCATCGATCCAGGCGCGCCGCCAGGCCGAGGCCGCCGGCGCCGACGACGCGCTGCTGGAAAGCACGGCTGGTGGCCTGTGCTGCGGCACGGCGGCGACGCTGCTGGTGCGGCAGGGCGGGCGCTGGCTCACCCCGCCCCTGGCCAGCGGCTGCCTGCCCGGGGTGATGCGGGAGCGGGCTCTGCGACTCGGCCTGGCGACGGAAGCGGCCGTCGGTGAGATCACGGCAGCCAGCCTGTTGGGCAGCGAAGCGGCCCTGCTGCTCAACAGCCTGGGCTGCCGGCCGATCTGCGCCCTGGCAGGGGCTGGGCTCGGCGGCGGATCGGATGGAGCGGCAAGCGCTGCGGAACGGTTCTGGCACCAGCTGCTGGAGGCCTGAGCAGCCCGGCCTCTCAGACGCTGAGAAAGCGATCGACCACGGCCTTGCTGAGCTCGCCGGTGGGGCCACTGGCCACCACGCCGCCCTTCTGCATGGCGTAGTACCAGTCAGCCTGGCGCACGAAATGCAGATGCTGCTCCACCAGCAGCACGCTGATGCCGGTGGTGTCGATGATGCGGCGCACAGCCCGTTCGATGTCAAGCACCACGGAGGGTTGGATGCCTTCAGTGGGCTCATCGAGCAGCAGCAGCTTCGGTTTGCCGAGCAGGGCCCTGGCAATGGCGAGCTGCTGCTGCTGACCGCCGGAGAGGTCACCGCCGCGGCGAGCCAGAAAGGTCTCGAGGATCGGGAAGAGCTCGAACACCACCGGATCGATGTGGCGGTTCCTGCCCAGTCCGCCGGGCAGAGCCTCCAGACCCAGCAGCAGGTTCTCGCGCACGCTGAGCTGGGGAATGATCTCCCGTCCCTGGGGCACGTAGCCGATGCCGCCGCGGGCGCGGCGATGGGGCGGCAGGGACGACACCTCCTGCTCCAGCAGCTGCACCGAACCGCTGCGCTGACGCAGCAGGCCGATCACCGTCTTGAGCAGGGTGGTCTTGCCGACGCCGTTGCGGCCGATCAGGCAGACCATCTGGCCCGGCTGCACGCTGAGATCCACATCGCGCAGGATGTGGCTCTCGCCGTAGAACACGTTGAGGCCCGAGATCTGCAGCGTGGCGGTCTGGCTGGTGGTCATGGCGTGCCTCATTTGAATTCCCCTTCAGACTCACGACCGAGATACACCTCGATCACCTGCGGATCGCTCTGCACCTGATCCATCGAGCCCTCGCAGAGCACGCGGCCCTCGTGCAGCACCGTGACCGGGGACTGCAGGTCGCGGATGAACTCCATGTCGTGCTCGATCACCAGCACGGTGTGCTCCCCCGCCAGCTGCCTGAGCAGATCGGCGGTGCGTTCGGTCTCCTCGTCGGTGAGACCGGCCACCGGTTCATCCACCAGCAGCAGCTGGGGATCCTGGGCCACCAGCATGGCGATCTCCAGCCACTGCTTCTGACCGTGGGAGAGGCCGCCAGCCGGCTGCTGGGCCAGGAGCTCCAGGCCCACCACTCCGAGCAGGTGCTGCACCCGGTCGCGGGCCGTGGCATCAAGACGACCGAACAGCAGATCGAAAGGTGAACAGCGCCGGCTCACCGCCAGCTCCAGGTTGCGGCGCGGCGAGAGGTTCTCGTAGACCCGCGGCGTCTGGAACTTGCGGCCGATTCCCAGCCGGGCGATGCGGTGCTCAGCGGTACCCACCAGGGAACGACCGCGGAACAGCACCTCACCGCTGGTGGGACGCACCTTGCCGGTGATCACATCGAGGAAGGTGGTCTTGCCAGCGCCATTGGGGCCGATCACCGCCCGCAGCTCGCCGGGGGCCAGCCGCAGGTTGAGGTCGTTGAGAGCGAGAAAGCCATCGAAACTCACGCTCACGCCGCGCAACTCCAGCAGCGGCGGGACGGTGGCCCCGGTCCCGGGCGACGTCGTCGGTGCAGTGGTCATCGCCCCCCTCCCTGCCATTCCGTTTTCTCGGCCTGCACCGCCGGGTCGAGATCGAGTTCGGGGTAGGTGGCTGCCGGGGCTGGCCAGCCCACCATGGCCCGGATGCGGCCGGGCCCGCCGCTGCGCCACCAGCCCACCAGTCCGTCCGGCAGAGCCGTGACCACCAGCAGAAACAGACCGCCCTGGATGAACAGCCAGGTTTCCGGCAGGGCCTCACTCACCAGGCTCTTGGCGTAGTTGATCAACACCGCACCGAGCACGGCGCCGATCAGGGTGCCGCGGCCACCCACGGCCACCCAGATCACCATCTCGATCGAGAAGGGCACCGCCATGTACTGGGGCGAGACGATGCCCGACTGCACGGTGTAGAGGGCACCGCTGATGCCGGCAAGGGCTCCCGCCACCGCGAACACAACGGTTTTGTAAGCGGTTGGGTTGTAGCCGGTGAAGCGCAGACGCGGCTCGTCATCGCGGATGGCGATCAGGGCGTCCCCGAAGCGACCACCGGTGAGCCAGCGGCAGAGCAGGAAGGCCCCGATCACCAGCACCAGGGTGAGCCAGAAGAGGTTGCGCTGCATGCCATCGCTGCCTGCCAGCTGCCCGAGGATGCGGGCGGTATCGGTCTTGAGACCGTTGGTGCCATTGATCAGCTTCTGCTGGCCATTGAAGAAGTTGAAGAACACCAGCAGAGCGGCCTGGGTGAGGATCGAGAAATAGACCCCCTTGATGCGGTTGCGGAACACCAGATAGCCGAGCACCCCGGCCACCAGGGCCGGAATCAACCAGATGGCGAAGAGGGTGAACAGGGCTGAGTGGAAGGGCTGCCAGAACGCAGGCAGGGCCTTCACCCCGTACAGGGAGAAGAACTCGGGCAACTGGCCCGGCTGCAGAGCCTGCAGCTGGAGGTGCATGCCCAGGGCATAGCCGCCGAGGGCGAAGAAGATGCCCTGTCCGAGACTGAGCAGGCCGGTGAATCCCCAGATCAGGTCGATGCCCAGGGCGGCGATGCCGAGGGCAAGGAAACGACCCAGCAGGTTGAGCCGGAACGGCGGCAGCAGCACCGGCAGCAGCAGGGCGGCCAGCACGATCAGCAGCCAGGGCAGCCAGCGGCCCAGGGTGCGGGTGGAGAACAGCTCCGCCATCGCTCAGGCCTCCACCATGCGGCCCTTCTGGGGGAACAGGCCGGCGGGCCTGAACTGCAGGAAGAGGACGATCAGGGCGAACACCAGCACCTTCGCCATCGAGGTGGTGGCGAAGAAGCTGACGAGGGCGTTGAGGGCGCTGGGCATGGCAGGCCACACCAGCAGCAGCGAGCCGGAACCGATCACATAGCTGAGGATGCCGATGCCCAGGGCGGCCACCACCGTGCCGAGCAGCTTGCCCACGCCGCCGAGCACCACCACCATGAAACAGTCAACGATGTAGTTGCCGCCCAGGTTCGGACCCACCGAGCCGAGCAGGGTCACCGCCACGCCGGCCACCCCCGCAAGACCGGAACCGACCAGAAAGGTGAGCGCATCGACCCGTTCGGTGGGAATGCCGAGACAGTCGCTCATCGCCCGGTTCTGGGTGACGGCCCGGATCCGCATGCCCCACACGCTTTTCTGCAGAAACCAGACCACCGCCAGCAGGGCCAGGGCGGTGAGGGCAAGGATGAACAGGCGCGCCACCGGCATGTTCAGCGCACCGAGATCAATCGATCCACGCAGCCAGCGGGGTGCGGTGACATCAATGTTGCGAGCGCTGAACCAGGGTTGATCCAGAACGCGAACGCCACCGAGCAGCGAGGCCAGGCCGATGCCCAGGAGCGCAGCCAACAGCCAGCGGCCGAGATCCAGCAGGGGGGCCCAGCGCTGACGTCCCCAGCGCGCCGGCAGCAGACGGGGAACCAGCAGCCCGACCGCCACGGCCAGCACCAGACCGAGGGCGAAGGCAGTGCTGACGGAACGCACGAACTGCTGCAGGATCAGGCTGACGCCCCAGGTGGCGAGCAAGGTCTCCAGCGGCCGGCCGTAAAGACGGCGGATCACCGTTTTCTCCAGCAGCAGCCCCACCAGGCCGCTGACCAGAAAGGCGATCGGAATCGCCACAAGAATGTAGATCGGAAACAGGAACTCAAGGGGGCCGTTCTTGACCAGATTCTGCACCACAAATGTGGTGTAGGCACCGATCATCATCAGCTCACCATGGGCCATGTTGATCACACCCATCAGTCCGAAGACGACGGCAAGGCCGAGTGCCGCAAGCACCAGTACCGAACCGATCGCCATGCCGTTGAACAGCGTGTCGAAGAAAAGATCCATGGCGCCCCAGCAGGGCTCAGACAACAGAAAGAAACAAATAAAAAGGGGAAGACGTGCTTCCCCTCGATTCAGAATACCCGTTCCGATCACGGAGGATCAGCAGGGCGAGGCTCAGAACCCGGATAGATTCAGAGCTTGAACTTGCCAGGATCGGGCACATCCTTTCTCGTCCAGTCGCAGCTGTAGCCCTTGGTTTCAGGCACAAACTGATTCCAGGCAATCGGCTTCACAAAACCCTTGTCCTCAAGGATCTTGAACATGCCATCTCCCTGCACTTCACCGATAAGTACGCGCTTCTCGACGTGGTGATTGGGCTGCACGGTCACCTTACCCTCAGGGGCATCGAAGCTCACGCCGATGAGTGACTCCCGCACCTTATTGTCATCAACACTGTTCGCTTTCTCGGCGGCAGCGGCCCAGAGATAAACCATCATGTACGCCGCTTCTGCAGGGTCGTTGGTGACCCGGTTGTCGCCATACTTGGCCTTGAAGTCGGCGGTGAATTTCTTCGAGGCAGGCGTATCAAGACTCTGGAAGAAGTTCCAGGCTGCATAGGTACCCTCGAGATACTCGGGCCCAATGGCCGCCACCTCCTCCTCGGCGATCGAGAAACTCATGATCGAATAGCCGTTAGCAGGGGTGATACCCGCTGCCTTCAGCTGTTTGAAGAAGGCGACATTGCTGTCCCCATTGAGGGTGTTGACGATCACACCACCATTCGGCAGTGCCTGCTTGATCTTGGCGATGATCGGGGCCACCTCCGTGTTACCAAGTGGCAGGTAGTCCTCACCGACAACCTTGCCACCCTGGGCTTTGAGCTGCTCCTTCATGATCGTGTTGGCCGTACGCGGATACACGTAATCGGAGCCCACCAGGAAGAAGTCCTTGCCCTTGTTCTTCAACAGCCACTCCACAGCTGGCTCAGCCTGCTGGTTGGGGGTGGCACCGCTGTAGAAGATGTTCTTGGAACACTCCTGGCCTTCGTACTGAATCGGGTAATACAGGAAATGATCCTTGGCCTCGAACACCGGCAGCATCGCCTTGCGGCTGGCGGAGGTCCAGCCACCGAACACCACGGCGACCTGGTCCTGGTCGATCAGCTTCTTCGCTTTCTCAGCGAAGGTGGGCCAGTCGGAAGCACCGTCTTCTTCGACAGGCACGATCTTCAGCTTCTTGCCATCGATGGTGATGCCGCCCTTGGCATTGATCTCATCGATTGCCATCAGCTCGGCTTCGGCCACCGTGTTCTCGGAGATGGCCATCGTGCCGGAGCGG
>CAMDLO010000057.1 GCA_945901765.1 Cyanobium sp. NIES-981 | reverse complement strand
TTGATGGCGATGTTGCGCTGATCGATGGTGTGCTGAGGGCTGTTGGGCTGATGGCTGTTGTCCTGATCGGTGCGCAGCAGCCGGATCAGGGTGGCCAGCAACCGGTTCAGACCGGCGCCCCGCCATCGGCCGCCCTGCCGCCGCTCCGGCGGGGCGCTGCCGCACTGTCGGCCGCCGCTCAGATGGGCGCAGACGTGTGGGTTGAGGATGGTGATCACAGGCCCAGACATGACAGGTCGATACGGAGAGATGCACCAGGCCGAGAAGAAGCCGGACGGCTGCAGATGCCGCCATCCGGTCCGCTCAGCGCAGCGGCATGGACGCGATGGCCAACCGTGGGGTCAGCGGGCCTTTTTGCGGCGTGAAGCCAGCTTCTTGCCAGCCCAGCTCGGTGTCCCACCGCCCGGCGCGCCGTTCGTTGGTGCGGGCGGTGGCGCCGATCCCTGCAGCGGCCCATTGAGCAGCCCGTTCAGTTGGCCCACCCCCGCGCCGGCGTCGCCACCAAGCAAGCCAAACGCCAGAGCCGTTCCGGTGTTGGTCTGGATGGTTGGGTTGACGTTGATCACAGGATTGACGTTGATCGAGCCGTAACCGCCTGCCAGGGCGGTCATCTCGCGGTTGGAGAGAGTTTGCATGGCACAGGTAGGAGGAAAGAGGAGCCGGCAGCGGCTGAGTGCAGCGGCCGGCAGTGCGTCAGCTGATCAGTTGGCGATCGCCAGATCAGGCATCAAGGGCCAGATTGCCCTGCAGAATTCCCACATAGGCGCCGCCGTAGTAGCCATTGGCGGTCACGTTGGCTGTGTTGGTCTGATTTGTGGGGGCGTAGGTGCCGCTCATGCCGTGGTGGGGCTGGCAAGGCGGAACGGGAGGGGTGGGCGGGGTGCAGCCGCCGTGGGAGATGTGGCCCTTGGCTTTGGTTTGCTTGAGGGCGTTTTTCCGACCGCGGCCGCCGTTGACGGATTGAGCGTCGAAGTCGGCGAGGATCTCAAGATTCTGCATGGATGATTTGAGATAATTGGTGATTGGGCAGGAGCATTCGCTTTGCCCTCATTCGTGATAGCGAGATGGCTGATTCGCTTTCGCTGCTTCAGCTTCTTTGTGCCGGTTCTGCTGCACCGAGTCGTGGCGGTTCGCTGCCGAAGTGCTGAGCGGCCAGCCGCAGCAGCTGCCGCTCGCTGAGGGCGGGATCATCGAGGCGTTCGCTGCCGACCACCCGTTGCAGCAGATCAGGGCGGTGCTGGTGCAACTCCTTGAGCAGCAGCTGCACCACATCGGCCTGTCCATGGCCATGGCCGCACAGCAGCACCTGATCGGCCTGCTCCAGTGCCGTGCTGATGTGATGCAGATACTCCCTGTCGAGAGGGGCGCGCTGCCCGGCGATGTCCCGCTCATGGCGGTGACTGAGGTTCTGATCGCTGCCCCAGAGTCCGTGGGGGCGGATGTGGGTGTGCTCGATTGTGTTGTCGTGCAGGCGATAGAGGTCGGCGAGCCGGTGATCGATGCGGATCACCAGCCGAACCGGTTCGCTCTCGCTGGGGAGAGGTGGGCCTGCGGTGCTTTGGTCTGTCGGCGTGATGCCGGCCTGGGCCAGAAAGCGGCGCAGCTGCATCACATCGTCCTGCTGCAGTTCCCCCCGGCCGGCTTGTGAGCGGGACTGCATCCAGATCTGGTACCCCCCCGCCGGCAGGCGCAGCCGCACCCGCTGATTGCGGAGCACGTCCACCTCCCCACCGATGGCGTTGCAGAGGTGCAGCACGTCATGCCAGTGGATGTTCTGTCGCAGGGGATGGGCGAACACCCCAGCCAGGGTGCGCGCATCCCGATCGTTCAATGGTGTCATGGCTGATCGTGAGGTCTGGATTTTTAACGAGGGGTGGTTGGTTTGGGTGGGGGATGATGCATGAGCTCAGCAGATTTCCTGCGGACGTGGCTGCGATCGGCCGTATTTCGGAGCGGCTCATGAATGGTCTGGTTGGTGGAATGCGGCTGGTATTGATGGCTACAAAACGCTTTGCATCGCATTCGCTGCGGATTCGGGATTCTCGGACTCTGGCTTTCACAGCATGCTGTGAATTGGTCATTTGGAGTGCATCCAATGTCGGAGCGTCTGCGTGTTCTGCAGCGTCAGCCTCGCCGGGTTTCGATCACCCTCAGTTATCACGTGCACGAGGCGCTGCTGAGTCGTTCGGAGGAGGAGGGCCGCTCCGTCTCCAACCTGTGTGCCTTTCTGCTGGAGGAGGCGCTGTTGCGGGAATCCCGATCGCCGGAACCGGCCCGTCCCTTCCAGCCGGCAGGGAACGGGTTTGTGGCTGACGGCAGGGCTCTGCAGCGCCGTGACTCCCGCCCCTGACGCGCCCCGGGGGCATCACGGATTGAGCATGGGCTCAATCACCTGGCGCAGGCGCTGCAGGGCCCGTTTCTCAATGGCCTGGATCTGGTGTCGACTGCGCCCCATCCGTTCAGCCAGGCTGGCCACCGAGGGGGCGTTGTCGCTATAGCGGGCCAGCAGCACTTCCTGCTCCAGCGTGCTCAGTTGGCTGATCTGGGCGTGCAGCCAGTGGTACTCCTCCTGCGCCCGGGGCTGATCGCCGCCGCCCACCGTGTCAAGCAGGGTGAGGCCCTGGGTGTCTCCTTCGCCGAGCGACTGATCGAGCGACAGCAGCCGGCTGAACTGCACGGCACGGATCACCTGCTGAACGCGTTCCGGCTGTGCCCCGAGACGCGCGGCCAGTTCAGGGATGTCGAGGCTGTGTTCGGAGGACGCCTGCATCGCCTGATAGCGCTGCGAGAGCACCTGTAGTGCATAGGGAAGCCTGATGGCTCCGCTGTATTCCTGAACGTGGCGATTCACGGCCTGGCGGATCCACCAGAAGGCAAAGGTGGAGAAGCGATAGCCCCGCGCCGGATCGAAGCGCTCCACGGCACGGATCAGCCCCAGATTGCCCGCTTGGACCAGGTCGATCGGCTCCAGACGCCGCAGTCGGGTGGCGTGCTGATGGCGGCTCACCACACTCACCACCAGGCGCAGATTGGCGGTCACCATGCGCTGCATGGCGCGCTGGCCACGCCGTTTCAGGCCTGCGTTGTCTGTGTCGCCGTCGAGCCAGCTGCGCACGAGGCGGCCGTAGTGCAGTTCCTCCTCCTGTGTGAGCAGAGGGATGCGGCTGATCGACCGCATGTAGTCGCCGAAGATGTCAGACACGGAATGGAATCTGGGGCGCCTCATGTTTGCTCCCGTTGCCGGATTTCCGATTCGGGCGAATCGCTATGGCGGCACATCTGCAGCGTCCTCGTGTTCAGTCTGTTCGCCTATCCTCACGACAGCCCATCGCCTCCGGTGCGCCATGCAGTTACCGGCTGGCGACCTCCAGCTCACGCCGGAGCGGCCGGTCTGGTCGTTGGCGTTGGCCGAGCTGTGCCGGGCCCTGCACACCACTCCGGAGGGACTCACCGTGGCGGCGGCCGCAGAGCGGCTGGAGCGCCACGGCGCCAATCGTCTGCCGGCCGTGCCACGGCGCCCGCTGCTGCTGCGTCTGGCTGACCAGATGGTGCATTTCATGGCCCTGCTGCTGTGGGTGGCCGGCGCCCTGGCCTTTGCCGCCGGCATGCCGCAGCTGGGTTGGGCGATCTGGGCGGTGGTGCTGATCAACGGCCTGTTCTCCTTCTGGCAGGAGTACCAGGCGGAACGCACCCTGGTGGCGCTGCGGCAGGCCCTGCCGGAGCGGGTGCGGCTCTGGCGCGATGGTGTGCTGCAGGAGGGCGATGCCGCCGCGCTGGTGCCCGGTGATCGCATCCGCCTGGAGGAAGGGGACCGGGTGCCGGCGGATGCACGTCTTGTGGAGGCCAGCGGGTTCAGCCTCGATCTGGCGGTGCTCACCGGTGAAGCCCTGCCGGTAGCGCGCCACGCCCGGCCGATCCCCCTCAGCCGGGCCCACCTGCCGCTGCGGGAGCAGGCCAACCTGGCGCTGGCGGGCGCCACGGTGGCGGCCGGCCATGCGGACGCCCTGGTCTATGCCACCGGTGTCGACACGGAGTTCGGCCAGGTGGCGCGGCTCACGGCGGCCACGGAGCGGGGGGCCAGCAGCCTGGAGCGCCAGGTGGCGCGGATCGTGCACACGATCACGGCCATTGCCACGGCGATGGGCCTGCTCAGTTTCCTGCTCAGCTGGCTGTTGGTGGGCGTGGGGCCGATCGAGAGCCTGGTGTTCGCCATGGGGATCCTGGTGGCGAACGTGCCGGAGGGGCTGCTGCCCACCGTGAGCCTCGCCCTGGCGATCAGCGTGCGCCGCATGGCCGGCGAGCAGGCCCTGGTGCGTCGGCTCTCGGCGGTGGAGACGCTCGGCTCAGTGAGCGTGATCTGCAGCGACAAGACCGGCACGCTCACCTGCAATCGCATGGTGGTGCAGGCACTCTGGCTGCCCCAGCCCGGTCCGCTGCCGGAGCAGCGGCTGCTGGCGCTCGCCTGCCTCTGCTCCAATGCCCACCTGGAGCGGGGCCGGGGTGGTCTGCGCACGATCGGCGATCCCACCGAAGCGGCGCTGTTGATGGCGGCGCTGGAACGGCAGCAGGATCCCGTCACCCTGCTGCGGTGCAGCCCCCGCCAGCGCGAGCTGCCGTTCGACTCCCACCGCCGCCGCATGAGCGTGGTGGTGGAGCAGCTGGATGGAACGCTGCTGCTGATCTGCAAGGGGGCGCCGGTGGAGCTGATCGCCCAGTGCAGCTCCCTTGCTGCCGCACCGTTTGCCGCCCCTCTCGATGCTGAGCGGCGCCGCCAGGCCCTGGCCGCCAACGATGCGCTGGCGGCGGAGGGCTGTCGGGTGCTGGCGGTGGCCTGTCGCCCCGTTGCCACGAATCAGCTGGAGGCCCGGGCCGAAGTCCTGGAGCGGGATCTGCAGCTGTTGGGATTGATCGGTCTGCACGATCCACCCCGGCCGGAGGTGCCGGAAGCGATCCGCCAGTGCCGCCAGGCCGGCATCCGCGTGACGATGGTGACCGGCGACTACGGCCTCACCGCCGCAGCGATCGCCCGGCAGATCGGGCTGCTGGATCCCCAGCCCGCCGCCGATCCAGTGCGGCTGATCGAGGGCTCCCAGCTCGATCGCCTCAGCGAGGCCCAGCTGCGTCAGTTGTTGCGCCATCGCCACCGACTCGTGTTCGCCCGCATGGCGCCGGAGCAGAAACTGCGGCTGGTGCTGGCCTATCGCGCCCTCGGTGAGGTGGTGGCCGTGACGGGCGATGGCGTCAACGATGCTCCGGCCCTGCGCGCCGCCGATGTGGGGTTGGCGATGGGACGGCTGGGCACCGATGTGGCCCGGGAGGCGGCAGACATCGTGCTGCTCGATGACAACTTCGCCACGATCGTCAGTGCGGTGCGCCTTGGCCGGGCCGTGGCGGCCAACATCAGCCGTTTTCTCACCTACATCCTCGCGTCGAACGTGGCGGAGGTGGCGCCGTTCCTGGCGATGGTGGCCTGGCGGATCCCGGCGGCGCTCACCGTCCTGCAGATCCTGGCGGTGGATCTGGGCACCGACCTGCTGCCCGCTCTCGGTCTGGGGGCAGAGCCGGCGGCGGTGGGGGTGATGCGCCGGCCGCCCCGGCGGCGTGACCAGCCGCTGCTCGACCGGTCGCTGATGCTGCGGGCCTATCTGGTGCTGGGGCTGACGGAAGCGATCTGCAGCATGGCGATCTATCTGGTGGCCTGGCGGGCCCAGGGGGTGGACTGGCCGGCGTTGCAGGCGCTGGCTCCGGCGCTGCTGCAGGGCCGGGCTGGGCCGCTTGAGCAGCTGATGCAGCGGCGGGCATCAGCGGCGGCCTTCACGGCGATCGTGTGCGGCCAGCTGGGGGTGCTGCTGGCCTGCCGCTCCGGTCCGCCAGGTTCCGTCGGCCGCGCCAACCCCCTGCTGCTGCCCGCCATCGCCAGCATGGGGCTGCTCACCGCCACCCTGATCCTGCTGCCGCCCCTGGCGAGGCTCCTGCAGCTGGCGCCCTATCCGCCGGCCTGGCTGGTGTGGATGGTGCCGGTGCCCCTGCTGGTGCTGCTGGCGGACCGCCTCGCCGGCCGTGGCCGTTGATGGGCGGATCTGCAGGGCATCCGCTCTGACATGACCTGCGGCCCAGCCCTGGCGCCACAGTGATCCGGCACCCATCCGGAGTCGCAAGCGATGGCGAACAACGCCGGCACCGTGTTTGTGTTGGAGGGCGTGAACCAGCGGCGGTTGCGCGGCACCAACGCTGACGACAGCGTGCGCGGCAGTGCTGCCCAGCCCTGGGTCTGGAATGGCCGCCGCGGCGTCATTCAACTGCGTGGGGGTGATGATCGGCTCGAGGGCGGTCGCTACGTGCGCCTCAACGGTGAGACCACCCTTGGCAAGGGGGACGACACCGTTGCAGCCCGCGACTTCATCGCGCTGCTGGCGGTTGACCAGTTCAACGGC
Source organism: Cyanobium sp. NIES-981 (assembly GCA_945901765.1). Lineage (GTDB taxonomy): Bacteria > Cyanobacteriota > Cyanobacteriia > PCC-6307 > Cyanobiaceae > NIES-981. Next base: position 8,513 of record CAMDLO010000057.1, on the reverse strand, counting down.
TCGCTGAGCACGGGTGGGGGTGACGATGTGATCACGGTGACGGCCGGGGCGCTCCAGGTCGGGGAGGACAGCCGGGTGGATCTGGGGGATGGCGGGGACCGGATCGAGGCCGCCGCCGCCGCGCTGCTCGGCGGATTCCTCGACACCGGGCGCGGTGCCGATCGCATCCTGCTCGGCGAGGGAAACCTGGTGATCAGCCTCGGCAGCCTGGAGATGGGCAAGGGGCATGACCGGCTGATCGCCTCGGATGGGCTGCGCCTGCGCGACGGCTCTGCCGCGCTGGGCGGTGGCGATGACCTGATCGATGTGCGCCGCGGTGGTCTGGACCACTGGGGTTCACCGGCCAGTTGCCTCGACCTCGGCGCTGGCGACGATCGGCTGATCGGGTTTGCGAGTGTGCCGGAGCCGGGTGGCGGGGCTGAGCCTGGTGCCGGGCTCAGGGGTGGCACCGGGCGCGACACCCTGGTGCTGCCCACTGGTGTGTATGCCGTGGACGCCGGACGGATCAGTACCACCGACGCCCTGCTGCCGGTGCGTGGCGTCAATGTGCTGGCGGGATTGAGCGGCGGCAGCTTCTGCTACGCCCCGGGCACCCTCACCGTGGATGCCGCCGGCATGGCTTCGTTCGTGCCCGAGGCCTGAATGGCTCTCCCCCACACCGTTTCGGCAGTTCCGCTGCAACCGCCGTCGGCGCCGTTCCGCCGCACCAGGCTGACAGTGGTTGCAGCGATGGACGTTCTGCCATGGCGCTCAGGGTTTGGCTGCTTGGCCCGTCAACGCTGGCGTTCACGGTGCTGTTGTCGGGCAGCCCGGTGTCAGTTGACAGTTCGGCGATGGCCCGGCAGGGGGGATTCACCCCGGCCCCCGTCGGATCGGGGTGCATGGGGCAGGGCGGGCAACGGGCTGATCAGCACTTCATCGAGCAGATGATTCCCCATCACGATGGGGCGATTGCCATGGCCCAGCTGGCGCTCACCCGGGCCCGGCGGCCGGAGATCAGGGAGCTGGCCCGGCAGATCATCGCCAGTCAGACAGCGGAGAACGCTCGGATGCGGGGCTGGTACCGGCAGTGGTTCGGCATGGATCTGCCGGCGTGGAGCCGCACCGGCATGGGCATGGGCACCCCTGCTCTGGGGCCCGGTGTGGAAGATCTGAGCACGGCGGCTGATTTCGACCGTGCCTTCCTCGAGCAGATGATTCCCCATCACCGCATGGGGGTGATGATGGCCGCCCACGCCGGGATGCGGTCCGAGCGATCCGTGCTGCGGGATCTTCAGGCGGTGATGGTGCGGGTGCAGAGCGAGGAGATCGTGCGGATGGCCCAGTGGTACCGCCGTTGTTACTCCCCTGCAGTGCGGTGAGGCTGTCATGGCCAGCGCTGCTGATCAGTGCTGCTGATCAGTGCTGCTGATCAGTGCCGATGCCGGTGGTGGGCATCGCTGCTGTGGGGGTGGTCGTGTTCGATCGGTTCGTGCTCATGGGCATGGGCGTGCCAGAACGGGCGATCGCGAGGACAGCCCTCCTGCTCTGCCGGTCCGTGCGGATGGCTGTGATGGGGATCACCGTCCATGGCCCCACCTCCATCCGGGCCGTGGCGGTGGCGATGTGCATGCCGCAGCCGTGTGTGCTGATGCCGGTGGCCGTGGTCGTCCTGCAGCAGCAACAGCACGCCAGCCACCATCAGCGTGGCAGCGATCAGCAGCGCCGGTGTGAACGGATCGCCCAGCACCAGCAGGGCAAACAGGGCCCCCACGAACGGCGCGGTGGAGAACAGCACCGCCTCACGGGCAGCCCCCAGATCCCGCAGGGCCAGCAGGTCCAGCCAGATCGAGATGCCGTAGCCCAGGGCGCCGATGACGAGCAGCGCCAGGGTGACCGGCAGCGGCGGAAAGGCATGGCCGAGCAGCAGGGCCAGGAGGAGCATCGGCGCGGCGGCCCCCGCCGCCTTGGCGGTGGCGATCTGGATCGGATCGCGCAGGCTCAGGCGCTGGCTGAGGTTGTTGTCGATGCCCCAGGCCAGGGTGGCCAGGGCGATCAGGGCGGCACCCAGGCCATTGGCGCCGTTGAGCGATCCCTCCGAGAGCACCACTGCCCCGGCGATGGTCAAGCCAGCCGAGAGCAGGCCACGCCGGCCCAGGTGCTCACGGCCCAGCAACACGGCGATCGCCAGGGTGAACACCGCCTCGAGGTTGAGCAGCAGCGAACTGGAGGCGGCCGGCAGACGGGCCAGCCCCAGCACCAGCGCCAACGGGCCGACCACACCACCGAGCAGGGTGAGCGCCGCCAGGGCCGGCCAGTCCTGGCGGCTCAGCGGCGTTTCGGCCTGGGTGCCGCGGACCAGGCGAACAACCAGCAGCGCCAGGGTGGCGCCGGCGTAGAGCAGTCCGGCGATGCTCAGGGCCGAACCCGAGCCGGTGAGGCTGGCGATCAGCGGCGCGCTGCAGCCGAACAGCACGGCGGCCGCCAGGCCGGCCAGCTGGCCCTGGCGTTCCTGTGTCATGCCTCGGCGCTGGCCCGCGGCAGCAGCCAGCGGCCGTAACGGGCGTACAGGGCCGGCAGCACCACCAGGGTGAGCAGGGTGGAGGTGATCAGACCACCGAGCACCACGATCGCCAGGGGCTGCAGGATCTCGTTGCCTGCCCCGAAGGCCAGGGCCAGGGGCAGCATGCCGAGTGCCGAGGTGAGGGCCGTCATCAGGATCGCGTTGAGCCGCTCCAGACTGCCGTCACGGATCACCTCCTGCAGCGCCTGGCCGCCGGCATGGCGGCGGTTGAAGTTATCCACCAGCAGCAGGCCGTTGCGCACGGCCACACCGAACAGGGTGATGAAGCCGATCAGGGAGGCCACCGACAGCACGCCACCGCTCAGCAGCACGGCTGCCAATCCACCCACCAGGGCCAGCGGCAGGTTGATCAGGATCGCCAGGGTGGCCGGCCAGGATTTGACCGCCACCCCCATCAACAGCCCGATCACCACAGCAGCGATCACGCTGTAAACCACCAGGCTGGCGGTGGCCCGCTCCTCCGACTCGAACTGACCGCCGTAGCGGATCGAATAGCCAGGGGGGAGCTTGACCCGTTGCTCCAGCGTGCGCTTGATGTCAGCCACCACGCTGCCGAGATCGCGGCCGCTCACGTTGGCCGACACGACGATCAGGCGCGAGACATCCTCCCGGTTCACCACGTTGGCGCCCTTGCCGAACTCCACTGCGGCCAGATCACCGAGGGGGACGATGGCGCCGGTTGCTGTGGCGATCGGCAGGCCGCGGATCGCATCGAGGTTGCTGCGGGCCGCCTGCTCCACCCCGACCCAGACATCGGTGCGCTGCTGCCCGTCAACGATCTGGCTTAGCACCTTGCCGTTGAGGGCCAGTTCCACCTGATCGGCCAGCTGCTGCATCGACAGTCCGCGCGCCGCTGCGGCCTGGCGGTTGAGTTCCACCTGCACCTGGCGGATCGGTAACTGGGGTTCGAGCTGCAGATCCACCACCCCCTGGATCGGTTCGATCGCCTCGCGCGCCTGCTCGCCCAGGCGGCGCAGCTCGCCCAGATCGGACCCGTAGATCTTGATGGCGATGGCGCTGCGCACGCCGGAGAGCACCTCGTCCATGCGATGGGAGATGAAGCCGCCGATGTTGGGGGCCACCCCCGGCAGGCGCAGGAAGGCCTGGCGCAGGGCGGCGATCGCCGCCGGCCGATCCTCCATGGCGGCCTCACTGAGCTCCACATCCACATGGGCCATGTTCACGCCGGCGCCATCGGCATCCCCCGGGGCCCGGCCTGCCCGCACCTGCACCCAGTCGATCCAGGGGCTGCCGGCCAGGGAGCGGCTCAGGGCCATGCCGGCCCGGTTGGTCATCTCGAGGGCAACGCCTGGGTACAGCACCATCGAATTGACCAGCGACCGCTCGCGGAACTCCGGCAGGAACACCCGCCCCAGTGTCGGCAGGATCAGGGCGGTGGCGATCAGCAAGGCCAGGGCCAGGGCCAGCACCCGCCGTGGCGCCGCCAAGGCTGCTTCCAGCACCGGGCTGTAGAGCCGCTCGGCCTGGGCGGCGATCCAGGTGTTCTCCGCCGGCAGACGAACCGGTGCCAGCAGAATGGCGCAGAGGGCCGGCGAGAGGGTCACCGCCACCAGGGTGGAGGCGGCGATCGAGAGCAGGTAGGCCAGGCCCATCGGCTGGAAGATCCGCCCCTCCACCCCGCTGAGCGAGAAGATCGGCGCAAAGATCACCAGGATGATCAGGGTGGAGAGGATCACCGGTTGGCGCACCTCCACCGAGGTGTCGAACACCACCTGCAGGGGCGACTTGGCTGTACCGCCCATCTGGTTGCGGCGCAGACCGCGATAGCAGTTCTCCATGTCGACGATCGAGTCATCGACCACCGAGCCGATCGCCACCACCAGGCCGCCGAGGGTCATGGTGTTGAGGCCCAGCCCCAGGCTGTTCATCACCATCAGGCCGATCAGCAAGGAGAGCGGAATGGCGCTGAGGCTGATCACGGCAGCGCGCCAGTTCATCAGAAACAGCACGATCACCACCGACACGATCAGCACCCCCTCCAGCAACGAGGAGCTGACGTTGGCGATCGCCGTGTCGATGAAGTTGGCCTGGCGGAAGCTGAGTTGCACCATCACATCCGCGGGCAGGGTGCGGCGGATCGCAGTGATGCGCTCTTCCACCGCCCGGGTTACGGAGGGGGTGTCGATGGCGGGCTGCTTGTTGATCATCAGCACCACCGCCGGCTTGCCGTTGTAGCTGGCGTCGCCGCGGCGCAGGGCCCCGCCTGGGCGGATGCTGGCGAGCTCCGAGAGCCTCAGCGTCTGGCCATTTCCACCGGTCAGCACGGCGGCGGCCAGATCGGCGCCGCTGCGCGCATTGCCATCGATGCGGATCAGCGTTTCCTGGCCGCCGCCGATCAGGAAGCCCCCCGGCGCTGTGGCGCTGGCATCCGCCGCGGCATCGGCCACCGCCTGCAGCGACACACCGCGGCTGCGCAGCTTCTCTGGATCCACCCAGATCTGCTGCTGCAGCGCATCACCGCCATAGAGGGTGACCTGGGCCACCCCCGGGATCTCCAGCAGCTGGTTCTCAAAACTGGTCTGCACCAGCCGCCGCAGCTCCAGCTCGCTGGTCGGACCCGAGCCCTTCACTGTGAAGGCGACCTGCAGGATCGTGCCCAGCGGCGACGTCAGCGGCGAGATCTCGGGAGCGCTGGCATGGGCGGGCAGCTCGGCGCGGATGGACTGCAGCCGCTCAGCGACGGCCTGGCGGGCCTTCTCGATGTCGGCGTTCTGGTCAAACACCACCTGCACCATCGAGAGGCCCGCCTTGGAGGAGGAACGCACGGTGTCCACGCCAGGCAGCCCATTCACCGCCGCCTCGATCGGCAGGGTGATGCGCGCTTCCACGTCCTCCGGTGAGAGACCCTCCGCCGTGGTCTGCACATCCACCTGGGGCGGTGCAAAGGGGGGAAAGACATCCAGCGGCATCTGCCGGATCGCCACCACTCCCCAGAGGCTGATCACCACGGCGGCGGCCACGACCAGCCAGCGCCTGGCGATCGAGAAGCGCAGCGTGGCATTGAGGGCGCGATCGAGCATGGGCGGCTCAGCAGACCGGGGGCGAGGGTTTGGGTGTGCTCTCGGCTAGTTCGAGCGGCGTCCCAGGCGCGTCACGGCCACACCGCCCAGAGCCAGCACCCCCGCGATGGCCGCTCCAAGGCCCACGGGATTGAGCTGGGGCCTGGCTGATGCTGCCGGCGCGGTTTCGCTGGAAGCGGCGGCAGGGGCTGGTGCCGATTCAGCAGCAGGTTGGCCCTTGTCGCTCTGCTGGCTCTTCTTCGATTCGGCGTAGAGCGACAGAGCTCCCTGCACCACCACAGCGTCGGTGGCGTCCACGCCACTGGCGATCGTCACCCGGTCGCCGCTGGTCGCGCCGGTCTGCACGAACACCGGGTCGTAGGTGGTGGCGCTCTTCACGAACACCAGCGGCTTGCCATCCGCCTCCACCACGGCTGCCGCCGGCACGGTCAGGCCCTCCGGGCCCTGCTGTGGTTTCGCGGTCAGCACCCCCAGCAGGGCATCGGTGTCGGCATTGGCCTTCACCTGGCGCACATCGCCCTGCTGCTGGAACGCATCACCGTGGCCCACATGGGCGCTGGCTGGCGGCAGCGCGCCCAGCAGAGCGGCGGCGGCCAGGGCAAGGCTGGCGCTGTACTGCAGGAGCCGGGACATGGCCGTGAGCGACGGTTGCTGGCCGGAGGATGGCGCAGGGGCGATGAAAAACAGGTGAAATCGGCTGCCGCCACTAGCATCCGGCGATGTTTCTCAGGCTGAATGCCGCTGCGGATCCTGCTGGTGGACGACGAGCGGGAGCTCGCCGGCGCGGTGCAGACCGTGCTGCAGCGCCAAGGGCATGTGGTGGACCATTGCGCCGATGGGCTGGCGGGCTGGACGCTGCTCAGCGGTGAGCTGGCCCGCTATGAGCTGGCGATCGTGGACTGGATGCTGCCGGGTCTGAGTGGCCCTGAGCTCTGCCGCCGGGCCCGCAGCGCCGGTCTCGCGTTGCCGCTGCTGCTGCTCACCGCCCGGGCCGGCACAGCCGATCGGGTGGAGGGGCTCGATGCCGGCGCCGACGACTACCTGAGCAAGCCCTTCGCGATGGAGGAACTGCTGGCCCGGGTGCGGGCGCTGCAGCGCCGGCAACCCAGCTATCGCGAACCTGAACTGGAGGTCGGCCCCTACCGGTTCGATCCCCAGTCCGGCCAGCTGCAGGTCAGCACATCCGCTGGTGTGGTGACGATCCCGCTGGCGGGCAAGGAGCAGCAGCTGATGGCCTACTTTCTCGCCCATCCCGAGCGGATCATTCCTGGCTCCGAGCTCAGAAGCCAGCTCTGGGACCTGCATCAGGATCCGGTGAGCAATGTGGTGGCCGCCCAGGTGCGGCTGCTGCGGCGCAGGCTGGCCGTTCACGGCCTGGCCTGCCTGATCGAGACGGTGCCGAGCCGGGGTTATCGCTTCTCTTCCATGGTTCTTGGTGCGTCATGAGCGCCACCAGGTCGCCGGCTCCGGCACTGCTGTGGCGCAGCCGATGGCGCCTGGCCGGCCTGTCGCTGCTGGTGATGGGCAGCATCCTCTATGGCGCCGGTTTGGCGATGGCACGCCTGCTGCTTCAGGAGCAGGAGGCCGCCCTGCGCCGCGAGTTGCAGACCGTCGCCGGCACGCTGCACGACAGCCTCAAATCCAGCCTGCCGCCGGTGGCCGGGCCGTCTGCAGCCCTGGCGGCGGTGCTGCCGGGCCTGTGTCTGGCGGGTCAGCCCTGTGCCGCCGCCGATGCCCTGATCGAGCGCCATGCCATCAGTGCCGCCGATCCATTCCGGTTCCAGCTGCGGATCTTCAATCCCCGCGGCCAGCTGCTGGCGGCCTCGCCCGGTGCCGTGGGGCCTGGCCGGCCGGAGCCGGTGTGGCAGGAGCAGCGCCTGGCCAGCGGGGAACGCTGGTTGCGCTATGCGATTCATCTGCACCAGGGCCATGGCAGCGGCCAGCAGGATTGGGGCACGCTCCAGATCAGCCGCAGCCTGGCGCCGCTCGATGCTGAGGCCCGCCGGCTGTGGTGGCTGGGGCATGGCGTGTTCGCCCTGGCGATGGCGGGCATGGCCCTGGCCAGCTGGTGGCTGGCGGGCCTGGCGATGGCGCCGTTGCTGGAGGCCTACCGGCGGCAGGAGCAGTTCAGCGCCGATGTGGCCCATGAGCTGCGCACGCCCCTGGCCACCCTGCTGGCGCTGCTGGAAACCGAACGGGATGCCATCCAACTGCCGCCCAGCCCGATTCCTGCAGGGCGTCTCAGCACTGGGCAGCCTGCGACAGCAGCCCCGATGGCGGCCAGTCTGGACCGGATGCTGAGCCAGGGCCGGCGGCTGCAACAGCTGATCGCCGATCTGCTGCTGCTGGCCAGCCTGGAGCGCCCCGCCCATCGGAGCCACCTGCAGCGGTGCAACCTTGCCGAGATCTGCGCGGATGTCCTGGAGGACTTCAGCGAGGCGGCCGCCGCCGCAGCGGTGTCCCTGGGAGCGGCGATCGATGTTCGTGACGCCACGGTGCTGGGGGTGGAATCGGAGCTGAGCCGCCTGCTGATCAACCTGCTCAGCAATGCCCTGCAGCACAGCCCAAGCGGCGGCACGGTGCGGCTGAGCCTGGAGCGCCGTGGCCGGGAGATTCAGTTGTCGGTGCAGGACGACGGGCCTGGCATCCCCTGGGAGGCGCAGTCGCGGATCTTTGAGCGCTTCCATCGCCTCGATCCTGCCCGCAGTCGCCGGCATGGGGGCACGGGATTGGGGCTGGCGATCGCCCAGGCCATTGCCCGCCGCCATGGCGGGGTGATCCAGGTTCAATCCACACCGGGGCACGGTGCGCGGTTTTCGCTGCGGCTTGCTGCTGCTTGGCCCCCCGCAAGGCCTGGCTGCAAGGACGATGGCCGGCACGGTCAGGAGCCCGGCGTTTTGCCCCCACAG